>JBBSSG010000013.1:0-34326 GCA_038242295.1 Mycobacteriales bacterium | reverse complement strand
GGTAATACAGGTGCAAGGCAAGCCACATAACCCAGGCGATGAAGCCGCCGAATTCGAGCTTGCCCACTTTCGCTACCGCGTTGAAGCGCGAGACGGTAGCCATCGAACCCTTGTCGAAGTATTTGAAAGGCTCACGCTGCGCAACGTCCACACCCTCGAGTGACGCTTTGATCTGCTTCGCTGCGTAGTTCGCCCCTTGAATTGCACCCTGCGCCATGCCGGGCACATCTGGCACCGACATCAGGTCGCCGACGACGAACACGTTGGGATGGCCCTTCACCGTCAGATCCGGTTCGACGACAACTCGGCCGGCTCTGTCCGTCTCGGACTCGGTTTGGTCTGTCAACTGCTTACCGAGAGGGCTGCCCTGAACTCCTGCAGACCACACTTTGCACTGGGCTTCGATGCGGCGCGTGGAACCGTCCTTGTCCTTGACAGTCAGACCATCGTTGTCGAGGTCGGTGACCATCGCGTCGAGCTGAATCTCGACGCCGAGCTTCTCGAGCCGTTCAGCAGCTTTTCTACCTAATTTTTCACCCATCGGCGGCAGCACTGCCGATGCAGCGTCGAGGAGGATGACTCGGGCGTCGCGGGGATCGATATTGCGGAATGCGCCGTCGAGCGTGCGATCGGCGAGCTCGGCGATCTGGCCGGCAAGTTCTACACCGGTAGGGCCTGCGCCGACGACGACGAACGTCATCAATCGGTCGCGTTCTTCCTGGTCGTAGGACAACTCGGCTTGTTCGAAGGCGCCGAGGATGCGGCCTCGGAGTTCGAGGGCGTCGTCGATGGTCTTCATCCCTGGAGCGAACTCGGCAAAATGATCGTTGCCGAAATACGACTGCTGGGCGCCGGCCGCGACGATCAGGCTGTCGAAATGCGTGACGGTGACCCGATCGAGCAGCTTCGAGGTCACGGTCTTTGCGTCAAGGTCGATCTTACGAACTTCACCTAGAAGTACCTCGGCGTTTTTCTGCTTGCGCAAAATGACGCGTGTGGTGGGTGCAATTTCACCGACGGACAGAATGCCGGTAGCTACTTGGTACAACAACGGCTGGAAGAGGTGGTGGGTGGTCTGCGCCACGAGGACGACCTCGACATCGGCTTTTCTGAGTGCCTTGACGCCGAAGAGCCCTCCGAATCCAGAACCGATGACAACGACACGGTGACGCTTCGACTCGACCGGTTGGATGCTCATTACCTGCTCCCTAGAAATTGACATATAGGTACAACGGTAGCTGCCATTGCTTCGGGCGTCTCTGCAAGGTTGCCATGTGGTAACTACTTATGCTGGGCGGGCAGATTCATCTATCCGCTGACCTGCGGGAGTTCCTTGCAGCTTTGACGCTCTTCATCTTGAGCTGGGGGTCGCGGCTTCTGGATCGTTTCAGTAGCGGAATCGAATCGTTGCCTCTTGTGCTGCTGCATTCGACGAGTTGTTCCGGCTTCGATCGCCGAACAATAACCGGTGAAACCGGCTCCTATTTCGCGCGCATGGGTGGCAGACTCGACGAATGACGTCGTTTCCTGTTCTCGACCTGAGTCCCGACGAACTGCTGACCACGACCCGAACGGTTCGCAAACGCCTCGACCTGACCAGAGACGTACCGGTCGAATTGGTACGTGAGTGCCTGGAGATTGCACTGCAGGCACCGTCGGGATCGAATCGACAGGGTTGGCAATGGATGGTCGTGACCGATCGCGATCTCCGTGCTCAACTCGGCGCAATCTACCGCGAAGAGGTCGACAAGTATCTGCGGTCGCGTTCGTCAGCGGCCAAGCTGTTCTCCGATGACCCCGAACGGTCTGTGGTGCAGCGCCGCGTCGGAGATAGTGTCGCCTGGCTGGGCGAGCACATGGGTGAGGTGCCTGTGCTCGTCATTCCGTGCATTCGTGGTGCCGTAGAACTACCCGCCGGCAATCAAGCCGGATTGTGGGGATCTTTGATGCCCGCGGTGTGGAGCTTTTCTTTGGCTGCCCGAGCGCGAGGGCTCGGAACCGCGTGGACTACGTTGCATCTCTCGCGTGAAGCCGAGGTCGCCGACCTACTGGGCATTCCCCAGGTGTTCCATCAGGCGGCGCTCATGCCCACGGCCTATTTCACCGGCAAGACATTCAAGCCCGCGGCGAGGGAACCGATCGATTCGGTTCTTCACGTGAACAAGTGGTGATCGGTACTCATCCTTTGGCTCGACGTGTCAATTCCACCGTTGCTGCTCGAAGAGATGCCAGGTCGTCGATCGGGGTCGCGTAGCCGACACGCGTTGTAGCGTTTCCTCGCGGAGTCGTGACACTGAGATCGAGACCGTAGCGGTCCGCCGAGATACACGCCGCTGCGGTCGCGTCAGGAAAGCCTCCGAGGTTTCGCGCCATCGCGAGAAGCGAGTCGTGATGGTCGTCGTTGAGGTGAGTTATCGCTCCCGCAGCATGCGGCGAGACAGGGTCAGCGGACGCTGCCCCATAATCCTCGGCGGAAGCGGAGTCCATTCGTCCGTACCCGCCGACCCACCGAGCCCGGTGCACCCGCAAGATCCACAAGGAAAAATCGCTGTAGTCGACGTAATACTTGGCCGCCGGGACTGCCGCGAGGTGCGCGGCGCGAGCTGCATCTAGTTCGTCTGCGGATGGTGACTCCACCACACCCGCCAAGGTCACCCGCGACACTGCCAGCGGATCGGCGACCGATTCCGGCGCCACGATCGACACACTCGCACGAGGGTCTCTCTGCAGATTGCGGCCGTGCTCTGCCATTTGGGAGACACACAGCACCGGTGAACCACCCATCAATCCGTAGGTGACGTACGACGCCCACGGGTCTCCATCGGTAGTGAGAGTGGCAAGCGTGGCAATATTCGTCGACGCGGCCACCGTTCGAGCTTCCTCGGCTGCGGTGGACCGCTGCACCGGATCTTCTTCCGTCAGCGGGGGAGGAGTGGAGGGTGCGTCGCCGGGATCGCCGTGATCGAGTGCCATAGTCGGAAGTTTACGGGGAGTCTCGTGGCGACAGGAACATTGCTGGAGTCTGTTTCGGCCGACGGCATCCGGGGCATATGTACCTAATGATCGGGGTCTTACGCACTAATCGGACGGTGCGAGCGGTATTTGCTGCCATGAGTTTGTTCGTCGTCGTCGCAGCTATCTGGGCGGCTGTTGGATACGTCTATGCCGAGGATGACAAAGCAGCGACCGCGATGACGGTCGGCGCGTGTGTCCTTGCCGTCGGCTGGCTCGCCGTGCTGCTCGCTGCAACAATCAAGTTCATCCGGCTGAGTGCTCGACGTCGAAAGAGCGCCGCCGAAGACTGAACGCAACGTTGAACAAGTCGAATTGCCCATTGACTCGATTGCAGCAGTTTTCGATGCAGCAGTTTTCGACCGAGCATGGTTCGGCAGACGCATGGCGTTGTATCCATTGCCGATGTGGACGGAGATTCCCACATCGACGAATCGGAGCGAATACGCGGGCCAAGCGGATCATTGCAAATCTTACGGTAGGAAAAATCGAGGAATCCGAAGGTTTCCATTTCGACTACCTCGGTCTCGGTTGCGAAGAATTCAACCTGGGCTGGGTTGCTCGCTTTACTTCGCCGGAAAGCGGAGCGAGTGTCCAAGCGCTGACCATCGAAGCGTGGGGTGTCCGCAGATTCCTTGTGCGCGCACCGGACGGATCTATCGTCAACGTTGTCCGACATCGGGATTGAGCGACAGCGCACTCGCCCCGCCGATATTCTCCGCAGCTCGACAACACAATGGGCGCGGCGAACACCAATATCGACGAAACCGCATTTACAAACCAACTGCCCTCGTATTCTCATGGGTGGTAAAACGACGAGTAATTCTCATCGTCCGATCGTTCACACCGCTCACGATGCAAGGAGAACTATGCGAACAACACCAATCATGAGAGCTACGGCCATGGCCGCGGCGATAACCGCTAGCGCGTTCGGCAGTGCAGGTCAGGCCGCAGCTGAACCCGGAACGTTCTATGACCACACACTGAGGATTTATACCGTTGCGCAGCAACCTGAGCGATGCCTCGGCGGCACCGTCGATATCGCGGTTTCTCGCTATGACCTTTATCCCGGAAGGATGGAGGCAGATTTCACAACCCATATGTACAACCCCGCATGGACCGGTTCGGCGAGCTACGAATGCTATGTGACTCTTACCGCTGATTGGCGTAACCATGCGACAGGTCAAGCCGGCAGTATTTCATCTGAACAGGCATCCTGGCGGTTCATGGGCTCGTATGTCAGTCCGTCCAGAATATTTATCGATGTGGGCGAAGGACCGGTGACAGTGTCTTTCAGAACAAATATGCCGCATTTCCCGAATCCCACACTCGAGGTACCGGCAGTCTGACGCAGGTCGACGTCGGTCCCTCGGCCTTCGAGCCCAGATCAGCTCAACGGACTCCGGTAGCGTCGGCGATTTGCTCGACCCGACGCTCCCAATAGGGGCCGCAGCTCCGCTTCGACGGTGTTGCGGCCCCTACTTGCGCGCGTGCAAGGCATCTGCGCACCCACCCAGTCCTCAGCTGTCCGCACGGCCCTGTGACACTCAGCGTCATGAACCGCCTGCCATCTCATGTGAGCGCCATCGTGTTCGACTGTGACGGACTGCTATTGGATACCGAAACATGCTGGTCGCGTGCCGAGGCATCACTGTTTGCCGACTACGGTTACGCCTTCGGCCAGGCCGAGAAAGATGTCCTGATCGGTCGCACAATAGAAGACGCATGCGCCAATATGGCCAACTACATTGGGCGTCCGTCCATCGGGCCAGAGTTGCAATCCGCGTTGTTGCCTCGCGTGGAGGCCGAGTTGGCAGTCGACGTCCAACCGATGCCAGGCGCTCGGCGCCTGCTCGAGGTCCTCGGCCGCAGGGTTCCGTTGGGTGTGGCTACGAACAGTCGTCGCGTGATGTTGGATGCTGCGTTGCGCGCGGCCGAGATGACCGAGTACTTCTCGGTGTCGGTGGCCGCCGACGAAGTTGCTCGCGCCAAACCTGACCCCGAGCTTTATCTTCGAGCCTTCGAGTTGCTTTCTGCATCACCTGCTGATGGTGTAGCGCTGGAAGATTCGTCTACCGGAGTTGCTGCGGCGCGGGCAGCAGGCGCGTTTCTCATCACGGTTCCTTCCCAACCGGGTAACAATCTCGACGGAAATCTTGTAGTCCGATCGTTGGAAGATCCCGTCATCCTGGAGTGGGCGAACCGGGTCGAATCGCTTTGACAAAGGCTGCAAATTTCCCGCCGGTGAACGTGCGGCTAGGTGGACTGTTTGTGGTCGTATTCGCGCAGATAGGCCGCGGTGGCGGGGTCTGCGGGGAAGAAGGACTCGATGGCGAGCTCGGATAACGTGATGTCCAAGGCTGTGCCGAAAGTGGCAATGATCGCGAGGAACGACAGGTTGGTCTCGCCGATTCGAAGTTTCAGGGGCACATAGATGGCGCCGGGCGCAGTGGCCGTTCGATCACTGTGTGGCTCGCCGCCGGGATAGGAAAGCAGCTCCGCGTGCAGTGCGAGCATGTCGGCATCAGCTCGGGCCCGCGCGTTACGCAGCAACGCGTGAAGGATCGCTGCGCGCCATTGGCTGAGATTGGTGATATACGGTGCCATCCCGTCGGGATGCAGGGTGAGCCGGAGGGCGTTGAGCGGCAGGTCGGCGAGCAGAGCGGGGGAGACGACCTGGGTGAGCACCGCTACCGCTGGGTTGGTGTCGACCACATTCCAAGCTCGGTCGACCGCTAGTGCGGGGTAGGGCCGGTGGGCCTCGAGGACCTCGCGCACAGCGATACGCGCCGCCGCCATTTGCGGTGCGTCGAGATCGTTCTCGGGATAGACCGGTGCGAATCCGGCGGCAAGCAGCATCCGGTTGCGCTCTCGCAAGGGCACATCGAGATGCTCGCAGATCTTGAGCACCATCTCGCGGCTCGGCTGGGACCGACCGGTTTCAACGAAGCTCAGATGACGGGTGGATACCTCGGCCTGACTGGACAGCTCGAGCTGACTGACGCGTCGGTGAGACCGCCATTGCCGAAGCAGTGCGCCGAACGGGACGGGAGTGGCCGTAGTCGTCATCGGGTCAGTCTGTCAGCGGATCTGCTTGTCCACCATGACCTCACAGGTAATCGACTCTGCCCGCCAACGTTGACACGGTAGTGCTCGTGGTCGCCGGACTGGCCGACGACCGACCTTCCGAGGGAGTACGATATGACCGACATTCGCAGTATCTTCAGACTCGACGCAGTGGCTTCTGGTGCCCTCGGAGTTCTTCTGGTGGCACTGAACCAAGTGCTCGAAAACCCGCTGGGGCTGCCCGTAATGCTGTCGGTGGTGGTCGGCCTCGGCCTGCTGGCCTGGGCCGGTTTCGTCACCTGGGTATCGGTCCGTCAAAGTCCTGCAATGGTTTTGGACGTGATCATCCTCAACCTCGTCTGGGTTGCCGCGAGCCTCGTCTTTGTCATCGGCTGGAGCAGACTGACAGGCTGGGGCGTGGTTTTTGTTCTAGCCCAGGCGTTCGCTGTGGCGGCGCTGACCCTGCTCCAGGTCGCGGCGCGCCGGACAAAGAGCTCGCGAGTTCTAGTTACGCAGTGACCTCGCCATGCACGTTTGCATGGCGAGGTTTCAGACCCACGGGACGATATTTACTTTGCGGAGATGATTTCGATGGCGAAAATGAGGGAGTCACCTTGCTCGATGCCAGCGGAGGGCCGGCCCTCGGGATAGCCGTCAGCAGACGCCATCGCCACCGCGACCTTCGATCCGACTGTCTGTCCGGCAATGGCTTTTTGAAATCCCGGTACAACTCCGTTGAGCGGGAAGTCGACGGGTGCGCCGCGTTCGTAACTACTGTCGAATACCGAACCGTCGCGGCCGTTGACGCCCATGTAGCAGACAGAGACCGTCGCGTCGTCAGCCACGATTGGGCCGCTACCGGCTGTCAAGGTGTGCACCTGGGTCTCGGTCACCCCGAACGGTGTGGTGACGTCGATAAGGGGAGCCGTCGTATCGGTGGATCCGATGACTGCGACGCTGCCGGTGTCGCCGGGCAGGGTCCATTCGGGCGTTCCGCCGTTTTCAGCCTGTTGGGTTGGGCAGGTGTCGGCTGCAGATGAGGCTTCGGTTTCGGAAGACGTGGCCGATCGAGTCGTCGTCGACGTACTCGACGACGACGTATCCGAATCGGAGCTGCAAGCGGCTAACCCTATGACGAGCGACGCAGCACACGCTACGACGGCCCCGGACCTGGCTAAGCGAGATGAGTTCACGGCGATCACGTTACAGAACGACGAGTTCACGACGACGATGGAGATGGGTCCCGACGTCTCGATTCAGCTGTGACGCGCTAGCGCGTGCGTCTACTCGGGACAATCCCGAGTAGACGTCGTCTGCTGGCTGCGGAGTTCGTATTTCCGACCAGCGCGATACGCGTCTCGGGTGTCGATCGCCACCGCGTTCTTCGATCCACCGGACTCCTGATGCCCGCAGGTCACGTCGTGATCGCGACGTGGATGCAGCCTCGATGCGTCGGGCACCCAATTGCATGGCGATCAGCGAGACCTTTTCAGATGGCAGAGGGTCGACGCGAGTTCGTCAGGGCTGCCACGCCTTCGGTCTCCAAAACCGGCGTAGCTGCCCGATCGCGCTCCACATCATGTTCGGTTGGCCTGATCAGGGGAGAGGCGAACCGTTCCTGCCCCGAGGGAGGTAGCCGACTGCAACGTCAAAGCGAAAAGCGGTCCGCCCAAGTCCTCCTGATAAACCCCCGTTGCCAGCACACCTCAACGGCCCGGTGGTGGTAATGCTCGCGTACCCAGGCCACTGCGACGTCGGGTTCCATACCCTCGAACAGACACAGCGTGGCAAGCCCAGTGCCGGTACGCCCGATCCCTCCGCCACATGCAATTTCAACCCTTTCGTGAGGCGCACGGTCGTAGGCCTGCCGAAGCACCTGTATTGCGGCGGCCGGAACAGAGGGCAACCAGAAATCACGCCACTGAACCCACAATCGCTCCCAAGGCGGCTCCTGAGCCGGACTGCCCGTCAGATGAATCGCGAGAGTCGGTGTAAGGCCGACCGGCAGATCGTTCCTCATACCCCGCCCGCGAAAGCGCCGACCCGAGGGCAGTTCGATCACTCCCGGTGCGTTGTCATCCCATGGTTCGATAATTGCGGTTTACCTTCGATCTGTTGATCGCCATTGTTTGGTCATTTCCGAGTTTTCAGCGGGAGCTGCGCAAGCGTGCCCTGGGTATGGAACACCTAGGATACCCGCTTCCTCGATGACGGAGAGTTAACCGACTTCTCCTCAAATCGTTCGTAGTGCAAACGGCAGATTTACATTAGGGCAGGGGAGTACAGCCTGTTTTTTTAGAGATGGCGGTGTTTGCCCTGAAGCGGGTTCCCGGCACGACTGTTGCTTCATGTGCCGA
Source organism: Mycobacteriales bacterium (assembly GCA_038242295.1). Lineage (GTDB taxonomy): Bacteria > Actinomycetota > Actinomycetes > Mycobacteriales > Mycobacteriaceae > Rhodococcoides. The sequence goes on along the minus strand of JBBSSG010000013.1, from coordinate 25,891 downwards.
CGCGTACGACTTAGATGGGTGAGACTGGCGGGTATGCGCGATGTAATTGTTACTCAGAACATCACCGTTGACGGAGTCATCGAGGCAACCGACGATTGGTTCACCCGCGCGGGCGACGATGCAGAGTTGGATTCGGCCCTGTCCGCCCAGCGTGACGTATCGGACGGCTTCCTCGTCGGGCGGGTGACTTTTGAAGGTATGCGTGACTTCTGGAGTTCGAAAACTGATGACACGACTGGGGTGACACGCCATCTCAATCAGGTTGCGAAATACGTGGTTTCGTCGACGCTTGCAGACCCCAAGTGGACCAACACGACGGTGTTGTCCGGCCCGTTGATCGACGAGATAACACGGATCAAGCTTATGAAGGGCTCGGACATCATCTGCACGGGCAGCATCAGTCTTTGTCGCGCGTTGATCGAGGCAGGCCTTGTAGATGAGTTCAGGTTGTTCGTTTACCAGTATGCGCGTGGGTCCGGGGAGCGCTTGTTCGACGGCACGCCGCCGCAGGCCTTGCGGCGGGTTGAATGCACCGCATTCGCATCCGGGGTAACTCTGATGCGCTATCGAGTGGGCTGAACAAGCAAGGTGACTCGACGTGGATTGACCCCGGAGTCTCGAGCGCGAACACTTCAACTTGCACCTCATCGCAATCCCGGCGCAGCGCGATGTGATTCGAGGTACCAGTATCGCCTTCATCTGATACGCATGCTCGCATCGGATTGTGGCGGTAGCACTTTGGTGATTCGCTGCCGACCTGTCACCACGTCAACGTTTCACCATCGACTCGGACTTTTCCAAAGAACCGCTTCGCGATGTCGACTCCCTCGTGGTTGTAACCATTCATGATCGCGGCGAGTTCGTTGACGAGAGCTTGAAGCGAGGGAGAAACCAGATCGATCCCTCCATTGTGCTGCCAGCCCCAGTCTCGGGGCACCGAGCTGATCGTTATGACGATTTCGCTATCGAAGTACGTGTCCACTTCGTAGCTTATTTCTGCAGGTGCACCGCCTATGGGATCCCATATCGCTACATCGCCGAGCTCAGGCTCCGTCGAGAAGGCAGTGTTTGCAAGGCTAATGTCTTCTCGGATCATCTCGACGATACGGGGGAGTCCAGCGTGCCGCCCGATACGCGCGTGCTTCGGCCTGTATGTGTGAGTGGACGTGCCTTGTCGAAAATGCGATCCAACATGCGCTGCGCGGCGACCTGCTCGTTTGGGCTGGTGCGTGGGTGTTCAATCAAAGTGCGAAGCCGCGAGATCCTGAATGCTGGGTTGCTGACCACTCGCAAAGACTATCTTGCGTGGCATCTAAAAAGCAGTTTCTCGTGCCCCGAGCAGGGGGTGGACACCAGTTTGTGAGGGGAGCTTCTTGTGTTGTCCTCAGTTCGCGTCGTATCTGTTATCCAGTGGCCGTGCACCTCGATCCACCGGGCGAGCCCTATTCGGTGTCCCGCGGCCCGTCTGCCTGCTCGGCGGGAAGGATACCGCGAAGCACGATGTCGGCCAGCGCGTCTGCGACCTTCTCTGGATTGTCGACGTCTCGGACGGACATGGCGAAAATGGCGGCGCCGGCCAGGATGTCGAGGAGGGTATCTACGTCGACCCCGGCGCGGATTTCCCCCCGTCCGAGCGCAGAGTCCATGCGGCGCTTTAATTCCGCGCGAACGCCAGCGAGTTGGCGCACGACCAGGACCTCGCGCAACGCCCCGTCGCTTCGTAAATCACTCATCAGTCCAGGGACGGCGGCTCGGGTGGCGGGAGCTGCAAAAAGTGTGACCGCACCTCTTACCAACGCGCGGACCTGGTCTGCCATCGTGCCTGTCGCGCCGAGCTCCGAATCGATGTCAGCGCCGAGTTCGGTATCGAGGACCGGATACACAGCCTCGTTGACGATGTGGGCCTTCGACGGCCAGCGCCGATAAATCGTCGGTCGTCCGACCCCCGCGAGGGCGGCAATGGCGTCGATCGAGGTGCCTGCGTAGCCCTTGTCTGCGAGCAGTTGCCGTGTGGCATCGAGTACCGCAGCGTCGATCGTCGGGTTCCGTTGTGGTCCGAGCCGATGCTGCCCCTCGGGTTCCTTCGACATTCCACGAACCCCTTGCGCTCAGTCTGTGATGTTAGTTACATTCTGTCATGACTCAGTCGATACAGCTTGTAACGACTAGCGCGAGCGCGTCAGTGGCTCTCGAACCACGAGGAGTAGTCATGACTTCTGAATCTATGGAAGTAAATCCCGATTTTGCCGAACTCGCCAGACCGGGCGGGTCCCGTAGTGATCCCGCCGTCCTGCAGGCTCGACTCCAATGCTGGCTCGCGACTGTCCTGGATGAGAGCGCTAAGCCGCAGGTTATGTCAACCGAGATTCCAGCCACAACCGGGATGTCCAATGAGACAGTGCTTTTCGACGCCTCGTGGGTCGAAGATGGGTGCAGGTCCGAGCACCGGCTGGTCGCCAGAATCGCGCCCGCGGCCACCGGGGTGCCGCTCTTCCCCTCCTATGACATGGACCAGCAGTTCCAAGTCATGCGGGCAGTCGCGACGCACACCTCGGTGCCGATTCCTCGCGTGTACTGGTCGGAGCCCTCGCCCAAAGTTCTCGGCGGCGAGTTCTTCGTCATGGAGAGAATCGACGGCCAGGTTCCCCCCGACCTGATGCCCTACAACTTCGGATCCTGGCTGTCCAAGGCCACCGTAGAGGATCGGTCCCGCCTCCAGCGCACCTCGATCCGGGTCCTCGCCGATCTACACGCCACCGCCGAACCCCACCGAGCTTGTCCCAGCTTGGTCCCTGCCGGCATCGAAGGTGTTACGGAAGTTACCGGCATGGAGGCTTTGCGCGCGCATGTCACAGGCCAACGGCGGTACTACGAGTGGGCCACCACCGACGGCCCGCGATCCCCACTGATCGAACGAGGACTCGATTGGATCGAGGCGAATGTGCCCAGCGTCGAAGGACCGGCTGTGCTGTGCTGGGGAGACGCACGGATCGGAAACATCATGTATCAGGACTTCGAGCCAGCAGCAGTTCTCGACTGGGAGATGGCCGCGCTCGGTCCACGGGAGCTCGACGTCGGCTGGTTGATTTTCCTCCACCGGTTCTTCGAAGATCTCGCGAAAATGGCCGGGCTGCCTGGCATGCCGGACTTCCTCCGCCGGGAGGACGTGGCCGGTACCTACTGGGAACTGACTGGCCACCGATCGGCCGATCTGAACTTCTACACTCTCTATGCGGCCCTTCGTCACGCCGTCATCATGTTCCGAGTGCAGAGCCGCGCCGTCGCGTTCGGCCAGGCCCCACTACCAGAGAATCCCGATGAGATGATCATGCACCGACCAAGTCTCGAAGCCATGCTCGACGGCACCTACTGGGCTGGCGTCGAGAAGGGCAAGACACCATGAGCCTGTCTCCGCTCGACGACTATCCGGTGCACCAGATTGCGGAGCCGATCCGGCGCGTCGGCACATCCGACCGTAATTTCTACGATCGGTACTACTTCAACTGCCACGCCGGGGTGGATGGCGCCGACGAACCACTGTTCCTCATTATCGGACTGGGGCAGTATCCCAATCTTGGTGTGTGCGACGGCTTTGCAGTGCTTCGACGGGGAGACGACCACATCGTCTTCCGAGCGTCCCGGGCACTGGGGGAGGACCGCATGGACTTGTCCGTCGGCCCGTTGCGCATCGAGATCATCCAGGGTCTCCGCCGTCTACGGGTCGTACTCGATCCGAGCCCAGAAGCACCCGACCTGAGTTTCGATCTCGTCTTCGAATCCGATGGGCCGGCAAACCTCGAAGCCAGGCATTTCCATCGGCAACTCGAGCGGGTCACCTTCGACACTCAGCGATTTGTTCAAACCGGGACGTGGGCGGGTTCCCTCATAGTCGACGGCGAGATCCTGCCAGTTACTCCGGACACGTGGCGCGGTAATCGTGACCGATCATGGGGCGTGCGGCCGGTGGGCGAGGCGGAACCACCTGGACGCAAGGCTGATCCCGCAATCGCGGCCGAGCAGAACTTCTTTTGGATCTATTCGGTCATGCAATTCGGTGACTTCACCATCGTCACAATCATCCAGGAGGACCGGCACGGGCGGCGCATAGTGGAGGACGCCACTCGGGTCTGGTCGGATCATACTCGGGAACCGGAATGGCTGGGTCGACCTGATCACGAGTTGACCTTCATTTCGGGTACTCGCGAGCTCGCCACCGGAACACTGCACTTCCGCAGACCTGGCCCGCCCGGCCAACCGGATCGCGTCCTTTCTGTCGACTGCGAACCAGTGCTCCCGCACTACCTCGGGGTTGGCACCGGTTACGGTCTCGAACAAGATTGGCGCCACGGCATGTGGCAAGGCGACCTGGTAGTCCAGGGCATGCGCGAGAAGGTCTGCGAAATCGAACCCTGGAAGAAGATGCTGTGCCCTGTTGATAACCTCGCCCGATTCACCCTCTACGAGGACGGCACTACCCGTACCGGCGCCGGCCTCTTCGAGATAGCCATCATCGGACCCCACGAGCGCTACGGGTTCATCGATTCAAGTGATGTCGCTCCCTGACCGAGCACGACATCGCCGTTCGTCAATCCACGTAGTCAATCCACGATGTGCAGCACATCCTGAGGATCTGCACATTCTCGACACACAATGGGTGAAGTACGCCGGGAAAATTGAATGAGGGGGAGTAAGGAGCGAGTCGTCTTCACGAACTTTACTTGACATAATGTAGATTATCGGCAATTTCGGGACCTGGGGTTCCTGCCTGTGTACTACTCAGCAAGGCTGCCGGATTCCGCTGCCGCGTATCTGTCTCGCCGGTCAAGTCGCAAACGCGGTAGCAAAAACTTCCGCGCCGATGGTCGTCCGTGCAGTGAATTCTCTACTGAAAATTTTCCGGAATCTCACCTACATGCTTATACAAACTGCACCTTCCGAACTACAGGCCATTCCGCCGGCGCGGTCCAGCTACTGACCGCTCCCCGTGTGCCGCTGACAGCTCATCAATTCGTCACGTGACGATTTGATGAGCTGTCCCTGTAGTTGGAACTTGACTACAGTTCCATCACGTAAGCGCCCCGTTGATCGAACCCGGCTGAACTGCGTCCTCAGCGCGGCGGATTTTGCCGAACTGACTGAGCATGTCGTCGCCGCGGACAACTCCCCCGCTACCTGACGTTCGGCAACTATGCCGGTAAGCCCCCTAGCCAAAGCCCATGCAAATTTCAAGTTCCTTGCATGGCGAAAATCTTCCAAGTGAAGTATTTTCGAACCGCCCTGCATGATGGGGCGATTCTGATCAGAGATTGTTCTTTGACGCAAAATAACCAGTTCTTCAACCGCTCGGAGCAGGTCGCAATCGGTTTCGAGTGGACTGTCCCACTGCGTTTTTGAGACTCTTTCCGAAGACGAATCACCTGACTGGCTTTTATTTTCTTTTGGGCTAGAGTCCAGGGAACTGAGTCTGATGCCTAAAGGAGTGAGTGCACCGTGAAAGCGGCTGTGATGGAAATGCGGTTTCGGCTATGCGCGTCACCGGATCGATTTCAACTTTTTCTCGAGCAAGCTACTTCTGCCGTTGCTGCTGTTTGTCCAGCACGAGTACAGCACGCTTTCTTTTTTGAGGAGACACAATCTCTACTTTTGTCTCGACAATGGGAACGAACTAACCAGGTAGCGCAGTTTTCGCCGCCACAGATTTGGGAGGTCGGCTTCGGCTTTTGGGATCCGACAGGTCGCCTGACCGGCGAAAAGCTTGAAGTCGTATCAAAGCGCGTACTAGTCGATCTCGAACCAGTTCGTGAAACGAATGTGATCGAATCCGTGCCGTGGATTCTGACGCTATCGACAAAGAATGACAAACCGTCCCGGCGGACAATTTCAGAACGATATCCAGAACTCGGCCTTGCATCGCTCGTGGCTGCGGCTTGAAACGCGCCGTACACTTGAACCGCTAAATTCGCCTGACCTGTCGTAAACCTTAGCGCGACGAGAGATATGTCGATCATCATGTGAAGCGAGGTTAAAATCGTGACAACCACGGAATCGGCCTGGATCAGCCCAGAAACTCGGAATCGTCTGCAAGATGAAGTCGAGCAGTTGATTCGACAGCGCAGCACTGTCGGCATCGACGTAGCGCAGACTCGAAGTCGCGGCGACTTGGACAACAACGATGGATATCACAGGGCGACGATAACGCTCGATCGTATCGATAGTCGGATAGCCCAGCTTCACACATTGTTGTCCACAGCAAACACAACAACGGTCAGCGATGGCACGGTTCAACCCGGTTCGACGGTGACGGTCATGTTCGACAACGACAGGTTGGACACGGCGACATTCCTGTTGGCGTTACCTGAGGAGCATGAGACGGGGACCATGCAGGTGTGCTCACCCCGATCCCCGCTGGGTACAGCGCTGCGCGGTGCACAAGTGGGCGATGAACGTCGCTACAACTTACCCAACGGCGACGAGTGCACCGCGACTGTGCTGGAGTGCGTTCCTTTCCTCGACTGACCCCGATGTACTTGCTGTCGAGCACAGCCCTATGCATCGAAATGAGTTGAGGCGCAATGCCAGTCACTACCACTTCAGGTATCGGTTCGTCCGAGCAGCCGTTAGATCCCGGTCTACCGGTATGTCCACACGAAACTGCGATCTTGATCGGCGCCTCGGGGGAACTTCACGACGAAATATTTCGTGGTTTGACCGACCGAGGCGTGGACGTGTTGGTTCTCGAACACTGGGCTGTCCCCGCTCGTGTCGTGGGTAGCGGGGTGTGTGCAACGACCACCGACCCGGGCCCGACCCACGTCGAGACATCACATTCCGAATCGGTCATTGTCATCACTACTCTCGCATCACCGAACCGACGATTACTGGCCGGCTGGCGGGCGCGCGCAGCCGAGGGCGCTGATGACGAGCAGCTGGCCAGCGCCGTCATCGACGCAGTTTCGCTGCAGAGTCGATGCCGAATACTTGTGCTATGCGACGCGCGCGCATCACTGCGAACTCCCGCCGCGATCCGCAGCACGAAGCGCCTCGCGCTACGTCTGGGTTACGAGACGACGATCAACGGAACCTCGGTGCAGTCGACGTCCTACTTGGTCCTCAGCGCCAAGACTCCGATACGAACAGCTGTCGCCGCGGCCGTGGGCTGGTGCGCAACGAAAGCCGTACGTTTGCGCCGGTAAGCATCGGTGTGCGCTGCCTGAATATTTATCGGGGGAAACGCCGATCCCGATTCGGCGGAGAATCGTTCCGATAGCATCGGAACGGTGAACCTCACCGAGTATGTTTCTTTGGATGCGACGGAGTTGGCTCGTCTAGTTCGAGCAGGCGACGTGACGGCCGGTGAATTGCTGACTCTCGCACGACAGCGCGCGGACGCAGTCGACGGCGGTCTCAATGCGATCGTGGCGCGGATGGACGACGTCGCCGACGCGCGTGCGGCAGATCCGTCGCTTGCGGGCTCGTTTGCAGGTGTCCCTTTCCTGATCAAAGATCTTGCGCAGGAATACAAGGGGTACCCGACGTCCTGTGGGTCTCGTGCGCTCACGACATATGTTGCTACCGAACACGCCTCGATTACCCAAAGATTTCTGGATGCAGGGCTCGTCGTGTTCGGCAAGACCAACACCCCTGAACTCGGAGCCAAGGGGGTCACCGAGCCCGATTTGTGGGGCCCCACCCGTAATCCGTGGAGTCCGGACCGTACGCCGGGTGGCTCCTCAGGCGGTTCGGGGGCCGCAGTTGCCGCGGGCATCGTCCCTGCTGCCGGCGCGAACGACGGTGGAGGTTCGATACGGATCCCCGCTGCGTGTAATGGTCTCGTCGGCTTGAAACTGAGTCGGGGGCTCTCTCCCTACGGGCCTCAGACCGGAGAAACAATGTTCGGGATGGTCAGTCAGGGCGTAGTGAGCAGGACGGTCCGTGACAGCGCAGCGCTGTACGACGCGATCGTTGCCCCAGACCCATACGCCGAATACCTTGCACAGTTTCCGTCGACACCGTTTGTGGAGGACCTCGATCGCAGGCCGTCAGGTCTTCGTATCGGTTGGTCGACGGCGTCGGCGGTCAATCCGAATCCGCATCCAGAAGCGGTTGCTGCTGTCGAGCGAACGGCAACGTTACTGAGCGAACTGGGGCATCGTGTCGAAGAAGTTCCCCCTCCCTGCGACGACTGGGCGCTCTCCCGCGATTTCCTTGCAGTGTGGTTTGCGCAGGTCCATGCGCAGGTCACCGAAATCAAGGCCCGCACGGGCGCCAAGAACTCGGCGTTCGAAGCCGATACGCTCGGTCTTGCTGAGTTTGGACGCCACTCTGGAATGACGCCGGCGCTAGTGGCTTTGGACAATTCGAAAACATATATTCGAGCGCTGGCGCAATTTCATGAGCAATACGATTTCTTGTTGACTCCAACTCTCGCTACTCCCCCGCCACGCATTGGTGCGACGGCAACATCGTCGTTGATTCATATAGCTGCTCGTGTTGTCAGCGCGGTACGCGGTGGGAAGTTGATGGACCTTACCGGGATGCTCGATGACGCGGTAGAGGACAGTCTCGGCTGGGTTCCGTATACGCAGTTGGCAAATGTCACAGGCCGCCCAGCCATCAGCGTTCCGATGCACTGGACCGAGGACGGTCTCCCTCTCGGTGTGCAATTCGTCGGTCGGCTCGGATCGGATGGAGACCTACTCCGGCTTGCTGCACAGTTGGAGGAGGCACAGCCGTGGATTCAGCGCTTCCCAGCGCCGAGGGGCGTTGAGAAGAAGTAGTCCAGCGTCGGACAGTAGCCGTGCGATAGTCGAGGTTTCGCTCCTACTGCGGAGGGCTGACGCTCCTGTAGTGATCGGCGATGGCACCCGCCGTCGTGAACCAGACGCCGTCGGCGTTTGCAATCATGTGTTCGAGGGCCGCACGGAATCGCCGAAGTCGATACGGCTGGCCGGTAAGAAACGTATGGACCGAAATTGCGAGAACTACGGACTGGTCGGCTGAGTTGTCCTTGAGTTCGTCGAATGAATCGATGATCATTCGCTCGAACACCTCCGCTGAGGCGTGATGGTGCACGAACACCGGCAAATCGTTGACCTCGTGCGGATACGGAACGCTGAGCAGCGGTCCCCCACGTGTAGAAAGCCAAACCGGTTGATCGTCGATCGGCCAGTCGAGTGTGTACTCGAAATTGCGCTCCGCCAGCAGATCCTCAGTCACTCGACTGGGATTGGCACCGGGACTCATCCAGCCACGAGGCGGTGTTCCCTCGTGTTGCTCGATCGCGCGACAGACCTCGTCGATGGTGTGCCGTTCGTCGGTCTCGTTTTGCTGATTCGGTTGAACCGCATTGGTGCGGCCGTGCGCGACGAAGTCGGCGTCCAGTTCGCGGAATGTGTCGAGCAGTTCGGGAGCATGTTCGTACGTTTCGGTGTTCACCAGGAGCGTGGGCCGAATTCGGCTCCGTTCCAATGTCTGCGCGATGCGGAAACCGCCCACTCGATTGCCATACTCGCGCCACCCCCAGTTGTAGGTGTTCGGTTGATCCATGTCTGGGGTGAATCCGGGGCCGGGTGGGCCATCGTCGTAGGGAAAGTGTTCACAGTTGACCGCGACGTACACCGCAAGGCGCGCGCCGCCCGGCCACTCGAATTGTGGGCGATCGGTGATTGCCGAGTAGTCGAAGCGTCCGTGCGAAGCGAGGGCCATCGGTCGATTATGCCCTGGAGCTCGAGACATGTTCCGATTTTTGAGCTTGTTCACGCCTGAACGCGCAAGTCTCTGAAGGCCGGATGCAGCCGTGGTCGACGAGACCGTGAACCCATCACGGTGCCGTCGGTCGGAGTCAGTTCCCGCCGTTGTGCTGTCCGCTCGGATAGCTGTTGTGAAACGGCAAGGTCAGAAGAGACGCAGTCAGCAGTTGCATGCTGGGAAGTGCGAGTCTCGATTCTCGCACAAAACGCAAGCCGATCGAGATCCAACTGCACGTCGGGGTCTCGTTGCGCACCTTGCCGTTTCACTTGCGATACCGCTTGGCTCATCCGCAGTCATGCGGACAAACTAGCCCTCGGTTTTCATCACAGTTCGAATTCGACCGGCGGTATTCCGACGGCGAAACACGCGTTACGGACTGCGTTCTTCTCGTCGTCGTCGAAGTTGCCGTCAGCGCCGCCGATGATGATGCCGATCTGGATTACGGCCCGGGCCTGGTCCGGCTTGCTTTTCAGCTTGCCGATTGTGGCCGTTGCTTCGACCTTGCCGAAATCGAAATCGCCATTGAGCTTGTCGCAGTACCAATCGAACTTCTGTCGAAGCTCGTCCGCCGGGAACACCTTCAGCGCTTCGTTGCTGGAGATGAGAGCGGCAGTCTTCTGACGCTCAGTGGGATCGATGGTGCCGTCGGCCGCTGCGATGAGGGCGCACATCGCCATACTTCCGTTCGCGAACTCCTTGTTCTTGAACTGAACTGTCTTGGTTTGAAGTTGCCCGTTGAGCTCGGTGGCCTTCGCCTTCAATTGGTCCCAGAAAGCCATGCTTCTCCTTCTTGCAATCGTGTCGGTTGTGCGATCGCGCAACCGACACCCATTGTGCACAGCATTGCCGGGGTGCCTAAAATTGCATGCGCAGAGCCCACTACAGAACGAATCGTTTACCGGAGCCGTTCAGCATCCTTCGCGCGGACGATCAGTTCATCACACAGCAGAGCGAGCTCGTCGACTGTTGCTCCTTCGGAAACCGCAGTAGCCACGTCCTCCGCTGCGCATCGGACTTCGAAGGTCCTGTCGATCAGCGCGGACGCTTCATCGGCCGAGAGCACGACTGCATCTTGCGGAATCGACGTGCCTTTGACGGCACTCCTGTGTTCGTAGGCTCGCTGCCTGCAGGACTGTCGGCAATAGAGGCGTCGACGACCTGTGCCCACGTCAGCGACCTCACGGCCGCACCACGCGCATGCGTGCACTCGACGAGAGGACAGACGGGAAGACGAGGGCATGGTCCCGAGCCTACGGGTGAGGGACGGTAGAATGACCTCGGACTGGCGCTGATACATACTTCTCGCGTGTCGATCGGGAACGATCGACACGGTGCAGACGTTGTCATAACTGTGAGTTGCGTATGGGCAGCACGTGCCCGCGCACATCGCGCGCACTACGAGGAGAGGACTTCACAATGGCAGATCGCGTACTACGGGGTAGCCGTCTCGGCGCAGTAAGTTACGAGACCGACCGCGACCACGATCTCGCGCCTCGGCGCGTCGCACGGTACCGCTGCGACAACGGTGAAGAGTTCGACGTACCGTTCGCCGACGAGGCAGAGATTCCCGGCACGTGGGCGTGCCGCAACGGACTGGAGGGAACCCTCACCGAGGGCACCGCTCCAGAAGCCAAGAAGGTGAAGCCGCCGCGGACACACTGGGACATGCTGCTCGAGCGCCGTTCCGTGGAGGAACTCGAGGAGCTGCTCAAAGAGCGCATGGACTTGTTGAAAGTCAAGCGTCGCGGAGCCTGACATATCCACATTTCTTGCAACTGCACCGAACGAATTCGAAGCATTCGTTCGGTGCAGTTTTTTTATGCTCAAATGAACTTCCAGTTTGTTTATAAGCCATTGTGCGTCGATATGAGAACGACAGATTTGTTTTGCTCGCAATCTACAAGCTAATTCCGTTCAGAACTGTAACCATTGTGGCCGACGTAACATCCGAAAAAACAGGTAACAGATAAAGATGATGACACGATAAAGAGTCGCCACAGATGGGAATCAGTGGTCACCTACGCAGCACCTCGGCTGCGGAACGAGGGGACAGCTACACGTGACCGAAGAGCCCAACATCAGACTTGCAGCCCTGCGGAATGAACTCGATGCCATCGATCTTCGATTGCTCGAGTCCATTCGAGATCGCATCGACGTGTGCTCCCGAGTGGCACGTGTAAAGAGTGAGTTCGATATCCCGATGATGCAACCCGGGCGGGTTGATGTGGTTCAGCAACGAGCGCTTGAATTCGGCCGAGCACACGGAGTGTCAGAAGACTTTCTGAGATCGGTCTACACGTTGTTGATCTCAGAGGCATGCCGGGTCGAGAATGTCATTATCGATGCGGACTCGACCGCAGGGCGATCGTAGACCGGTGGCAGAGATAGCAGTGCGGACACTGTTGGTAGACAACTACGATTCATTCACTTACAACCTCTACAGCCTGCTGTCCGAGGTCAACGGTGTTCCGCCGGTTGTCGTGAAGAACGACATACCCTGGGATGTACTGAATTTTGACGAGTTCGACAATGTCGTAATATCACCGGGGCCAGGCCGTCCTACCACCTCGCGCGATCTCGGAATCAGCGCGAGAGTCGTGCTCGAGACCGAACTTCCCATTTTCGGGGTCTGTCTCGGGCACCAAGCGATCTGCCAACTACTGGGCGGAACCGTCGATCTAGCTGCAACGCCGATGCACGGCCGGATCTCCGACGTCGTCCACTCCGGCGTCGATCTGTTCTCGGGCATTCCATCGCCGTTCGCGGTAGTTCGCTATCACTCGTTGACGGTGATCGCTCTGCCCGAGGAACTCGAAGCTTGCGCGTGGACGACGGATGGAATCGTAATGGGTGTCAGGCACCGTACCCGGCCGGTGTGGGGAGTCCAGTTTCATCCCGAGTCGATCAGTACCCAGTACGGTCGCGAACTGTTGGCCAACTTCCGTGATCTGACACGGGCACGGGCTTTGTCGACGCCGAATTCCGACGAGTTGCGCTATTCGATCGAAAGCCACCGCATCGACGGCGAATTCGACACGCAGCGCGTGTTCGAGGAGCTATTCGCAGCCGGGCCCAATAGCTTCTGGCTCGATGGTAGCGCCGGTTTGGAACCTGGTTCGCGCTTCACGATCATGGGTGACTGCTCCGGGCCTCGTGCCGAATACGTTACCTACCGAGTCGCAGAGCGGCAGGTCAAGGTGACGCGGGCCGACGGTTCGACCGAGGAGATCGATTCGACCTTCTTCGATTATCTGAATCAGCAGTTGAAGCAACGCGCTACTCCCCCGCGACACGATCTTCCGTTCGCGTTCGGACTGGGATATGTCGGGTATTTGGGTTACGAACTCAAGGCCGACGTCGGCGGTCAACTAGTCCACACCGCTCAGACACCGGATGCGTCGATGGTGTTCGCAGACCGAGCCCTGGTGTTCGATCACGATGGTCGGCAAGTATTCGCACTGGCGCTGACTGTCGATCACACCGATCCCGCAACCACGCAGTGGTTCGACTCGATCTGCCATGCGCTGTCGGTGGTCGGTCCGAGAGAACAATCGAACCTGCCGAACACCGATACCAAGACGCTTCTGGCGGCGCCATGCTTGGACACGGAACTGCCACTGCGCCACGATCGGAAGAAGTACCTCGGACTGATCGATCAGTGCCTGGCCGAGATCAGGTCGGGCGAGACATACGAGGTGTGTTTGACGAACACTGCAACGTTTCCCGGGCCGATCGACTCTTTGGAGACATATTCTTATCTCCGAGAGATCAATCCGACGCCGTACAGCGCGTATCTGGGGTTCGCGGATCTCTCCGTCTCGAGCGCTTCGCCGGAGCGGTTCCTTCGCATAGATGCGGATCGAATCGCGGAGTCGAAGCCGATCAAGGGCACACGACCACGTGGCGCTACATCCGAGCACGATGCGCTGCTTCGCGCGGACCTACTCGCCAACGAGAAGGACAAGGCCGAGAATTTGATGATCGTCGACCTGGTACGCAACGACCTTGCGCGGGTCTGCGTTCCAGGATCGGTACACGTACCGAAGCTCTTCGACGTGGAGACCTATGCGCCTGTGCATCAACTCGTCTCGACGGTCCGCGGTCGACTTCGAGACGATATGACCGCAGTGGACTGCATCAGTGCCGCGTTTCCGGGCGGATCCATGACTGGTGCTCCAAAGATCCGAACGATGGCCATCATCGACAAACTCGAGGACGGTCCGCGCGGGGTGTATTCGGGCGCTATCGGCTATTTTTCGCTGACCGGAACGGCGGACTTCTCCATCGTGATCAGGACCATTGTCGCTACCGACCGCGAGGTGACCTTCGGCGTAGGCGGTGCGATCGTGGCATTGTCCGATCCTGATGAAGAGTTCGAGGAAACGATGGTCAAAGCTGGATCGATGCGGCGAGCCCTCGCCGGCCCGGCCACTGAAATCCGATAGGCGGCAGACTCAGAGACAGGCAAGCCGGGAAAGCATTCAAGTGCTTCCCCGGCTTAATTGTTCCTCGCGTGCAGGTCAGGGGGCAGCGAAGTAGTCGAACACGGCTGGCTGAACGTTCGGGTTGGCGTTCGCAGTGCCGATGATCGTGCCTGCCACTGCTCCGATAGCAGTGCCTATGATGCAGCCGGAGATGAAGTTGGGGAAGATCGAGACACACCCAATCGCAAACCCGAGGCCAGCGCCGATTGCTGTGCCGATAGCGCCGCCGTCCGCATAACCGATAGCCATCTCGTTGATCGCCTTGTCCAGCGCAGCTTGTTTGTTCACTGGACCAGCGACGTCGTTGGTAAACGCTACGGGTGAGGGTGTGAGAAGTAGATTGCGATCGCCGACGAGTGCAGGCGCAATCGAATACGTTTGTCCATTCACCGAGTAAGCCAATGGCAAGCTGGCCAGGACGCTACCGAAACTATCTACGACGTCGACGGAGTTATCGGACCTATCGATACGGAATGCGCCGGCATCGAGAACAGTACTCACTGCACCTTCTGGTGTCACCGATGTCTCATAGCCGATTGAACCCAGTGCAGCGGAATCCAAGGGATCGGCGTACGCGGTTCCACCGGTCATGGTGATCGATACCGCGGCGGCTACCGCTACCGTTGCTACCGCAGACGTTATTGATTTCAGTCGCTTCACAGACATCCTCAGATCGTTGTTGGACGAAAATTCTCGCGTGCCGAACAATGATATTCGTCAGCACTGGATTCAAGTGCATTTGAGCCGTCTATCGACCGATATATTTTTCCAATTCCGAGCCCACTTCAGCCAGAACTTCCGGTTCGATCATCTGATTATGTGCACAATTGATCGAACGAATGTGCACATCTCCGGTAACGAATGGATTCCATTGCGCCGCATCGCGAACAATTCCGTCCCCAGCACCCTGGCCAGCAGCGAAGAATAGTAGATCGCCATCGAATACATCAGGAGTGAATCTGCCCAAGATATCAGTCGAGTTCGCAAATCCATCGTTGATGCGTTCGAGATGTGCGGGAGTCAGTCCTGTTTCCTGACCGAAGGAACTGTTCAGAAGCTCAACGGCAGCCTCATATGTCAACGGTGCTGCCGCGTTGTCGGACGGTAGTTCGAGACCGAGTCCAGCTAAAAGTTCCTCGACGCTGAGCCGATCCGTCGGCACGGCGCCGGCGTCGACGATGTAGCTGTCCATGATCGTCAAGGATTCGACCTCCGATCCCGATTTTCGCAGCTCCACGGCCACGGCATGCGCAATGGAGCCACCCAGAGACCAGCCGAGAACGTTGTACGGGCCGACGGGCCGAACAGCGCGGATCTCGGTGACGTAGCGGTGCGCCAACTCCTCGATGGAGTCGAAGCGTCCACCTTCCACGATGGAAGGTAGCTGGATGCCGTACACGGGTCGGTCTTGCGCCACGTGGTGAACAATTCCTGCGTAACCCCACGACAATCCGATGCCTGGGTGAATGCAGAACACTGGCGTTCCCGTTCCTTGCGCACGCAACGGAACGACGACCCCGAATGCGCTTTCGAGGCCTGCATTCGCCCCTGTTGAACCTTCGTCGAGTCGTGCCGCCAGCCCTGCTGCCGTCGGGTCGAGGAACAGTGACTGGAGGGGCACTCGGACGCCAGTCGCCGCCTCGAGCGCCGGCACGATCCGTGTGGCGACCAGTGACGTACCGCCGAGGTCGAAGAAATTGTCATCGACACCGACGCGTTCGACGCCCAATACATCTGCGAATACGTCTACTACCGACTGCTCCGTCGGGTTCGATGGCGCCCGGAATTCGGTTGTCTTTGCGGTCAGTTCGGGCACCGGCAAGGCGCGGCGATCCAGCTTTCCGACCGGCGTCAGTGGAATTTCGTCGAGAATGACGATGGATGTCGGCACCATGTGGCGGGGTAACGACTGAGCGACAAAATCAGTGAGGTCCGCTGTATCGACCGAGTATCCTTCGGCAACAAGCACATACGATACGAGAACGGTATCCCCGGATGGCGCGATATGACCGATCGTCGCGGCGAAGCTCAACGCGGGGTGCTCGGTGAGAACCGAATCGATCTCACCCAGTTCGATACGGAAGCCGCGAACCTTGACCTGGAAGTCGCTGCGTCCAATGTATTCGACGGTGTGATCGGCGGTCCACCGCACGACATCGCCGGTCCGGTACATCCGCTCCCCTGGCTCTCCGTAGGGATCGGCGATGAACCGCTCGGAGGTAAGTGCAAAGCGGTCGACATATCCACGCGCTGTGCCCGGCCCAGAGATGTAGAGCTCACCGGGCACACCGACCGGAACAGGCCGGAGTCTCGTATCGAGCACGAGAAAACGGAATCCGGTCGCCGGGCCACCGACGTCGATGACCTGCCCTGAAACGAGCGGACCTCCCACACTTGCCTGGATGGTTGTCTCGGTAGGTCCGTAGCCGTTGAACATCTTTCGCCCGGGTGCCCACTGAGCGACTAGCTCCTGAGTACACGCTTCGCCTCCGACTGCCAGAACGCCGACATCGGCGAGACGGCCGCTCTCGATGGATGCGAGCACCGCCGGCGTGAGGAAGGTGTGAGTGACCTGGGATTGTTCGAGCAAATCTGCCAATTCGTCGCCACCGATGACAGTCGGCGGCACGATGACGACGGTCGCTCCGGCCACGAACGCCAGAGTGATCTCGTAAAGCGAGGCATCGAAACTCGGGGAGGCAATATGCGAGACCCGCGACGCACTCGTCGGATTGAAAGTACGGATGACTTCCCGCTCCAGGTTTGACAGTCCTCGGTGACCGACTGCGACTCCCTTCGGACGTCCGGTGGAACCCGAGGTGTAAATCAGGTATGCCGAATTGTCCAAGTGCACCGGGGCAGTTCGATCGACGTCCGTCACCTGATGGACGGGGTACCGCTCGAGGTCGGCGGTGAAGTCTTGATCGTCGAGAACGAGCCAGGTAACCGTGTCCGGGAGCGCGTCGCGATTCGCTCTCAGTGTCAGCCCAATCGGTGCCCGCGAATCGTCGAGCATGTGCGCGATGCGATCCGGCGGGTAGCTCGGATCTACCGGTAGGAATGCTGCCCCAGTTTTGACCACGGACCAGATCGAGAGAATGGACTCGATCGACCGAGGCAATGCGAGCGCAACGAATGTCTCGGGTCCGACTCCGAAATCGATCAGCATTCTCGCGATCCTGGTGGACCACTCGTCCAGTTGTCGGTAGGTGATGCCGACATCGCCGTATTCCACTGCAGTGCCGCCGGGATTGATCGCTGCGGACACGGCGAGGATGTTCTGCCACGTTGCGGGCGCCGCACCCTCGTCGCCGCGTGCTGGAGCGAGCTGTGCCCGCTCGGCCGGCGCGAGGATATCGACGTCGCCGACCGGGGCAGCCGGATCGGTCACGAGCGCATCGAGAATCCGGATGAATCGCTCGGCGAAGATATCCACCGTCGACGGATCGAACAACGCGGTTGCATAGTCGAATGCGCAGTCGATTCCTGTCGGTTCACCGGCGCTGTCGAAGGACTCCGATAGCAACAACTGAAGGTCCTGCTTGGCGACCGGGACGTCGAAGTCGTATCCCTCGACAGTCAGCTCGGGCAGTTCGAGGCGCGCTTCGCTGTTGTTCTGGAAAGACAGCGCGACCTGCGACAACGGTGAGTAAGACGTCGAGCGAGCGGGATTGAGTACTTCGACGACTCGTTCGAATGGGATCTCGGTGTGGTCGAAGGCTTCCAGATCCGCATCGACGATGCGGGCCAGCAAGGAATCGAACGACTCTGCGCCGTCGATGACAGTTCGCAGCACGAGTGTATTGACGAACATGCCGATCAGGTCGTCCAGTGCAGCCTCGCCGCGTCCTGCCACAGGGGTGCTGATCGTAATGTCGTCGGTGCCGCTGAGCCGTGCGAGCGTCGCGGCGAATGCAGCGTGCACGATCATGAACATCGTTGCGTTTCGCGTACGGGCGAACTCGGCGATCCGCCGGTGAACGCCGGCGTCGACGGTGAACTTCACACGACCGCCGTGGAAGTTTTGCGTATTCGGCCGCTGCCTGTCCGTGGGCAATGGAAGCAAATCGGGCGCACTACGCAGATGCTCACGCCAGAAGTCGAGTTGCCGCTTGGCGATACTCGCTGGGTCGTTCTCGTCGCCGAGAAGATCGCGTTGCCACAGGGTGTAATCCGCGTATTGCACTGCCAGCGGTTCCCACTGCGGCGCCTGTGCCGCAGCCCGAGCGGAGTAGGCAACCATCACATCTCGTGCGAGAGGTGCCATCGATGCGCCGTCAGCGGCGATGTGGTGAACAACCACCGCCAGAACATGCATCGGCTCCGACGTTCCAGCTACCCGATAGAGAGCCAGACGAATCGGGATCTCGGTGGTGACATCGAACCCTCGGCCTGCGACCGCTGTGATGGCGCCGGCAAGTCCGTCCTCGGTCACCGAGGTGACCTCGACGCTGGGCAGCACTTCCTTTGCGGGATGAATACGCTGCTCAGGCAGTTCTCCCTCAGTGGGGAAGGTGGTCCGCAACGATTCGTGGCGATCGAGAAGATCGGCTATCGCCAGCTCGAACGCCGCGATATCGAGCGCGCCCGTCAGACGTACCACCAGCGGCACGTTGTAGGCGGGCGATGCAGGATCGAAACGGTTGATGAACCACATCCGCTGCTGCGCCAGCGACAACGGAATCTGCTCCGGACGCACGGCAGCGCGCAAGACAGGCCTCGCGGCGCTGGAGGTCGAGGTGCTGATCAAGGCTGCGAGAGCTGAAACCGTCGGGGACTCGAAGATTGCCCGTACCCCGAGCGAGGATTGCGCTGCAGCGTTGATCCGCGCGACCACTCGCGTAGCGGACAGAGAATCGCCGCCGCGATCGAAGAAGTTGTCCAGGGCGCCTATACGTTCGGCACCGAGTACTTCTTCGAATGCGGCTGCCACGACAGTCTCGGAGGCAGTCCGCGGGGCCAGATAGTCGCCGACCTCGGAACCGAACTCTGGTGTCGGCAGAGCCCGCCGATCGAGCTTGCCCACCGGGGTAAGCGGAATCTCGTCGAGCTGTACAAAGATCGAGGGCACCATATGTCCCGGCAATCTTGCTGCCGCGTGCGCGGTGAGATCCGTATGATCCACCGACTGTCCTGCTACTGAGGTACGGACGTAAGCGACGAGGACTGTTGTCCCCGTTGCGGACTCAACGCCGAGCGTAGCCACGAAACTGATCGAGTGGTGCGTCGCGAGAACAGCATCGATCTCACCGAGTTCGATGCGGAATCCGCGAACCTTGACCTGGAAGTCGCTCCGGCCGATGTATTCGACTGTGTACTCGGGAGTCCATCGTACGACGTCTCCGGTGCGATACATGCGCTCGCCGGGTTCACCGAACGGATTCGCGACGAAGCGTTCGGAGGTGAGTGCGCGTCGCTCGTGATAGCCGCGAGCGAGGCCGGCGCCGGCGAGGTACAACTCGCCGGGAACTCCGATTGGTACCGGCTGCAGACGCGTATCGAGCACGACCTCATGGACCGCTCTGATAGGCCCGCCGATGGACAGCGATCCACCGACGTCGAGCGGACCACTGATGTTGGACATGATCGTTGTTTCGGTCGGTCCATAGCCGTTGAACAGTCGACGCCCTGGTGCCCAGTTGGCAACCAGTTCGGCGGGCACCGCCTCGCCGCCGACTACGACGTACTGGAAAGCGTCGAGACCCGCCGGGTTCACCGAGGCCAACACGGACGGGGTGATGAAGGCGTGCGTGACCTGTTCTTCGGACAAAATCTGCCGCAGCTCTTCTCCGCCGTAGACGGTCGGAGGAACGATCACCATCGTGGCGCCCGTACCGAAGGCGAGTAGGTACTCGAGTACCGACGCGTCGAAGCTCGGCGAAGAGACATGCAGGGTCACGGAGTCGGGGGTGACGTCGTAACGCTCAGCTTGTTCTATCGCGAAGTTCTCGAGGCCGGTATGCGTGACCACCACGCCCTTGGGAAGCCCGGTGGAGCCCGAGGTGTAGATGGCGTAGGCAGCGCTGTCGAGACCGACGCCGTGAACGCGCTCGCTCTCGAGCAATGGCTCCGCGGACAGCGTATCCAGCTCCGCTGCCGTTGCACTGTCGTCCAACACGATCCAGGATCGCCCGGCAACCAGAGTCTCCGTTAGCGAGTCGAGATGACCACGCGTCGTGATACCGAATTGTGCTCCCGAGTCGCTGAGCATGTGATCGATGCGATCACGCGGATATCCGGGGTCGACGGGCACGAAGGCAGCGCCGGTCTTGGCGACAGCCCATATCGACACGACCGACTCGATGGATCGTGCCAGTCCGAGAGCCACGAAAGATTCGACACTGACCCCGCGCTCCAACAACAGTCGCGCCAATCGAGACGATCGTCGATCGAGTTCTGCGTAGCTCACCGTCTGATCGCCTGATCGAAGCGCCGTCCGATCCGAAGCAACGTGCGCTACGCGCTCGAAGATGTGCGGAAGCAGTGCGCTGGATCCGCCCTCGATGCCGGATACTGGTGCCAGCGCGGCCTGCTCGGTGTCGCTGAGCAACTGTATTTGGGCCAGTGGACGTCGAGAATCGGAAATCACGGTGTCCAGGACTCGTTCGACGCGCGCAATAATGCGGTCGACGTCATCGCCGGTGAACAGATCCGGAAGATACTTCGCCTTCAGATGAAGCTGATCATCGACGGAGGCGACGAGGGTGAGTGGGTAATGAGCGGCATCGGCGCCAAGGACGTCTGCCACACGTAGCCCGGCGATATCGGTCTCCTCGGACAGTCCTGCCCGGTCCACCGGGTACGACTCGAAGACGGTCAGAGTATCGAACGCAATGCCCGGACCAGCCGCGCGTTGGATGTCGGTGAGGCCGAGGTAATGGTGGTCCAGCAAAGACGCCTGTTCTGCCTGAACACGCTCGATGAGATTTCCGATCGGCTCTGCCGGGTCGAGAGTGACGCGCACCGGCAGCGTATTGATGAACAGTCCGATCATCGACTCGATCCCTGGGACCTCCGGCGGACGACCGGACACCGTCGCTCCGAAGACGACGTCGGAGCGTCCGACCAGCGCGGCGAGCACCACACCCCATGAGCTCTGCACGATGGTGTTGAGAGTCGCACCACGATGAGCGGCGAAATCACGCAGCGAAGCAGTCGACTCACGAGAGAGTGAACGCGTGGTTTCCACCGAGGTAGTGGAGAGTTGACGTCCCCGATCGGCGCTTGCCAGCAGCGTCGGTTCCTCGACGCCGGCCAATGCACGGGTCCATTCCGCCCGCGATGCATCTGCGTTGCGCCGATGCATCCAGGTCAGGTAATCCCGGTACGCCGGGACACGAGGCAACATCGAAGCGTCACCTGCCGTCGCATACAGCGTCAGCAGTTCCTTGATCAGCAGAGGAGTGGACCAACCGTCGAGCACGATGTGGTGGTTGGTGAGCAGCAGTCGCCACTCGCCCTCTGCCTTGGTGATGAGAGTGAACCGAAGCAGCGGTGCCCGGTCCAACACGAACCGCTTGGCGCGGTCAGCCTCTAGTACCGCATCGAGGGCCTCGTCCGCGTTGTCGAACTCGCGCAGATCTACCTCTGCCCACGGAACTTCGATATCCGACTGAACGACCTGAACCGATTCGCCTTGTGCGTTGTGCACGAACGCCGCTCGAAGGTTCGGGTGTCGATCCAGCAGTGTCTGCGCGGCAGCCTTCATACGCCGCGCATCGACCTCGCCGCGCAACTCCAGACCAAGTTGGACCATGTACGCGTCGACGCCGAGATCGTCATCGTCCTCGACTTCGCCGGCAAGCTGCGCGTGGAAAAGCAACCCGGACTGCAGCGGCGACATGGACCACACGTCGTCGAGCGTCGTAAAACGATCTTCGAGCGCTGAGATGGTCGTCTGATCGACCTCGACGAGATCGAGGTCCGAGGGCGTGAATCCGCCAGCGTTCGGCGTCACAGCATGGGTGGTGAGAGCCGTCAACGCCAGAATCCAAAGCTCGATCAGACGATCGACTTCGGCTGCGGAGAGCACACCTGTCGGGAACGCAAACGTTGCGTCGAGGACCGGTCCGGCAGCGGTGGTGTTGGTGACCGCGTTGATGTCGAGGAGGGCGGGAACAGGCATATTCGGATTCTGGGCGTCTCCAAGGTTTGTGTCGGACACCGGAATCCAGCCGACATCCTCCATCCCCTCCGACGTTCCGGTCGCGAAGCGTCCGAGATAGTTGAAGCTCACCTGTGGACGAGCGAATTCGCGCAGCGCCGCGCGCCCTTCGTCCGTGAGGTATCTCGACATTCCGTAACCGATTCCGTGATCCGGAATGGACAACAACTGTTCCTTGATCGCCTTGATCGCCTCGCCGGCTGCGCGTCCACCAGCCAGTACGTCGTCGATGTCGATGTCTGTCAGGCTCAGGCGCACCGGGAAGATAGTCGTGAACCAGCCGACGGTTCGGCCCAGATCGGCGCCAGGTACCACCGCGTCTTCGCGGCCGTGCCCCTCGAGGCTCACTAGAGCATCGTCGATGGCTGTGCCGCGCTCGGCGCGCCACGCAGTCAGGGCCACCGCAAGCCCCGTCAGAAGTCCGTCGTTGACGCTTCCGTGGAAGACCTCCGGCACGGTCGTGAGCAGATGCTCGGTCACCTCGACCGGCAGCGACGTTCGAATCCTCTCGACGGTGGAGTCGACGTCGATTGCGGCGTCGAGAGGGCGCGAACCGATCAGTGGGTCCTCGCCGGACAACATGCCCGTCCACAACGCAAGCTCGTCGGTCCTTGTCGCCGAGACATCGACCAGACCTGTCGCCCATCGACGCATCGACGTGCCAGTCTCGGCGAGCGTCGGTGCGGTGCCCGCGACAACCTGCGACCAGGCGGACGCAAGATCAGGTACCAGGATTCGCCATGACACGCCGTCGATGACGAGGTGGTGAGCGACGACCAGCAGTCGCCCGTCGCCCGCTTCGGTCTCGAACCACACCATTTGAAGCATCCGGCCCTCGGACGGATCGAGACGGTCGGCCGCAGCGTCGAGTTCGACTGCTGCGCACGACGAGAACTCCTCGCCGACAACGTTGTCGACGGCAACGCGGTGGAGAACCGATGCGGCCGTTACCGCGCCCACCGGGGACACAGTCTCGGTCCAGGCTCCTTCGGCATCGCGGTACAGCCGTGCCCGCAACATGTCGTGAGTGTCGAGTACAGCCTGCACGGTCTGCTCGAGGACGTCTTCGGAAATCGATTTCGGCAGTTGGAGCAATGCAGTCTGCGTGTATCGACCGAAGTCCTCGCTTCGCTCGAGCATCCACGACACGATGGGTGTCAGGGGTACATTGCCGACGCCCCCGCCTGGCAGTTCTTCCAGAACGGCTATGTCGGAGGCGCCGGCGGGGACGGCTACCTCGGCGAGTCCGGCGACGGTCTTGCGTTCGAATACGTCGCGAGGGGCAATGACCAGGCCCGCTGCCTTTGCGCGCGAGACCAGCTGAATCGACATGATGCTGTCGCCGCCGAGAGCGAAGAAGGAGTCGTCGACGCCGACCGTGTCCAGACCGAGCACCTCGGCGAACAAAGTCGCCAGGCTTTGCTCTACTTCGCTTGCCGGAGCTCGGCTTTGGGTGACCCGAGACGAGAAGTCCGGGGCGGGAAGAGCCTTACGATCGAGTTTTCCATTGGCCGTCAGTGGCAGTTCGGCGAGCACGACGAGTGCGGCTGGAACCATGTACGAGGTCAGCTCGGCGCCGACGGCCTCGAGGATCTCGCTCACATCGAGGACTCGCTGGGACTCTGGCACGACGTATCCGACGAGTCGATCGCCTGCGCCGTCGTCCCGTACCGATACGACGGACTGTGCAACGCCCTCACAGGCCAGTAGAGCCGATTCGATCTCCCCTAGTTCGATTCGGAAGCCGTGCAGTTGAACCTGCATGTCGCTGCGGCCGAGGTATTCGAGCTGGCCGTCCCGATTCCAGCGGGCAGTATCGCCCGTGCGGTACATCCGAGCGCCCAGTGGGCCGTCGGGATCTGCAAGGAATCGCGTCGACGTCAGCGCAGTGCGCCCGAGGTAGCCGCGTGAGAGCTGTGCCCCGGAAACGTACATTTCGCCGGTGACCCCGGGTGGGACGAGCCGAAGACGGTTGTCACGCACCGATACTGTCAGTCCGGGAATTGCTTGACCGATGACGCTCGCCGAGGCGGAGGCCGCGAAAGCTGCGGTGAGCGGCAGATAGCTCACGTGCACTGTGGTTTCGGTGATGCCGTACATGTTCACCAGCGTCGGCGAGGTCTCCGGGTGTCGCGCGTACCAGCGGTCGAGCTGACCGAGATCGAGTGCTTCGCCGCCGAAGATCACGTATCGCAGTGCGAGCCCGGCTGATTCGGCCGGTGCCGATCGGTCGGCCTCGGCTAGCTGGTAGAAGGCGGTCGGAGTCTGATTGAGCACCGTTACCTGCTCGGAGATCAGCAGCTCTCGGAACAGTTCCGGGGAGCGTGCCGTGTAGTAGTCGACAACCACGAGCTTGCCGCCGTAGAGCAACGGGCCCCACAGTTCCCAGACCGAAAAGTCGAACGCGTACGAGTGGAACATCGTCCACACATCGGTTTCGTCGAACCCGAACTTGTCGATCGTGTTTTCGAACAGTGCCGCCACTGTTGCGTTGGTGACCTGAACACCCTTGGGCCGCCCGGTACTTCCGGACGTGTAGATGACGTATGCAACCGAATCAGGTGCCGGTTCGCCCGCGCGATCGGCTGCCTTCAGCGGAGCCGCATCCAGTTCGTCGAGAAGCTCTGAGGTGTCGGCGTCATCGATGAGAACCTCAACGAGACCGGTCGACGGCATGGAGGCAACGTCGTCGACGGTCGAGACGATGCACACCGGTCGGGCATCCTCGAGCATGAATGCGAGGCGGTCGGCCGGGTAGGTGACGTCGACGGGAAGGTATCCGCCGCCCGCTTTGAGAACTGCTAGCAAGACGACGACGAGGTCCGTTGTACGCGGCATCGCAACGGCAACCAGTGTCTCCGGAGCCACCCCGAACGTAACCAAGTGGCGCGCAAGCTGATTGGAGCGCGCATCGAGCTCTTCGTAGGTGAAACTTCGGCCTTCCGACACGACAGCCGTCGCCCGAGGGAACTCAAGAGCAGCCGAGGAGAACCGGGTAGCGAGAGTGTCCGAGTTCGGGACACCTCCCGGGTGGTTCCAGTCGGTGCCCATCGAGAGCAGTTCTCCGGGAGCAAGGATGTCGATATCGCCGACCGCCCTGCCTGGATCGGATATCGCACCGTCCACGAGAGTGGTGAACCGGTGGGCGAACTCGCGCACCGTCGATTCTTCGAACAGGTCCACGGCGTAGGTGATAGCGCCGGACATACCCGCAGGCTCCCCGCCTGGACCGAAGCTCTCCGACATCGTCAGTTGCAGGTCGAACTTGGCTACTCCCGCATCGAATTCGAGCGCGTCGACATCGAGTCCGGGTAGTTCGAGATGGGCGGTTTCGTTGTTCTGGAACTCGAGTAGCACCTGGAACAGCGGCGAGTGATCCGTGGAACGACTCGGGGCCAACGCATCGACGAGCTTCTCGAACGGCACGTCGGTGTTGTCGAACGCCGCCAGATCACCGGCGCGAGTGCGAGCGAGAAGTTCGGTGAACGTGCTG
>JBBSSG010000012.1:0-36549 GCA_038242295.1 Mycobacteriales bacterium | reverse complement strand
TCGGTGGACGAAAGACGTTCTATTTATCCGCACTTAAGTAATAACGAAGGCCGCCGACTAGCTTACGAGCCAGTGGGCGGCCTTCGTTGTGGGACAGTTGGGTGGTGCCCAGTCTCGCATCCAGGTTAATAGCACTCGTCATCTCGATGAGGGGCTCCAAACGCCGCTACTCCTCGGTAGACCGAACTGCCGCGCATGTCGCCAGGATGGCCAGCAGACCGGCATCGCACAAGCCACCGAGATCGTTGCAGAGCAAAGTGACGATTAACCTCGACGAGGCGTCGAGATGGCCGGTCTATCGCGTCTCACCGCACGGAAAAACACCGGAGCGTGCCGCGGTCTACTTCCACGGCGGCGCCTATCTGTGGGAAATCACGTCCTTCCATTGGCGCATCATCGCGGATTTGGCAGCGAGGACCGAAACCACGTTTTTCGTTCCCATCTATCCACTTGCACCGTCTGCTACCGCGGCGACCACCGTGCCCATAGCGACTGCGATCTCGGATGAAATCATCGAACAATACGGAAGCAGCCGAGTAACACTGATGGGCGACTCCGCCGGCGGCGGCATGGCATTGGTTGTCGCACAACAGCTTCGTGACGCGTCGATCGCACACACCGGGCCGATCGTTTTGATCTCGCCGTGGCTCGATGTCAGTATGACCGATCCGGCAATCGCCGGTATCGCGGGATCGGATCCTTGGCTCGCCGTCCCGGGCGTCACGCTCGCCGGCAAGCTCTACCGGGGCGAACTGCCTAACGACGACCCTCGGGTCAGTCCCCTCCGCGGCGATCTACGAAATCTCGCGCCGATAACCCTGTTCAGTGGCACTCGAGACATCGCCAACGCGGATGCACTGAGCCTTGTTCGACGGGCACGCGAGGTAGGTGCGGTCGTCGAATACTTCGAAGCGTCGGGAATGCTCCATGTTTATCCCCTGCTCCCCATACCAGAAGGCAAGCGCGCTCGCATGGAAATCGCCGAGGTTCTGACTGCTGTCTAGATCTCTCGGGAGGGCTACTGGATCGACGACAACAGACGTCGGCGGCAGGGCTCTGATCTTGGCCGATCGAATTCAGGTGTGAGAAACTGGATGACCAGCACAGTCTTGGACGCTTTTTTCGACCCGCTACGAGCCCCGGAGCGTCCCACCAAGGCTGTAATCAGACTCCAAGACGAGTCGACTGTGTTTGAATCGGTTAACGGTACGCATTCAAGGGGTGCGGGTGCAATACCCGATACAAGGGGTGTAAATGCAGTACGTATATGAGGGGTGTAGTAAATGGCCAGTACACTGACGTCCGCTGAGGAACACTACGAGTGGTCCCGAGACATGCTGTTCTCGCTTGCAATGGAGAACATTATCAAAAGGACCATCGGGTTTGGTGGGCTGAGCATGGCATTCGTCGTGACGCTGGAGATGATGTTCGGCTACGGCGCCACAACGCCATTCCAGTCTGCGGTTCAGTGGATCTCGATGATCGGCGCCTACTGCCTGTGTGGATTCTGGTTGTTCGGTCCGTGGCCCACGCTGAACCAGGCTTTCGCGTTCGTAATCTGCTCGAACATTGCGATCTTCTCAGCGACGATGGTCGCAAACTTTCCAGCCGAGATCACGCTGGGGAAGTCCGCCTTCCTCATCCCCACGGGAATGTTCGTCGGATTCTTCTTCGAACGGGGGATGATGCTGTTCCACATCGTCTTCTGCGCCTGCGCTACGACGTTCATCGCGTTTTACGTGGTCGTGTTCGAAGGGGTCTCCCCGTTAATGGGATTCGTGGTGTGGGCACCGGTCACGATCTCCGCCTCCGGGTTCGTCCTCCTCCTGCACTTCGCGATTCGATCCATGCGATTCGAATTCGAATAGCTCACGATCAACTCTGGCACCCGCCCCCCTCAGGGTGTCAGCGCGAGCGTTCGAAAGTCGCAGTCCACCTGCCGGATTCTGCATCGATCTCTGACGCCGTCAGCGCCGACGAGGCGAATAATTCGATCTCGCTCCGAGAAAGCGGCCACGGCGGACCCTCGACAACCTCACCCTCTCCGCGAAAGCCGGAGATCACCAGCAGCGTTCCACCCGGCGCAACCATCGACGCAATCGACGCAATCGCTCTCTCTCGCACCCACAACGGCATCGACTGCACCGTGATCGATTCGACCACGAGATCGAACGAACCGATCCAATCGTGTGGCGGGTCGAGAACGTCGGCCACCACGTAGCGCACGGCACTACCGGGAAAGCGCTTGCTCGAAGCCGAGATTGCTGTCGGAGATATATCGAAGGCCGTTGTCCGGTATCCGCAGGAGCCGACGTGTTCGGCGTCCATCCCGTAGCCGCAACCGACGACCAACGCCCGTAACTCGCTCGTATCGATACCCCGCGCTGCCAGCCATTCGACCATTGCCGCTGTGGGAACATCGCGATCCCACGGCACGACCGCCGAACCTGTCTCCGCTTCCAGGTACAGGCGTTCGAACCATCCCGTTGGATCGTTTCGTGACAAGGAATCCGCAGCCAAGCGGCTTGCGTCGGAGTCTGTGTCGTCAGGCATCCACTCAGTGTGCCACTGCTGCACCATCAGCATTGTCGACCTGGAATTGGATTTCACTCCGGTTGTAAACGTATCGTGCATCGTAATGAACTACGAGCGCTGGCGACGAGTTACGGAGTGGCCGTTAGCAGTTGCTGCCTTGACATTTTTGGCTGTCTACGCATGGACGGTCCTGGCGCGGCCTGCCGGCGCCTACGCTGCGGCTGCTGAGTGGGCTGTGCAATTGATCTGGGCGTCCTTCGCGGTCGACTATGTGATTCGTCTGATATTGGCTGAACAAAGGGGTCGGTGGTTCGTTCGCCACCTGCACGAATTAGCGGTCGTCGTGCTTCCAGTTCTGCGACCTCTGCGGCTTCTGCGACTGCTTACGATGGTCAATCTCCTGCAGCGGTCCGTCGGAGGTGCCCTTCGCGGCCGCGTCGTCACCTACGCCGTTGTGGGGACCGGCGTGCTGGTCTTTGTCGCGTCGCTGGCGATGCTGGATGTCGAGCGAGACGCGCCGAATTCTGCTATCACCACATTGCCCGACGCATTGTGGTGGGCGGCGGCAACGGTGACGACGGTGGGATATGGAGATATAGCTCCAGTCACTGCCGCAGGACGTCTGATCGCAATCGGTCTGATGATCGCCGGGATCGCCCTCCTGGGCGTGGTGACGGCAACGTTGGCGTCGTGGCTCGTCATGAAGGTCGCGGAACAGGACGAAGCCAATCAAGCTGCCACGCGGCTTCAGGTTGCCGCACTGTCCGAGCAGATCGAGTTGCTTCGAGCTGAACTAGTCGAACGCACACGGGAGCCGACTGAAGTCGGCAGCCGACAATAAATAAAAGCGCCGGCCGAGCGTCCCGAGAACGAACGTGTCTCCGTTCGGCGGGTAGGGACTCATTCTTCGAACCGGTCACGATCCACGAGTTATGGACAGCTACAACAACATCGGCAGGCTGGGAGCGTATCTCCCAGCCTGCCGATGTCGTCTGCTCGTACTGCCCTGATCAGCTGCCTTCGGTGTCGTCTACGAACGCCCAGTCGCCGTCGTGGTCGACTTCGAGACGCCAACCGAGCTCCGAATTATCTGCCTTCTGGTCTATGAACCAAGCATGCGCATCGTCGGCACTTTCGATGTCCTTCGTTGCGACGACCTCGCCGTGTGGGTTGAGAACTCTGTAATCAGCCATGGGTGTCTGTACCCACCCCTGCGGCGATGTCAAACGTGTTCGTTGCAACAGTCGCTGATCCCGATCAGAACCAACTGGGGTTCATGTCGAGCGTCGTCCGGTCGAGGCTCGACAGCAGTGCCAACTGCGCATCCACCTTGGGCAACTCGTAGCCGAAAAAGTACCGCGCGGCCTGGCGCTTGCCGTCGTAGAAGTCGCCACTTTTCCCCTCGACGACGATGAGCTGTTCGAGCCACATCCAGGCGACGACGACATGCCCCATTGCTTCCAGGTATACCGACGAGTTGGCCAGCGCTACCGCTGGGTCCCCGTTCGACCATAGTGTCGCAGTGACCGAGGCGATGTCATTCCACGCGCGCTCGAGCTGGCCTGCGAACGCTCCGGTGTCGCCGCCCATGGACCGGGCGCCCTCGATCGTGGCCGCGACTTTCGTCCCCAATAGCACCAGACCGGCGCCACCCTGCATCGTGACCTTGCGCCCGAGTAGATCGAGCCCCTGAATACCGTGCGTGCCTTCATGTATGGGATTGAGACGGTTGTCTCGGTAGTACTGCTCGACGTCGTAGTCTCGGGTATATCCATAGCCTCCGTGAATCTGAATCGCGAGACTGTTCGCTTCCAGGCACCACTGCGATGGCCAGCTCTTTGCGATCGGGGTCAAGACCTCGAGCAGCAGGGTCGACTCGGCTTTGACCTGCTGATCCTCGGTGGTGTCCTGTTCGTCTACCAGCTGCGAACAGTACAGTCCAAGCGCCAACGCACCTTCGACGTACGACTTTTGTGCGAGCAACATTCGCCGCACATCTGCGTGTTCGATCAGCGCGACAGGGGCAGATGCCGGATCTTTCGAGCCGACCGGTCGGCCCTGTGTGCGGACTTTGGCGTATTCGAGCGACTTCATGTACCCGACGTAGCCGAGAGCGATGGCCAAGAATCCCACACCGATGCGTGCTTCGTTCATCATGTGGAACATGTAGGACAACCCACGGTGCTCTTCTCCGACGAGATAGCCGACCGCCCCGGATTCTCCGTCGGTGCCGTGGGTTCCGTCACCGAAGTTCAGCAGCGTGTTCGTCGTACCTCGGTTGCCCATCTTGTGGTTCAACCCGACGAGTGTGACGTCGTTACGTGAGCCATTGCCCAGGATCTTCGGCACGATGACGAGTGAGATCCCTTTTACCCCAGGACCGCCGCCCGGAATCTTCGCGAGCACAAGATGGATGATGTTCTCGGTGAGTTCATGATCCCCCGCCGAGATCCACATCTTGGTTCCGGTCACCCGGTAACTTCCGTCTTCCTGTTTCACCGCTCGCGTGGTTATATCGGCAAGGGAGGACCCGGCCTGTGGCTCCGACAAGCACATCGTGCCGAAATACTTGCCCTCCAACATCGGCCGAACGTAGTCGTCGATCTGAGTTGCGGTTCCGTAGGTCGCAATGAGGTTCGCGTTGGCCACTGTCAGAAACGGGTACGACGCCGTCGATGCGTTCGCTGCTTGAAACCACGCCATCGCCGCACGGGCCACGGTGGTCGGTAATTGCATGCCGCCGACGCTTTCGTCGAACTGACTCGCGATGAGGCCGGCAGCGGCGTAGATATCCAGCGCTGACTTGACCTCGGCAATCATCTCGACGGTGCCATCGGGGCGCATGGTCGGTTCACAGGCGTCCGAGAGCTTGTTGTGCGGCTCGAAGTGCTTGTGCGCGATGTTCGCGCATAAATCCAGTACTGCGTCGAACGTCTCCTTCGAATGTTCGGAGAAGCGCTTTCGCGAGGTCATCGACTCTACGTCGAGCCACTCGTAGAGCAGGAAGTCGAGGTCACGCCGGGAGAGTACGTCGGCCATGTAAGAGTCCGTCCACTCGAAGTTGAATCGATGTCAGCCGATGGTTTTCTGCCAACACCTTCTCGGACCCCGAGGACCTGGCGGACCGATACGTGACGCTGGCACTGAGAATGGTCGGGGCCATCGATCTTCGATCAGACCCCGGACTTGGAACGTTGCAAACAACGTCGTTTCGTTTATTCGAGACGCCCCGTCAGTGCTCCGGAGGCTGAGCGAGAGAGTCGGCATGCGCCGCAGCCGGAAGCAACGACGGATCTGCAGCAGCCCAGAGTGAAGGGTTGTCGCCGAGCGCACTCAGAGCTGAAATTTGTTCGAAGCACCAAGGAGACACCGCACCCTCACCCGCTGCAAAATTCAAGAACTGTTTCCAGGGAATCCATTCCGCGCGGGCAACTTCTTCCGGGTCCGGCTCGGCGTCGGGGCCGTCGTAGTAGACCCCAAAAACGGGGCATAGTTCGTTCTCGACGATACCGTTGCTCATGACTGCTCGGTATCTGAACTTGGGTAGCAGGAGACGAGGTGCGCTTGCACGAATTCCGAGTTCTTGCGAAATCCGCCGCACCACAGCGTCGGGCATGTCCTCCCCCGGCGATGGGTGACCACAGCAGCTGTTGGTCGTCACTCCGGGAAATGTGATTTTGTGGTGGGCACGCTCGGTGACGAGCAATTCCTCACGGCTGTTGAAAACGTAGCTGGAGAACGCAAGGTGCAGTGGCGTGTGGGTCGAATGCACAGTGGCTTTCGGCTGCGCGCCTATCGCTCGACCTTCCTCGTCGACGAGGACGACCTCCTCGGTCACCGTTACATGGCGTGAGTTCATACCCCCATGATCCCGCATGGCACTCAAATCGAAACATCGGCAGTGCAGATGCGAAGAACGCCGAAGAGATTTTCTTTCTACAGCTAGCAATGTTTGCCAACTCAGCCGAAGCGGGTAGTTCGTTGATTGGTGGCCGCGAGTCAGTTCGTACGGCGCCGGCACGTTCAGGTGGGTTGAGACCACAGCCCTCCTGAACGGGTCAGCCCCTCAAGCCACTACTTCGTAGTCACCGGACTCGCGATTGAATCGCTCGAGATGAACCGCCTGCCTCGAATGCCGTAGAAATTGCAGGACGAGGAATACGGCGTTGATGGTTGCCCAGGTGAGGACGATCTTGACGATGAATGACAGGACCTCGACGTCAACAGTCCACACACCGTAGATCAGAAGTATCGATCCCAACAACAGCACTGGAATCGCCGGTGTCCGGCATCGCTCGACAGGCTCGCAACTGGCACCTAGATGGTCCGCAGCGGCAATGCCCGTGGCTGCCGCCACGAGAACCAATCCCATTGCTGCGAGCACGACTGCGGCCTACTTTCAGTATTTTCGCCCGGACGATGCGGGGCACATCCTTTGACAAACCACGACACAAACGGGTTCGAGGATTGTTTCACGGCAACCATACGCGTTTGAACACCGTTTTTGAGCATGCGCCGGTACACCGGAGCCCAGCATCGGAATGTTCAGTATTCTGTGGCGATGACTTTCATCAAACTCTGCGGATTCAGGGAGCGATCGACTGTCGAACTTGCTTTGTCACTCGACGTCGATGCCATTGGGTTCGTTTTCGCTTCGAGCGTTCGACAGACCACCGTCGGCGAGGCACGGCCACTCGTCGACTTGATCGCAGATCGCGCAACCGCGGTGGGCGTCTTCCTCGGATCGACTGTCTCCGAAGTGCTTTCGATTGCAGCCGAGACCGGCCTGACAACGGTCCAAATGCATGATCTACGCAGCCGCGATCAAGTCGACGAGGTGCATCAGGCCGGATTGACCGTATACCGCGCTGTGACCGCGGGTTCCGACTACACGTCCCTGGGCGAAGACCGACTGTTGGTCGACGGTTCGTCTGCGGGTGCAGGTCAGGCGTGGGATTGGTCAGGTCTCGAGGTACCGCGGCATCCCTGGACGCTTGCAGGAGGACTTACCGTGGACAACGTTCGCGCAGGCCTCAACGCAACAAATGCGACCGGAGTCGACGTTTCGAGTGGCATCGAGTCGGAGCGAGGAGTCAAAGACTTGCGCTTGATCGAGCGGTTCGTCGAGCAGGTCCGGGCCGAAAGGGCGTGAACGCCCCGCGAGGCTTTCAGACCAGCGTTTTCAGACCAGCAGAGATGCAGTTCGCAGCGCTGCGCGTACGTCCTCGTGATGCCATTCGTCGAGCTCGACGAGGGGCAGCCTGATGCCGCCTCGCATCAGACCCATCTCGGCCAGCGCCCACTTGACAGGAATCGGGTTGGGTTCATCGAACAACGCACTGTGCAGGCTTGCGAGTGTGGCGTCGATTTCTGATGCGGCCTCCGCGTCACCGGCCATTGCAGCCTCGCACATCTGAGCCATGGCTCGCGGCGCTACGTTGGCTGTGACCGAGATGTTGCCGTGGAAGCCCGCGAGCATACTGGCGCGCGCCGTACTGTCATCGCCCGAGTACAGGGCAAAATTATCGAGACCGAGGCCGACCAAATCGCGGATACGGTCCAAGTCCCCCGATGCCTCCTTGAGGCCGACGATGTTCGGCACCTCCGCGAGCCTCGCGACGGTCGACGGGAGCATGTCGCATCCAGTTCGGGCCGGAACGTTGTACAGATACTGCGGAATGTCGACAGCTTCGGCGATGGCTTTGAAATGCCGGTACAGACCTTCCTGCGGCGGCCTGATGTAGTAGGGAGTCACCAATAGTGCGCCCTCCGCGCCGGCAGCCAAAGCTGAGCGGGTCAGGTGAATCGCCTCGACGGTCGAGTTCGCTCCGGTCCCGGCGATCACCGGGATACGACCGGAGACCACGTCGATCGTGCGGCGGATGACGTCTGTGTGCTCGGACACCGACAGAGTAGACGACTCTCCGGTCGTGCCGACCGACACGATGGCCGACGTTCCCTCACTGACCTGACGCTCCACGAGACCGTCGAGAGATGCTAGGTCGACCTCACCGCTCTCGGTCATCGGAGTGACTATTGCAACGATGCTGCCGGTGATCACGGTGTGACGCCTTCCATCAATTATTGGCACTTGAACCGCAATCGTAGACGACGTTATTGAACTCGAACGCCCTCCTTCTGCAGCGGACGAGCAAAACGGGCATCGAAAGGGTGGCAACCAGTGCTCCGCCGTAGCGAGGGACTCGCTACCCGCGAGCCCGGTGGCTGGTATCGCAGAACGGATAGATTGCACTCCGCTTGCACGTGCAGATCGCGACGACGTTGCGGTCGGAAACGACCTGGGTGCCGTCGGGCATGGTGATATCGACGGGGCCGTCGATCAGCATCGGCCCACGCTTCACCAGTCGAATTTTTCTACGCGACATTTACATCACTCCGATCCGCCCTTATCACAACGATCTGTCAGCATCCATTGCGATCGCTGTGCAAAAGCCACGACTCCCCCTTGTTCCCTCGGTTGATTCCGCTTACCCTCACGCCGAGTTTCGAACCTGCCATCCGAAGACCGCATGTAAAGTAATACTACTGACGATGTAGTAGTTGCGAGATGCGATAACTGCCAGCACAGCTATCGACGAGGGGGCAGCGTGTCCAGTTCCACCGCGATTTTAATGACGTCGGCGCAGCAAGCCATCTGGTACGCCCAGCAACTTTCGCCTGATGTGCCGTTCACTATCGCGTACTACGTCGACCTACGCGGCGATGTCGATCTCGACGTCTTGGCCGCATGCACCACGCAGGCGCATCGCGAATTCGGCTCGACCACCGCGTGCTTCGACGACCAAGACGACGGCATACCGATGCAGCGGAGCGGTCCGGATCGGATGGCGGTGTCCATCGTCGATCTCAGAGCTTCACCGAAGGCTGCGTCCGCAGCCGATCAGTGGATGTCGAAGGACTGCCTGACGCCTATTCCGCTCACCTCCGACTGCCTCGTTCAGAGCGCGATTCTGCGCATCACCGACGACCGGTGCTACTGGTACACGAGAGCTCACCACATCGCGCTGGATGGGTACGGGGCGATGATGGTGCTGAGGCGGACAGCCGAACTCTTCATGGCGTCGACTACTGGAAGCGAAGCCTCCCCGGTGGAGCCCATGAGCCCATCGGACACCGTGGCAGTCGATCGCCGCTATCTGAGTTCTCCTCGCTACGAGCGAGACAGCAGCTACTGGTCGAGCGTCCACAGCGAACTTCGACTACCACCGACGCTCACCGGACGCACCGGGGCGCCATCGCCGTCACCGCTGCGCCACGGTGGAGAAATTCCCAATTCGATTGCACTCGAGTCGAATCGATGGACCGAGCGCGGAACCAACACCTCGACCGTCGTCATAGCGGCTTTCGCGGTGCTTCTGGCCCGGCTGACAGACTCCGCCGATACGGCCCTTTCTCTTCCGGTGGCCGGCCGACCCACCGCCCGTCTACGGCGCTCGGCCGGCACACACTCCAACGTGGTGCCGCTGGCACTTTCGGGGATCGGTGCAACGACGGTCGACGGTGCAGTGAAGCTCACCGAAATCGCAATCACAGCGGCGTTGCGGCACCAATTGTTTCAGTCTGTATACGGACTGAGCGGCACACATGCCCGCGGGCCCGTCGTCAATGTGATGCTGTTCGACGACCACATACCGTTGGGCACCATCGACGGCGAGATTCACATTCTGACCACGGGACCAGTGGCAGACATTGCTCTCGACATTCATCCCGGACGCCCGGATGCACAGTGGCGGTGGGGCTTCGAGGCAAATCCGGCCATCTATTCGAATGACGATGTCACCCTTCTCGGTGCGCGCTTGCTGCATGTTCTGAGACAGTTCATGCAACCGGACAACCATGATGTCGACATCGCCGACCTGGATATCCGGCACCCGGACGAGGTCGACCTACCACCACAATCAGGCCGTCCGGCCAGCGAAACAGACACGCTGCCAGCGCTTCTCACTCGTAGCATCCCTCACTGCGCCGAACGAATTGCAATCCGCTATCACGGTCATGACATGTCCTACGGCGAGCTCGACGCACGCTCGCGCTCGCTGGCAGCAGCAATAGCAGAGCGGGGAATAGGCGTCGGCTCGGTCGTGGCTGTGATGCTGCCGCGCTCCGCGGAGTCTGTGATTGCAACGTGGGCGGTAGCGAGATCAGGCGCCACCTACCTCCCCATAGATTCATCCCTCCCTGCAACGCGTATCGAGTACCTACTGACCGATGCTGCTGTCGCCCTGGTCTTGTGCACGGACGCCGCCAAGAAGCCGGCGGTGGCCCACGGCATTCCGATGATGGACGTGCTACAGACCGACGAGTCTCGAACAATGCGCTCGCTCTGTGTCCATCCTTTCGACGCCGCGTACATCATCTACACCTCGGGAACCACAGGGTCACCGAAAGGTGTGTCGGTAACCCACGCAGGACTCGGGCCACTCGTTACGCAGATGAACGACGCGTACCGACTGACCGAGGACTCACGGGTACTTCACTTCGCGTCGCCGAGCTTCGACACCGCCCTGGTCGAAATGCTGGCCGCAGCAACTGCGGGTTGCACTCTCGTCTTGTCACCGCCGAATATCGTTGGTGGGCACGAACTCTCCGACTTCCTGACCGTTGAGGCCATCACCCATCTCTTCACGACACCCTCGGTTCTCGCGACACTCGCCCCAGGCTCGCTCGCCGCGCTCGACGTCGTGATCACCGGGGGCGAACCGTGCCCGCAGCGCCTCGCGGACGAACTGAGCGCCCAGGTCACCTTGTTCAATGCCTACGGTCCGACCGAAACGACCTGCAGCGTAACGATGACGGATGCCATGACACCAGGCTGGCCGGTCAGTATCGGCGCCCCGATGCGCGGAGTAGACGCTCTGGTGCTGGACCGAAACCTCGCGCCCAGGCCCGTCGCAAGTTCTGGTGAGCTGTACATTTCGTCCGCAGCCGTGGCACGCGGATACATCGGCCGGCCCGCGGAAACGGCATCTCGATTCGTGGCGGATCCGTGTGGTCGACCCGGCCGCCGAATGTATCGCACGGGCGACGTGGTGCGATGGCGTCCGGACGGCTCTCTCGACTTCATCGGGCGCACCGATGGACAGATCGAATTTCGTGGTGTTCGCATCGAACCCTCTGAAATCGATGCCGCTCTGTGTAGGTACGGCCCGGTGTTGCAAGCAGCCACCGTCATAGCCGAAGTCAGCCAGGGCTATTCAATTCTCGCATCGTATGTGGTCGCGAAGCCTTTCGAATCGATCGACCCGACCCAAGCGCGAGCCTTCGTTGCCGATCTGCTTCCGGACTTCATGGTCCCGGCCGCGGTGACGGTCCTCGACCACTTGCCTCTCACCGCGAATCGAAAAGTGAACACGCGGGAATTGCCGCCGCCCGATCTCGGCCGTGAATCGCTGATCTTCGAACCACCCTGCGGGGCCGAAGAACTCGATTTGGCCAAGATCTTCTCCGCAGTCTTATCGCGCGACTCGATTGATGCGAATACCTCGTTCTTCGACCTTGGCGGTGACTCATTGTCTGCGACGCGGGTCGTGGGACGCATCAATTCTCAGATGGGTGTCGCGGTCGGAGTGCGCGACCTCGTGGCGAATCCGACGATACGTCTCCTAGCGGCGGCGCTACCTGGGTTGACGGCCTCGTCGACCTCCAGACCGACGCCCGGAGCCTCCGACAACGTTGCCGTCATCCCGCTTGCACCGGCGCAGGCTGACATCGACAGAACCACCGACGTCCCCCTGTACAACCTGCCCTTCACGATCGAGGTCAACGGGCCGTTCGACATCGAAGCGCTCGAACTGTCCATCGGCGATGTACTCGAACGCCACCAATCCTTACGGACCGTATATCAGGGTTCACGGCAGGTTGTACGGCCGATCGTCGATGCTCACCTGTTGCTCACCGAGTGCGACACGATGGCGTCGCTGCTTTCTCTGCTGCGCGACGGGTTCGACGTGGGCGCAGAGCTTCCCATCCGATTCGCTTATGTGAAAAGCCCCCGCAATCGCCTCGTCGTCGGCTGCTGCGTACACCACATTGCCGCTGACGGTTGGTCGCTCGGGGTATTGGCACGCGACATGCTGCACGCCTACAGCCAGCGATCGATCGGCGCCCCGCCGACGTGGGGTCCACTCCCCCTGCAGTACACCGATTACGCATTGTGGGCTCAGTCGTCGGCGAACCCATCCGACCTGGAGTACTGGCGAAGCGAGCTGGCGGGCTGTCCGAGCGAACTGCCGCTTCCGTTCGACTACCCTCGGCCCGCCGTCGCGAGTCTTCGAGCCGGTCGCCGTGCTGCAAGGGTCGAGGAGCCGACAGTGCGTCGTCTCAGCGATGTCGCAGCGGCGCACGGTACTGGCTTGTTCACAGCGATCCGCGCTGCCCTCGTCGTCACTCTCGCCCGTACTACCGGCACCACCGATATCGTCATCGGCACCCCGACCGCGGGGCGGAGCGATCCCCTCCTCGACGACCTCGTCGGGATGTTCGTCAACACCGTGGCCCTACGAACGGATACGTCGGCCGCAGAAAGCATCTCGGATGTACTACGTCTGTGCCACGACGCAGAAGTGCGGGCCCTCGATCACCCAGGTGTGCAATTCGAGGAACTGGTAAGGCTGCTTCAGCCGCCGCGACCGAACTGGGCTCATCCCTTCTTTCAGGTTGCACTCTCGTTCGACACGTTTGTGGCGATGGACATCGACACACCCGCGCTCAACGCTGAAATAGTTCCCCGCCCCATCGATATCGCTCGCTGCGCCTTGCACATTCACGTTGCTGCGTCGGCGTCCACAGATGGGCACACCACATCGCTCGTCATCGATGTCGTGTACTCGCGCGACCTGTTCGACGATCACACGGTGACAATTCTGACGGACCGTTTTGTCGCCGTACTGGCGGAATTCTCCACCGACCTATCAGCTCCACTCGCCCTGCTCGCCGAAAAATAGAGATCGGAGTTTGTCCCGCTCAGAGTGCAATAACGAAAGCCAAGAAACTCGATCACGGCTCGTCCACGGTCCGCGCTTTGGAGAGCAGTTCGCGTAGCGTCGCTTCGTCCTGCGAATCGAGAGCAGCTACGAAGTTGGCCAACACCTCGGCTCGGGCTGCCTTACTGTCGAGTTCGGTGTGCATCCGGAGGGCAGCTTTCAGAGCAGGCAACGATTCGGCTGGTGCCGCCAGTGAATAGACGAACAGGCGACCACGTCGTTTCCTGTTCAGTAAGCCTTTTCGGTTGAGACGAACCAGCGAAGTCATCACTGTCGTATGCGCCAATGATGTGTCCAGCTGCCTGCGAACCTCAGCGACGGACCCTTCCCCGCGCTCGTCCAGGACTGCGAGAATTGCGCTCTCCAGCTCCCCTGCCGCTCGTCGCACGTCCAGTCCTCCAGTTCGATCCGGGCTGTGCCACTCGCCCCCCAGGAGTGGTGGTTACTACAACTGAGTGGTGGTTACTACAACTGTGTAGCACAATCTTCGCCTACTCTTCAGGGTACGGCCAGGCTTGCATTACTGGTGGCCTGCGGGAATCGACTCTAGCGTTGACACAATGAACGACTTGAACGGCGAGTTCGACGAGACGCCCCAACCTCACCTAGGAGAACCGCACGTAGGCGGACTCACCTCTCGATTGAATTGGTTGCGCGCCGGGGTGCTCGGCGCAAACGACGGAATCGTCTCCACCGCCGGACTTGTCGTGGGCGTGGCTGCCCTCTCCAGCGAACGGGCGCCACTGCTCACTGCGGGCGTTGCCGGACTTGTTGCCGGCGCAGTGTCGATGGCGCTGGGCGAATACGTGTCCGTGAGCACGCAACGGGACACCGAGAAGTCATTGCTCGCCAAAGAAGAAAAGGAGCTGCGCGAGGACCCCGAAGCCGAACTCGAAGAGCTCACGTTGATCTATGAGGGCAAAGGGCTGAGCCGTTCGACTGCCCTGACGGTCGCGCACGAACTGACCGAACACGATGCCTTCGCGGCGCATGTAGACGCCGAACTGGGTATCGACCCGAACGATCTGACCAGCCCAGTACACGCTGCACTGTCGTCGGCATTGTCTTTCACGTTGGGTGCCGCTCTTCCGTTGATCGCGATACTTGCACCACCCGCATCAGCTCGAGTACCGGTCACTTTTATCGTGGTTCTGCTGGCTTTAGCTCTGACCGGGCAGGTCAGCGCAAGACTGGGCGGTTCGGAGCCCAGCCGCGCAATGTGGCGCGTTGTGCTCGGCGGGGCATTGGCGATGACCGTGACCTATGGGGCCGGTCAACTGCTGGGCGTGGCAGGAGTGTGACTTTTCTAGAAAAGCTAGTTTTCGTTTTCGTTTTCGCGCCTGCTCTTCGGCGGCCCTGGGGCGTTCGCTGATGCGGTGCCCTTCCGATCGAGGTGTCGAATACGAGAGAAGGGGTATCGCCCCATAGTCGAACGCCCGTACGGACCCGCCGAGAAACAGAGGGAGCAAACTCGATACATGAGTGGATTGACAAGACCACACGTCGTCATCGTCGGCGGAGGATTCGGCGGCTTGTATGCCGCCCGGCGACTTCGAAAAACCGATGTGTCTGTGACGGTGTTGGAGCGAGGAACCAGTCACGTCTTTCAGCCCCTGCTCTACCAATGTGCGACGGGCTTACTCTCGGAAGGTTCGATTTCCAGTCCACTCAGGCACCTGCTGCGTCGACAGAAGAACACACATGTCGCTCTGGGGGAAGCCACCGACGTCGACGTACGCTCCAGCATCCTGACGGCAAGCCGATTCGACGGCTCGACGTACGAGATGAAGTTCGACTACCTCGTTGTTGCCGCCGGGATGCGTCAGTCCTACCACGGTCACGACGAATTCATTCAGTGGGCGCCCGGTATGAAATCGCTCGACGATGCACTGACAATCCGTCGAAAGCTGATTGCGGCATTCGAAATGGCCGAATCGCTACCCACTGCTGAAGAACGCACAGAATGGCTCACCTTCGCCATCGCCGGCGGTGGCCCCACCGGGGTAGAACTCGCCGGGCAGATCCGCGAACTTGCAACTCGGGTTCTTGCGGACGAATTCAGGTCGATAGACCCAAGCGAGGCTCGGGTTCTCCTCTTTCATGGCGACGATCGCGTG
The DNA here is from genome assembly GCA_038242295.1 of Mycobacteriales bacterium. Taxonomy (GTDB): domain Bacteria; phylum Actinomycetota; class Actinomycetes; order Mycobacteriales; family Mycobacteriaceae; genus Rhodococcoides. The sequence goes on along the minus strand of JBBSSG010000012.1, from coordinate 20,894 downwards.
CTTTCCTCGTTCGATCCGCGCCTGACAAAGAAGGCTCAAGACACCCTCGATCTCGTCGGCGTCGAAACACATCTGGGTGTTCATGTCACCGACGTCAACGAAACCGGGGTCGAGACTACGTCGAAAGCCGATCCGAAGGTTCGCACGCGCTACAACGCTCGTACCGTTCTGTGGACCGCAGGCGTCGAGGCTGTCCCCTTCGCCGCAAAACTAGCCGAATCGCTTGGCGTAGAGCAAGATCAGTCTGGATGCATTGCCGTCCAACCGGACCTCTCGACGCCCGGTTATCCGAACGTGTGGGTGGTCGGCGATATGGCCTCGATCGACGATCTCCCCGGCGTCGCAGAAGTTGCGATGCAAGGTGGTCGATACGTGGGCGGCGCGATCGAAGCCCGAGTCGAGAACGCGGACAGCCCCGCGCCATTTCACTACCGCGATCTCGGTAGCGCTGCTTACCTAGCGCGGGGTCACGCGATAGTGCAGGCCGGACCCATACGGATGTCGGGGTTTTTGGGCTGGCTGTCGTGGGGCGTCATTCACATCGCATTCCTCGCTGGCGTCCGCAATCGCATCGGAACCTTGACGACGTGGGCTGCAACTATCGCGACCAACTCCCGGCGCGAAAGGGCAATCACGTACGGCGACCCCGAAACGGCCCGAAAGCCGTACACGTGACGCGTCGGCACTACCCGTCGGCCGGATAGCGTCGTTTGGCACCGTTCACCCGGGGTAACCCCCGCTGCAAAACTGTTGTCTACCCGAGGAGTACTCATGCCGACCGACAAGTCGTCCAGTGCCGATTCGCAGCCGCAGCTCAAAGATCAGGATATGTACGAACAGTTGCGCAAAGAAGGCAACTCGAAAGAGAAGTCAGCGCGAATTTCCAACGCGGCCGCAAACACGAGTCGGTCGGACGTCGGGAGCAAGGGCGGTCATTCGCACTCGTATGAAGACTGGACTGTCGAAGAATTGCACACCCGGGCAAAGGAACTCGATATCTCCGGATACTCGAACAAGAAGAAAGACGAATTGATCGAGCTGCTACGGAACCACTGATCGGTAGTGTGTATCGAAAATTCCGGGCCTGGGCTACGAAATCGCGAGTTGAAGGTATCTCCCACCCCTCGAGCCGCAGTTCGGATTCTGAACGGCAACGCCGCGCAGCAAGTCCGAGAAATCCCACCACCCGTCGGCACAGTTCAGGTCAGTTCGCAGAATCGTTCGGTGTCTCGAACCTTTCCGGAGACGATGATGGTGTCGCCCGCTTCAACTACTGTGTCGGCGGCAGCATAGGTGAAGCCCTCACCCGGTCGCTTGATAGCCACCACCGTCACCTTGTGCTTGGTGCGGACATTACTTTGACCCAATTGAACACCTATGACGAACTTCGGCGGTGATGTCTTGGCCATCGCGAATTCGTCGTCGAACTCGATGTAATCCATCATTCGCCCACGAACCAGGTGCGCCACCCTTTTGCCCATGTCATGTTCGGGCCGAACTACGTGATGTACACCGATCTGGCTCAATATCTTGGCATGCGCATTGCTGGTGGCTTTGGCCCAGATGTTGGTCACCGACAGATTGATCAGCGCTGACGCGGTGAGCAGACTTGCCTCGAGTTTGGACCCGATACCGACCACCGCTCGGTCGTATTCGTGAACGGAGAGTTGCCGAAGCGCCTCTTCATCCGTGGTGTCGGCAATGGCTGCTTGCGTCAGGCGACCCGACAGGCGTTGTACGAGAGTTTCGTCGGAGTCGATACCGAGCACTTCGGTACCCTGCGACATGAGCTCGACTGCAAGGGAAGCGCCGAATCGGCCCAGCCCGAGCACGACGACCACGTTGGAAGTAGGATTTTTAGCCAATGAAGGGCCTTTCTTCGGGGAAAGTATAGCGACGTCCGCGGTCACGCGCCGCCAGTGCACTGACCAACGTGATCGACCCGATTCGGCCGAGGTACATGAGCACGATGAGGATCAACTGCCCCCATTCCGGAAGCTGGGATGTAATACCGGTCGATAATCCGACCGTGGCGAAAGCAGAGACGACTTCGAACAGCAGCTCGTCCAGTTCGAACGAAGTTCCCGCCAAGAGAACCACTGTCGGAACCATCACCAATGCAATGCCGAACAGTGCAACGGTCAGGGCCTGCCGCTGGACGCGTGTATCGAGCCGCCGGTCAAACGCCGTCACTGAGCGATCGCCGCGCATTTCGGCGATGATGACAAACAACAACACCGCGAACGTCGTGACCTTGATTCCGCCGGCCGTGCCGCCGCTACCGCCGCCGATGAACATCAAAATGTCGGTGACAAGGAGAGTCGCTTGGTCGAGCTCCGCGTAATCGACACTGCTGAGCCCTGCAGATCTCGACATGACACCTTGGAAGCTGCCGACCAATACTTTTTCGGCAACTCCGAAAGACGCCAGGGTCCGCGACCACTCGAACACCAATACCAGCGCGGGCCCGATGATCAGAAGCACTCCGGTGACCGACAGTGTCAGCCGCGCGTGCAGCGACCAACGACGCGCCAAGGGTGACGGCCGACGACGAACCTGTCGGATGATCTCGAAGAGCACAGGAAACCCCAGGCCGCCCAGCACCACGGCAATCATCAGCGGCAAACAAATCCAGGGATCGGTAGCAAAGCTGATGAAGCTGCCCTCAAAGAGGACAAAACCTGCATTGTTGAACGCCGATATCGAGTGAAATACGCCCAACCACACCGCGCGCAGTGGCGGTTCGTCGTATCCCAGCCAGAATCGCAGGCCCAGGCATATCGCCGTGACAGCCTCGATCGACAAACTGATACGTACAACACCACCCACAACACTGCGGATATCTCCGAGGGAGGTAGGACGCATTTCTGCGGCGGTGTTGAGCCGACTGCGCAGGCCGATTCGATCCGCGAGAATCAACCCGACCAACGACGCCATGGTCATGATCCCCAGTCCGCCGATCTGGATCAGCGCGAGAATGATGCCCTGCCCCAATCCCGACCAATGAATGGGCGTATCAAGGACGACGAGACCCGTCACACATATCGCCGACGTCGAAGTGAACAACGCTTCGATTGGACTTGTGGTCGATCCCGGCTGGGTAGCCCAGGGAATGAGCAGAAGACCCGTCCCGAGAGCGACAGCAACAGCGAACCCCAGGGAAACCAGACGAACCGGCGTCAACTTCGTGCCAGGGAAGAATGAGCGCCGATTCTTAGCCGACTCACCGGGCTCAGTGGGCTCACCTGGTCTCTTCACGCACTAGAGCGTAGCCAGGTCCCGTCCACCGCGGGAGATCGGTGAGCAACAACGACGAATCAGGCGACGACGGCCCGCTGGGGTCGCTTGTCCGCCGCCGATGTCGCCGCAGCGACAAGGCCTGACATCAGAAGATTCCCTTCGGTGTCCTCGGAGCCCGCGCGAGGACGTCGCCGGAGACGGTGAACTGCAATTGGTCGAGTTCGCCGGCTGCGAGGTCGGCCGCATTCTCGGCGGCCTGCAAAAACCGATCTTGCTCGGCGGGTGCGATAACGCTGTCGGCGAGAGATCGGAACTTCGCAACGTACTGCTCCCGCGCGAAAGGCCTGGCACCGAGTGGATGCGCGTCGGCGACAGCGAGTTCGTCGACGATGACGGTGCCGTCCTTCAACGTGATGTCGGCGCGCGCGCCGAAGGCCTTGTCGGCGGGGTCGATGGAATGGTAGCGGCGGGTCCACTCAGGATCTTCGGCCGTCGATATCTTGTTCCACAACGCGATGGTGTCGGGACGCTGCGCGCGTTCGGGCGCGTATGAGTCCTCGTGATGCCACGTTCCGTCTTCGAGAGCGACGGCGAAGATATACATCACAGAGTGATCGAGGGTCTCGCGTGATGCTGTGGGATCGAACTTCTGCGGATCTTGCGATCCCGTTCCGATGACGAAGTGCGTGTGATAACTGGTGTGCAGCACGATCTTCTCGACCTGCTCGAAATCAGAGACCTTTTCGCGCATGCGGCGGGCCAGATCGATCAGCGCCTGACTCTGGTACTCGGCCGAATGCTCTTTGGTGTAGCTGTCAAGAATTGCGCCCTTGGCTTCACCCGGACCGGGAAGCGGCACATGATATTCCGCGTCAGGTCCGCCGAGTAGCCACGCGATGACGCCGTCCTCGCCCTCCCAAATCGGAGACGGTGCACCTTCACCGCGAAGAGCCCGATCGACGGCTTCGACAGCTAGTTTTCCGGCGAGTGCCGGCGCGTACGCCTTCCAGCTCGAGATAGAGCCTTTGCGTGACTGACGGGTAGCCGTCGTCGTATGAAGCGCCTGGCCGATCGCTTGGTAAATGGTCTCGTTGTCGAGGCCGAGCAGTGTTCCGATGCCTGCGGCCGCGGATGGTCCGAGGTGCGCGACGTGGTCGATCTTGTGCTCGTGTAACGAGATTGCGCGCACCAAATCGATCTGAACCTCGTAGCCGGTAGCGAGGCCCCGAATCAGATCGCGCCCGCTGCAACCTGCGTGTTGAGCTACAGCCAGGATCGGCGGAATGTTGTCCCCAGGATGCGAATATTCGGCAGCGAGGAACGTGTCGTGGAAGTCGAGTTCACGGACGGCGACGCCGTTGGTCCAGGCCGCCCACTCCGGCGAATACTTTCCGTCGACGCCGAATACTGTTGCACCGGGTCTGTACGGATGCGACAGCGCCTGGGCGCGGGCGCTGGTCACCGGGCGTCGCACCAGAGACGCCGCTGCAACGGAGGCGTTGTCGATGATGCGGTTGACGATCATCTCGGCCGTGGCGCTGGGGACCTCGACCTCGTCGGTAGCGACCTCGGCGATCTTCCAGGCGAGGTGCTCCGATTGTGGAAAATCTTCGGCGGATCGGCGGGTGCGAACGAGATGGGTCTTCAAGAAATCCTCCGTGCTGTGAACCAACTTAAGAACGGGGACGTCGCAACTTCCCCCGCCCGTCTACCGACATCCGACCGTGCGGTGCAGGGGCAGACCGAATTGGCTGACATTTCCCACGTGTCCGGCCTCATCGGCTGGCTAGATGGGACACGTAGTCCATTCAGCTGGTTGGTGTGACGCTTTCCTCGATCGAAGGCCCGGCTGGGGGCACTATATCCGGCTCGCCGGTGGGAGGGAGCTTCTTCTCTTCCGCTTCCGGCGTCGGAATCGGCGCCGCGGCTGCAGCGGGTGGAACGACTTCCGTCTTCACCCATTTACCGGACGACTTGGAGACCAACCACACCCCGCTCGCCGTCGTGATCCGAAGATCGTCGGTGCCCGTCACCCACTCCACGGTGTCGGAAGCCGAGACATCAGTGCGATACACCTCGGTGGCGCCATCCCGGATCACCGCACTGGGACCGGTATCGGACTGGACGATTTGTGCCGCGTAGTCGCCGGAGGTCGACGTGACGGGTGGAGTGAGGGCAGCTTCCTTCGGCGTGGGCGTTGCGGTGGTGACACTGGGTGTGGTGGTCGGGCTGGGTGTCGTGGTGCTCGCGCCCGGGGTTGAAGCACCGGGGGTAGTGGTACCTGACGTACTCGGTTCGGAAGTCACCGACGGCGTTGTGGTTTCTGACGGCGTTGTCGTTGCCGACGTGGTTTCACTTCCACCGTCTGGTGCTTCCGCGAGCGACTGACGCTGGCGGGCGAACGGTGCTGGGGTGCCCTGAGGGACCGGATCGTCGCCGTTTTTGTCGACCGTGATGTTGGAGCCGAGCGGAGTACCGCAGCGGGCCCTTGTGCTGCCGAATGGTGGCCGGTTTATCCGCGTTCCCCGCCAGACCGATCCCGCCGCGCCACTGGAAGGGAGGACGGTATGAATTTCGTAATCAAAAGCGAAAGCTACGAATGACCCATCATCGTAGGGCCCGAAATCGGAAGTGACCGTGGCCCCTGCAGCCGTGCCCACTGGCGGAGTTACGTCGTACAACATGTAAATGTAGGTCGGATCGTTGATTGTCCGTATCGCTATCCTGTACGTGTACGGGGCGCCGAGATGTGCCCAACTCACAGTGATGCGGTCATTGCCCAAGCTGTCGCAACCGACGAAAGTTCTGTAGCCGCTGACCGCGGTGTTGATCACTGGAACAAAGTCCGCCTTCGCCCCGAACGCCCCACTCTTCGCGGTCGCCGCATCAGTGAAAGCCGCACTCGTACCGGAAATATCCGCGAATCCGACAAGAGTCAACAGAGCCACCCCGAGAACTAGCGGACTACGAGGCAGGGTCCGAGCCTTCGTAGCTTCGGCGCTCGGCTGTGCGGTCGCACCGGATTCAGAGCTCTCAGGGTCACCGCCGGGTCCACCAGGAGTGTCGTCTTTGCGTCGTCGCCCATTCGGCCGGAAAGCCGTAAATATCAGAAGCCCTGCGGTCAGTCCGCCGACGAACAACGCAACCGGGCTCGACAGCCAAGCGGTGACGTAGCCGAGACCGTCGACATGAAAAAACACCCGATCGGCAGTAGTGATCGCGTACGGCTCGACGTCCGCTTGTTCGTTGGCATCACCCTTGAGTTGGACGACGGCCGTGTTACCGGCAACAGAGTCGACACTGACCACGCGGTGAGTGAGCCGGGCACCTTGCGCGTCGTCGATACTGATCACATCACCGGCCGCCACCTCTGTGGCAGGCACGGTGTGAGCCAAAGCCAGGGCGCCGGTGTTAATAGTCGGCGACATCGACCCCGACCGGAACATCAACGGCGTGACCCCAAAGAACAGTGCCGCCAGCGTCGCGACGATGCAGATGACACCGGCAACAGCACCGACGGTCAGGGCGATCTCACGGACCGTCCGCAGTCCGGATCGTTTTGGGTGGTTCTGGTTCATTGTCATCTGTAACTCACAGCGTCGTCGCGGAGAAGGTGAAGGTGATGAAGTTCAGCGTCTGACTCTGAACCGTTCGGGGCGTCGCATTGACTAGTTTGGTGACGAAGCAAAGGTTGTCGATACCGCTGGTTCCGGCGAGGCTACGTGTTCCCGTGATGACATTGACCGAACCAGCGGCCGTAAGCCTCGCCTGCCCCACTGGAGCGCCGGCACAGCCCCCGATACGCATACCATTTGTGGTGACATTGGTAGGCGCGGCCCCCGGGAAGACGGTGACCTCCAAGTATCCGGCGAGTGCGGGGCTTGTTGCAGGCGTGGTCGCCGTCATGGTGTATGTCAACGGAATCGTGCCCTTGTTCTGAACTTGCAGAGTCGCTGCCCTGCTCTCGCCGGGCAGCATGCCCGTAAGCGTCAAGTTGGTGAAGGGAAAACTTTTGGTGTTGTTGACCTGCAAATTTACGGTTCCTGTACTGAAGGTGCCCGAGGTGGCCTTGGCAGTGTCACTCCAGACAGCCATCGTGCCGAATACGCCGAGCCCCAGGACAAGTCCCAGGGAGAGTACGGCGCGGGTACGAGCGCTCTCTACGATCGTCCGAGAACGGCGCGATGCCATCTGCCAGCGTGATTCGGTCTGCTGATTCATCGTCGTCATGAGTTCGCCAAGTAGTTCAAAGTCACGGTCGCGGATGTATTCGGCGTGGCCGTAGGCCCGACAGTGGCGCGTAAACACCACACTGCTGTATCACCGGGAGGGAGGACAGGGGCCCAGGCTGGTGCCGCTGGCGCCTGCGCGCCGAACATCGCGCCGCTATACAACGGAGTTCCTGCAGGTTCTGCTGCAGCAGGGCATCCTGCCGCGCTCGAGACTATCCACACCTTCAAAGTGAGGGGCAAGTCCGGGGAACTTTGCGAGACGGATTGCAGTCTGTACTTCATATCGACGTTTCCTGCATTCTTGACAGTCAACGGCTTTTGCACCACCGCGTTCTGCGTCAGATTCGTAGCGCCGAATGCGGACAAGAGGAAGTCCCTCGACTGACTGCCCGAATCGCCCACCCTGAGAGACAGAGTCCCGGAGTTGATCGTGGCGTCGCTGATCGTTGCGGACTGGCTCCACAATGCCCCCGTCTGTTGCGCTGAGGCAAAGGCCAGTGCAGCTACGGCTGCTACTGCCGTCACTGCTAGGGACCACCAGCGGAGCGACTTCACGTATTCCGGCCTTTCGATCTATAGAGCTGCGATCTCAGATGATGCAGTGATGGTGTCGAATTCATCGACCGGATCTCGACAGCCGAGTGCGTGAGAGCCGAAGCCGCCATTTCGTCGGCGGACCGCACGAGAATTCTTCGACCCACGTCGGGCATCACTTTGTATATCCGTTGCGGTCACGTTTATGTTACACGCGCCGTTTAATTGTAACGAGCATATCGACTTATACGAATTACTTCCAATGGGTAGTAACATTGATCACCGATTCGATATTCCAGACTACCGACCAACTAAAATGGCCCGGAAAACTTACCAACCGGGATGCGCCAGCAGTTCCGTCCGAAAATACGAATAAGCACAATTTTTGTTACCCAAAATCTTGAATGCCCACGGCGAAGAAGAAAGAGGTATTCGTGCAAATCTCAGCTTATCCCTGAGTTCTTTTTTGAATCATTTCGATCAACCAACTCGCCGTTTCATGGATCGAATAAGTTTTCGAGTTCAAAAATATCACGACTGTCCGGATTTAATTCTTTTTTTCCCGCTGCTCAGATACCGTCTGACGGTTGAAGTTGGAGTTCGAGGCAGCTGATCTCGGTCCGCGTAAAGATCAGCAAGAAGCACACTGGCTGCAGATGGACCGAAACCTGCTGCAGCGTTCGGGTTCGCGATGTGAGGTTCGTCGCGTACCTACCGCGCGAGCAGTGCCTGACTTGCGAAGCCAAGGTAAATCGTCATGAAAATGAACAAGAACCACCCGGCGCCTTGCCATACGGGCCATGCCTTCGCTGCGCGCCACGCTCGGTACGTCTGCACGAACGCGGCGAGTCCACCGAACAGAAGGATGGCCGGAGGCAGGATGGCCAGAAGGTTTCGTTCCGGATTTGCACATATGGCGAAAGCTGCATCTGCGCACTCTTCGCTGTGCCGCCCCGCCGAGATGGCGATGAGGACCGTGGCCAGTACTGCAGCGACGGACACCGCAAGCGTGAAGATAGTTGCTGACCGAACTTCGGGCCCATTGGTCCAGCGCTTCTCTACATCGTTGCGGCCGCGGACCGAATTCGTGGTCGGTGTCTGCCGGGGATCGCCGACGAGCTCGGATGCGTTGCCATCCTTCGGGCGTTGCTCTGGCGTCGGGTTGTTCATGTCCCACCTCCGTTGTTCGATGACCGCGTGCGGCGCGTGCAGCCTTCACATGAACACACGTTCGACGGCACCCGAAATTTTCCGCAGCGATCGTCCACTCTCCGCCACTGGATGTCCGAAAATCGTCCCCCTCAAACCGGCCCGCCGGGAGCCGTCACGAGGCGGCACCAGAAGGCTGCAGTATTGTGAAATTCAAAGTGGTTGAGCAGTAGCCCGAAGTAGACGATCAAGGACTGTGGATGGCACTGGACTCTCACCGTTGCAGAATCCGAAAGCCCCCAGAACTTTGCCATAGGGAGGGTACTGAAAGTGCTTTTGGATTCGATGCACCCGGAGCGTGAGCCCGGTCGGTTGTCATTCGGTGAGTCCAGCGGACGCGATGCACATGTCTTTCGCGATGTCGGTCGACGAGCCCCCCTGGGGTCCGGTCATCGTGCGAGTGTGCGGCGATATCGACATATCTTCGACTCAGGATTTTGCAGCAGGCGTCAGCGAGGCCGTCGTCGCCGGCCGAAGCATGGTCGTCGATTTGCTCGACGTCGCTACTATGGCGCGCGCTGGCACGTCGATTCTCGAGGCAACCGCGATCCGTCTGCGACACAACAACTCTCAACTTTTCGTCGCGTGCACAGCTTCGCTACACAGTGAAATTACCGGCAATTCAGAAAATGAGCAGCTCGAGTGTTTCGACACGTTGGCTCGGGCTGTCGCCGCCGCAGTGCAGTTGAGGAAAAGCCGAGAACCATGATTCGTGTCGCGTCCGTGCCGGCGTCACACGTGTACGTCCGTCACCTCGCATCTCCTGACAACGATATGGATGTCATCCGACTTCCAGATCCCGTGCCGACAAGCGGCCGCGCGGCGCCTGGCGTTTGGTGGCCTCCTGCCATGCTCGATCCGGCGTGGATACGGGAGCACGAGTCCGAGTTCGACGTCTTTCACATCCATTTCGGTTTCGATGCCCTCAGCCTCGACACACTGAGAGGCATCGTCGACGCCCTCGAACATGCACATAAACCGCTCGTCTACACAGTCCACGATTTGAGAAATCCACATCACTCGGACCCAGAAATACACAATGCGCAATTAGACATTCTGGTGTCGGCCGCCGACGCGCTCATCACATTGACCCCAGGCGCAGCAGATCGAATTCGCGAGCGCTGGAGCCGCGAGGCCGTGGTGCTGCCGCACCCACATGTGATCGACCAGAGTTTGTTCGGCGATGTACGAAGGACCCGAGACGACGAGTTCGTGGTGGGTGTCCACGCCAAGAGTCTTCGCGCGAATGTCGACATACTTCCCGTTGTCGAAACGCTGGCGACAGCGGTAGACGAAATTCCGAACGCCCTGCTTCGAATAGACATCCATGACGAAGTCTTCGATTCGGCGAAGCACGCGTACGCCCCCGAAACCGGCGAACGCCTACTCGAATACGCCGACCGCGCCAACGTGGTCGTCGACGTGCACCCCTACTTCACCGACGATCAGTTGTGGGCGTATATGTCGTCCCTGTCGGTCTCGGTGCTTCCGTACCGATTCGGCACGCACTCCGGTTGGCTGGAGGCCTGCCACGATCTCGGGACGGCAGTAGCCGCACCGTCCTGCGGATTCTATGAACAGCAGCACAACCACGGCGTATTCACTTACGGACGCGATGAATCGTCGCTGGATCCGAACTCGTTGAAGCAGTGCATTCACAGTTCCTACCAAGATCGCGACATAATCACTGCTGCATGGGAAGAGCGCCTGATGCAACGCAGGTTCATCGCGCACGCTCACCGTGAAATCTACGCAAACCTTCTGGCATGAGGCGAGAAAGGTTGCGGATCGCGATAGGCGGCGCATACCCGAGTCTGTACCGCGCGCTGGTAGAGGAAGACCGATTCGTCGCAGTCAGGATCGACACATGATCGGCTATTACATCCACAACCACGGGCGCGGTCATCTCACTCGTGCACGAAGTATCGCTGCGCATCTCGACGCGCCGGTTACAGCATTGTCGTCGCTACCAATAGCGGGGACGCATCCTTTCCGTCATGTCGTGGACCTCGCCCGGGACGACACCTCGATAGAACCCACCGATGTCACCGCCGGCGGAGTTCTGCACTGGGCACCTCGGCACGACCGGGGTTTGCGCACCCGCATGGCTGCGCTGGCGGCATGGATAGAGGCCGACCAGCCGAGTCTCGTGGTGGTCGACGTATCGGTCGAGATTGCAGCCTTCGTCCGTTTGCTCGGAATTCCGGTCGTCGTGATGGCGATGCCGGGAGAACGCGACGACTGCTCGCACGCGCTGGGTTATTCACTCGCAGACCACATCATCGCTCCGTGGCCGGGCGGACTGTACGAGCCCACATGGCTGCACGAGCACCGGGCGAAAACGACGTACGTCGGGGGGATCAGCCGTTTCGAGGGGCGACCGAAACTTCCGACAGTTGAACAACGGCAACAAATCACGGTACTCAACGGCGCCGGTGGCTCGACCATGACCTCGCAGGCGCTCGATGAGTGCGCCCACAGCTATTCAGAATTTCGGTGGCTCCCACTGGGCGTTCCGGGTACACCATGGGTCGAAGACCCGTGGCCCACGCTCAGCGCGAGCTCCGTTGTGGTTACCCACGCCGGACAGAATGCCATCGCCGATATCGCCACCTCACAGACACCGGCGATAGTCATTGCGCAAGACCGGCCCTACCTGGAGCAACGAACTATGGCGCGAATACTGTCCGCCAATTCGCTCGCCGTCGTATCCGACCATTGGCCCACCACTACGCAATGGGCTGATCTCATCGGCACAGCTCGCGCTCTCGGTGGGCAGCGTTGGGCCCTATGGAATACCACCGGCGCCGCGTCCCGTGCAGCAGGAATCATCGACGAGCTAGCTGCACGACGTAGACCGAAATGAAGACGTGCATCGTCACGGTTGCATCCGGCCGTCACGAACACCTCCGCGCACAAATGCGCGCAATCGCACTCTCGGCCGAGCTCCCCGACCATCACATAGTGGTGGCTATGGGCGACCCCGACATCGACGCAATCGTCGACGCTGCGCCGAGTCCGAGTATTTCTCTGTGGATCCCCGTAACCGGCTCGTTGCCGCTCGCGCGTGCTCGAAACATGGGAGCAGATGCCGCCCTCGAACGCGGAGCGGAGCTCATTGTGTTTCTGGATGTCGACTGCGTACCGCATCGCCATATGCTCAGCCGCTTCCGCGCTGCCGCGAGGGACGATCGGCACAGCCACGATGTGCTGTGCGGTCCAGTGACGTACCTACCGGCGGACGCGAATGTGGCTTCGATGAACGCCCTCGACGAACTGACGAACCCACATCCCGCTCGCCCGAACCCCGAGGACAACACGGTTCTCGCTGGTGACCGGTACGAATTGTTCTGGTCACTATCTTTTGCAGTGCGCTCCGAGACATGGCGTCGACTCGGAGGCTTTTGCGAGCAGTACACCGGATACGGCGCTGAAGACACGGACTTGGGCCAGTGCGCGGCCGCAGCACAAGTAGGTTTGAGCTGGGTCGGCGGCGCCCACGCCTACCATCAATACCATCCAGTTTCGAATCCTCCCGTAGAGCACCTGGACGAGATTCTTTGCAATGCGCGCCTTTTCGAGCAGCGCTGGGGATGGTGGCCGATGCAGGGTTGGCTTAAAAGCTTTGCTTCAGCGGGACTGATCGAGTACCACGACGCCAGCAACTCGTGGCGCAGGATTACGAATTAGCGCAGTGTCCGTCAGGCACGTCCCTTGAGAATCAGATTCCAATACACCTGCGGCAGAATGTAGCGGTCGAGCAAGAAAGCGCTACGCCGAGGTTTCAATGGATCCATGAAGCCGGGGAGGCTGGACTGGACCACCTTGTCCCGGTCGAATTCGGCAGCGATCAGCCGCCGCCGATCTACCGGCACCGGAGCGACGGTGTACCCGTCGTACGTCGTCAGCGCCTTTCCCTCTCTCGCTGCAACCATATTGTCGACGAGGATGGTGCATTGTTGGCGCAGACCGCCGCCGGAGGGATCGGTGTGCACGTCTGCCCCGTCACCGACCGACCAGATTTGTTTGTAGTCGCGGTGCCGGAAGGTGTGGGGGTCGATGTGAACGAGCCCGTGGGGTGATTCTCCGGTCAGCCCCGACGCTTCGATCCAGCGTGGCCCGCGAAACGGAGGTACGAGATGGAGCAGGTCGTAGTCGAGATCCCACTCGTTCCCGCCACTTCCGGAGACGGTGATCTTGCGATGCTCTGGGTCGAGCGCTGTCACCGCCGTGCGATAGAGGATGTTGACGCCGTAATCGTCGAGCGCCGCCTCCAATCGCTTATCCAGTTCGGGTACGCCCACCAGTGCGTCGCGGTCGATTACCAGCGTTACCTCGAGGGATTTCAGAATCCCGATACGACGCCAGTGGTCAGCGGCGAAAAACAGCGGCTTTAGCGTGGTGCCGGTGCAGCCGACAGGAGGGCGAGGGACAGTGAACACCGCCGAGCTACCCGCCGGCAGTGCCTTGACCCGTGCCCACGTCTGTTCGGCCCGATCGAGGTAATTGCTGGCGACCGCAGGAGTGTCCAGGGCTTCAGTGATTCCGGGGAGCTCGTCTTCGTCCCGAACGAGCCCTGTGGCCAGCACCAGATCTCGATACCCATAGGTCCGACCTGACGAGCAGGTCACCGTCGAGGCGTCGGGATCGATCGACTGAACCGAATCCTGCAACCACGTAACCCCTTTCGGTGTCACACTGCGTTGACTGCGCTGCGCTGAGCTCAGCGAAGCCAGCCCGCCTCCGACGTAGGAGAGCAGGGGCCGGTAGGTGTGAGTCTGCTGCGGTTCGATGATCGCGACGTCGGTGATTCCTTTGCGGTGCAGGCGCGCGGCAGCACTGACCCCGCCGTTACCTCCGCCGACGACAATCACGTCGAACGGCCCGTCTATCCGATCAAACTTGTCATGCATGTTCATTGCCACCGCTGTTCTTTCCTCGTGAACCGGGACCGAGCCATGATGTGCAGGTACCGCGAATCAGGAGAGACCAAACGTCGATCTGCCCCCGTATCGAGCCAACTGGTTGCACAGCGATCGACGTCACCACCGGGCAGTGTCTGAACACAGCGAGCCGGGGTACCCCCCCTGCTCTACAGGAAAGAGATGCTCGTGAGGGTTCTGGTTACAGGTGCAACTGGCTACATCGGGTCTCGGCTCATCCCGGTCCTGCTCGATAACGGCCACCACGTCGTTGCTGCAATGCGAGACCCCAGCAAGAGGGACCGCTTCGCGTGGAGCGACCGAGTCGAGGTTGCCGAGTTCGATCTCGACGATCCGCGCACCACCGACAGCGCCACTAAGGGCGTCGACGCGGTGGTGTATCTGGTGCATTCGATGGACGAGGGCGATTTTGTCGCCAAGGATCTGCGCGCGGCCCAGGAGATGACGCAAGCCGCCGAACGCAATGGGGTCACCCGCATTGTTTATCTCTCCGGGTTGATCCCCGACGACAAAGCATCCCTGTCGGACCATCTTCGTTCTCGACTGCAGGTCGAGGAGACATTTTTGGGCAGCAGTATCGATGCCACTGTGCTGCGCGCGGCAATCGTGCTCGGCTCCGGATCGACCTCGTTCGAGCTGGTGCGGCAGATGATCGAAAGAATACCGATCACACCGATCCCCACCTGGATGAACAAACAAGTGCAACCGATTGCAGTGGCCGACGTATTGAATATCATCGCCGATGCGCTCGGAGAAGCGAGTTCCCCGGGTTCGTTCGATATCGGCGGCACCGAAGTCCTGAGCTACCGCGAACTACTCGCGACCTATGCAGACGTCGCAGGACTGCGACGCCCCCAAATAACCGTGCCGCTCCTTCCCATCGGGCTCGTCGGACGCGCAGTTGCCGCAATCTCCGCAATGCCCCATGGAACCGTCACTGCGCTGGTGGAAAGTCTCACCGACGACATGGTTGTCCGCCGCGGCAACGCAGCCACAGACAAGTTCACCGAACTCAACGCCGAACTAGTTGGTCTACGCAACTCCTTGCGACGATCGCTCACCGAACGCATCGATGACGGCACCGAAGCATCCGGAGATCCGCAGGCAGCCGCAGACACCGACCCATCATGGGCGGGAGGTGCCGTCGTGTACGACAGCTCAGGCAACCGGCACCACCGCCCCGACGGACTGCTGGCCAAAATGATGCTCGGGGTCACGTACACAAAATGATTCGGTGAAGGTGGTGCCGGTCAGTCGAGCTGACTACTCGGTTGCACTCGCAGTTTCAGAGAACAGGTAATCGTCGAGAGGGAAATGCCTGGCGTCCCACATGGTTTCCAGAGTCGGCGACGGCCGCAACGGAACATCGCCGTGCTCATCGAAGTAGTAGCTGTTGGAGACCGAACAGGTGTCTTGGAAGAAGACCTGATACTTTCTGCGGCTCAAGACCAACTCGAAGTAGCGGGCGTTTGCTTCTGGGGTTACCTCGATGCGTGTGGCGCTGGTTCGACGAGCTTGCTTCAACAACCGGACGATGTGCGCCGATTGCGTCTCGATCAAGTTGAAGTAGGAAGAACCGTTGTAGCCGTACGGCCCGAGAATGGTGAAGAAGTTAGGAAACCCCGGTACTGACACTCCGTGATACGCCTGAAATCTGTTTTCGAACCAGAAGGATTCGAGATCGAGACCCGAGCTGCCCTTCACCGAGAAGGGCGGCATGTTGCCTCGTTCGAAAACCTTGAACCCTGTAGCGAGAATCAGGACATCCACGTCGTGGTGGACCCCGCTGGCGGTGCGAACTCCGGTTGGGGTGATCGCCTCGATGGGATCGGTCTCGAGAGTGACGTTCTCCCGGTTGAAAGTGGGTAGGTACTCGTTGGAGAAACTCGGCCGTTTGCACCCGAGCGCGTACTTCGGTGTGAGCTTCTCGCGAACCTCTGAATCCTTGACGGCACGTTTCAAGTAGCGATGGGCTAACTTTTCACCGACCTTGGCGGACGGAAGCAACTTGTCGAAATGTGCGGCCAACGGAAAAGTGATCTCGACGAATGTTTGGCTGACCAGTCGAGCTACTTGCTTCACCCCCGGCACACTCAAGGCCGAACGCGCTGCTCGCGGAAGCTCGACGTCAAGCTTCGGCATGCACCAAATGGGAGTGCGCTGAAAGACCGTCAGCTGCGAGGCCTGTTCCGCGATAAGAGGAATAGCCTGCACAGCAGAGGCACCCGTGCCCACCACTGCAACTCGTTTGCCGTGCAAGTAGATCGAATCGTCCCATCGAGCGGTGTGCATCACTGCACCGGCGAAGTCTGAGATTCCTTCTATATCTGGCGCTTTCGGCTGAGTGAGAACGCCTGTTGCGCCGATGACGAACCGAGCGGCGATAGTGTCACCTTCGGCAGTATCGAGACGCCAAAGCTGCTCGTCGTCATCGAAGGTCGCGGCGATGATCCGGGTGCTGCAGCGGGTGCGTTCACGGATGTCGTACTTGTCTACGCAGTGATCCGCGTAGGCCCGCAATTCCTCGCCGGGCGCGTAGAGACGGGACCAGTCCGCAGTCTGCTCGAAAGAGAACTGGTAACTGAACGAGGGGATGTCCACCGCGACGCCGGGGTAAGTGTTCCAGTGCCACGCGCCGCCTACCCCGGTCCCCTCCTCGATCATCACGTAGTCGGAGAAGCCGGCCTTGTCGAGCGCGATGGCAGTTCCGATGCCAGAGAAGCCACCGCCGATGATTGCGACCTGATATTGCTCGGCGTCTGCCATTGGAGCCTCATTCTTCGAACCGAGCGCGCCGACCTGATGGTTAAACGTGCCATCGAAATCCCGTTGTGATTCAAGTTACAACGAAATCTTGATTTGCTATAGCCCTGGACAAAAGCCGGCGACTCGCCCCACACACCGGGGCGGCCATTCGAGTACAACTCGCGAGCACGATGACCTGGCACAACCGGCCAGAACACCGATGTCTACGGCTTCAGCAGCACCTTGACACAACCGTCTCGCTTCTTCTGAAACATCTCGTAGGCATGCGGAGCCTCGGCGAGGGGCAATATGTGAGTGGCAAAGCTGTCGACTCCGAGCGGATCAGCGTCCGTGAGCAGCGGCAGAATCTCCGGAACCCACTTCTTGACGTTTCCTTGCCCCATCCTCAGCTGAATATGTTTGTCGAACATCGTCAGCATCGGCAGCGGGTCCGCCATGCCGCCATAGACGCCGCTCAGCGAGATCGTGCCGCCGCGTCGCACGATGTCGATCGCGGAGTAGAACGCACCCATCCGATCGACACCGGCCTTCTGCATGAACGGCGCAGCGATGGCGTCGGGAAGCAACCCGGCGAATTGCTGAGCAGCTTTCGCCACGGGCGATCCATGCGCTTCCATGCCGACAGCATCGATGACCGAGTCCGTGCCGCGGCCGCCGGTAAGATCGCGAATCACCTTCCCGACGTCGCCGCCGTGCTCATCGAGATCGACCGTCTCGATGCCGCGTGTCTTTGCGCGGGCCAGACGCTCGGGTACACGGTCCACGCCGATGACCCGGAAACCCTTGTTTTGGGCGATGCGGGCCGCCATGTCTCCGATGGGGCCCAAGCCCAGGACTGTCACCGATCCGCCGTCCGGGATCGACGCATACTCGACCGCCTGCCAGGCTGTCGGTAACACATCGGATAGATACACGAAACGCGAATCTGCTGGCCCCTCAGGCACTTTGATGTGAGTGAACTGGGCCTGCGGAACACGCAGGTATTCGGCTTGACCGCCTGCAACCTGACCGTAAAGCTTCGAGTATCCGAACAGTGCAGCGCCCATCCCCTGCTCACGCACCTGAGTGGTTTCGCACTGTGTGTACAGGGCCGCGTCGCACATGTAACAATGTCCGCACGAGATTTGGAATGGGATTACCACCCGATCGCCGACCTCGAGGTCACCAGCTTGCGAACCGACCTCCTCGACGATTCCCATCGGTTCATGACCGAGGATGTCGCCCTGGTCCATGAACGCACCGAGAACTTCATACAAGTGCAGGTCCGACCCACAGATGTTGGTGGTCGTAACCTTGATGATCGCGTCGGTAGGTTCCTGAATTTCCGGATCCGGGACCGTATCGACACTGACCTTCCGCTTGCCCTGCCACGTGACTGCGCGCATAGCTGCTACCTCCCATTGGTCGTAGGAGATGAACTGCCCGAATACTCGGGTCAGCAAACCCGGCCGGTTCCCATACGGTGGATCCACATTTCACCGTTCTGGATAAGTGGACCGAATGGACGTAGGAGTGGGTCAGAAATCAAGCGTCGATGTATCAGCGTTTGCCGTCGGCGGCCTTTTGAGTATCGCCACAGATCGTTCTATCTCCCGTCGAAATCCAACACATCGCACAGTGATCTATGCCGCGGGACTGGGCGCGGCGGTTGTCTATCCACTCTCGCATCTCGGCCGTACTGCCAATTCGACTGTGCTCGAGCGCGAGTGGATTGCAGTAGTGGCTACAGCAGCGGTATTAGTTGGTGCGACCATTCTGCCCGAACGGGGCGCTGCGCGGCTGACCGCTGGCGGTTGGCTTGCGCATGCGATATTCGATCGCGCCCACGATCGAGGGGCGTCGTCGCGGCTGCCGCAGTGGTATCCGGCACTGTGCGCTGCTTACGACGTGGGTGTCGGTACATTGCTGTGCTTTCCAAATACTCTGTGGCACTCGAGAACCACCGCGTAGCCCCAAAATGAACGCCAGTCCATTCCGTTTACTGGCCACCAATTTTAAAGACTTGGGCTCGTTTTGTCCTCGCATCATCACAAAGTAGAGCGTGTGGTCGATCGATTAGATTCAGAAGGACGCCGTTTTCTTTCCGATACTCACCATGTACTCCTCTGCCTCCGGCTCTTCGTTAAACGAGATGACTTCGCCGACATTGCTCCGCAACGCCTCCAGCACCTCGATCGGGTTTGCATAGAAGAACTCCCGCCGCTTGTTCACCTGGTTCACGCGTCTGTCCGCGAAAACACGGTGTAGTTCGGCTTCGACCGAGACGGCATCGTCTGCAAAAAAACAATGTATGTACATCGAACCTGAACGGGACGGAAGCATCCCCGAGTTCGCGAACGCGGTCCATCGGCTCCAGACGACGCGTCATACCGATCTTGACCATGTTGATCCCGAACGCCCCGATGTTCGAGATCACATAGACGTGCCCAGCGCGGATGTTTGCGGCGCGGTAGTCGACATCTGCGAGAGCGCGCTGAGCGTCAGCGAGTTTAGCGCGTAACCGTTCCGCACCCGCCGAATCACCGCTTGCTTCGAGCGCTGCAACCGCATTGCTGTAATGGGTCAACTCTTTCTCGATCTTCGCTCGCGCAGCTTGCAACTCCTGCTGCACCTTCCGCTGCTCACGGAGTTCCTCGCGGCGTTCGCGCTCGACTGCCTTCTCCTCCTGAACCTTCATGTGCACGTCGGCCGCTAACTCGAGTTCACGCAACCGAAGGCGGTGATACCGATCGGTGACGCGTAGATCGATCATCTGTCCTTGTTTCGAGATCTGCTCTACGGCTTTGAACAGACGCTGACTCGCAGCAGCGAGGTTCCCTGCCTTGACTGTCTTTACGCAGTTCTCGGCTTCGGCGTTGTAAGCCCGAAGCATGATCCGTGACATCTCGGTCACAAACTTCCGTCCTTGAACGGTGGAGTTGTTGAACGTGAAGTTGGTTGTCGCCGAGATCGCAGACTTCGATCGAATCCGTTCCTTGATTTCCGACTGCACGCGCAGCCACTCGTCCTTGAGTTGAACGGACGTCTCCGCGGGGTGGTGGTAGGCGTAGTAGCCGACGGACTGTAACTCCTGTTGAGCTTTCGTCTCGACAAGTTCTTCGCGGGCGTTGCGAATCTGCTCCGACAGTGTCGTACCTTCGATACGGAGAACCGTTGCTTCTTCCTCTAGTCGGGCGACCTCGCCCTTCAGTCGGGTGACCTCAGCATCCAAGGCCACGACTCCCCCAAGACCGGCGCGATCGACAATTCCGTTGAGACGGTCCACTTGTTCCTGAAGTTCCTGCGCACGCTTCTTGGCGTTGAACAAGGACACCGGTTTCAGAGACTGACCTTCCGACGCGGCCGTGGGCACGAATATCGATGGACCGGGAGCAGACGGCAACTGCGTCGCCGATGTCCACTGAAGCCCATCCCACCACCGATGGTGCGGCAAACCTTCCGGATCGGGGTACCAGCCAGCAGGAGTTGTCATCACACAGGTCTATCAGACCAGAGGGAATGTTTCGGCTGGGTCGGTCTCGACAAATCTCAGCCCATATCGTTTTCGCAATCGTGCAGATGACTTCATGACTCTTCAGAAACCACCCAGGCCTGCACAGACGCCACTAGGAGTTGAACTCAGAAGGCTAGAGCTTGAAGATCCGGAAGCCGCTGCTTCAATTGTTACTCAGATCCGTGAAAGTTGACCGAAGTCCATGGAAACCGCCGACCAGCGTGGTCCCGGAAGAAATCAAGATTGAGATAAAACCTGGTGCCCCCAGTCGGACTCGAACCGACACTGTACGGATTTTAAGTCCGGTGCCTCTGCCAATTGGGCTATAGGGGCCTAGCTCGTGGATCAGCTTTTGATCGACATTGCGATTCCGTCGAGGATATCGTGTTCGCTGACGATCAAAGTGCTCAGCCCGCCGCGGCGTTCGAATTCCTCGGCGAGGACGCTGCATACGATGGATCCGCCGCCGATGACGTC
>JBBSSG010000011.1:0-37566 GCA_038242295.1 Mycobacteriales bacterium | reverse complement strand
CCGGTGGCATCCAAGCTCGGTGAATTGCTCGGGCGTCACGTGCAGCTGGCCGGAGACGTTGTCGGCCAAGATGCGCAGGCGCGGGCCGAAGGACTCACTGACGGCGATGTATTGCTGTTGGAGAATATTCGCTTCGATCCGCGCGAGACCAGCAAGGACGATGACGAGCGGGCTGCATTAGCCGCTGAGCTGGCCGCGTTGACCGACGGCGAGGGTGCATTCGTATCGGACGGGTTCGGCGTTGTCCATCGCAAGCAGGCTTCGGTGTACGACATTGCGCAATTGCTTCCGTCATATGCCGGCAACCTCGTTGCGGAGGAGGTGAAGGTGCTGGCCACCCTCACCGAAGATTCCGACCGTCCGTATGCGGTGGTTCTGGGCGGCTCGAAGGTTTCCGACAAGCTCGGTGTCATCGAGGCGCTCGCCCCCAAAGTCGACACGTTGGTGATCGGCGGGGGTATGGCCTTCACCTTTTTGGCGGCGCAGGGATACCCGGTCGGGACTTCGCTTCTCCAGGAAGACCAGATCGATGTCTGCAACGACCTGCTCGAGCGCTTCGGCGATGTCATTCACCTCCCGGTGGACTTCATCGTGGCCGACAAGTTCGCAGCGGATGCCGAATCGAAGACAGTTGCCGCGTCGGCCATCCCGGACGGTTGGATGGGCCTCGATATCGGCCCCGAGTCGGTGAACCGTTTCGCGGTCGTGCTGTCCAACGCCAAGACCATCTTCTGGAACGGGCCTGCTGGCGTATTCGAATTCGAGAAGTTTGCGGCCGGGACCAAGGGCGTTGCCGAAGCGATCGTTGCTGCCACTGAAAAGGGCGCGTTCAGCGTTGTCGGTGGTGGAGACTCAGCGGCAGCCGTTCGTGCGCTCGGGCTTTCCGACAATGGTTTCTCGCACATCTCGACCGGGGGAGGGGCGTCGCTCGAGTATCTAGAGGGCAAGCAACTACCCGGTCTCGCAGCACTGGAGGGCTGACACGATGCCACGTAAGCCACTTATCGCAGGTAACTGGAAGATGAATCTGAACCATCTCGAGGCAATCTCGTTGGTTCAAAAGATCGCGTTCTCGCTACCGTCGAAGTATTTCGACAAGGTCGACGTGACTGTCATCCCGCCGTTCACTGATATCCGCAGCGTTCAGACGCTGATCGAAGGCGACAAATTACTGCTCACCTACGGGGCGCAGGACGTGTCAGCCCAAGAATCTGGGGCATACACCGGTGAGATCAGCGGTTCGATGCTGGCGAAGCTGGGATGTACATTCGTCGTAGTGGGACATTCCGAGCGTCGCACGTTGCACAGCGAGGACGACGCTGCGGTGCTCGCGAAGACGAAGGCTGCGTTGAAGCACGGGCTCACACCCATCGTGTGTATCGGAGAAGGTCTCAACATTCGTGAGGCGGGAGAACACGTCTCTTACAACGTCACGCAGTTGCGGGGATCGCTTTCTGGCCTCTCGGCCGAAGAGATTTCCAAAGTCGTGATTGCGTACGAGCCAGTCTGGGCGATCGGTACCGGCCGCGTCGCGAGTGCGTCGGATGCTCAGGAAGTGTGCTATGCGATCCGCGAGGAATTGAAGACGCTTGCTTCGGATGAGGTTGCCGCTGGGGTTCGGGTTCTGTATGGAGGTTCGGTGAACGCCAAGAACGTCGGCGAGATCGTCGGCCAGCCGGACGTCGACGGTGCTCTTGTCGGCGGTGCATCGCTCAAGGCGGACGACTTCGCCACGCTGTCGGCTATCGCCGCAGGCGGACCGCTTCCCTGAACTGGGATCGAAACAATCGAATCACCCTCCCGTGTACTGGCCGACCGGTCAGTGGCGCGGGAGGGTTCGTTCGGCAGGTAGGATCTCACAGGTTGTGAGCTGAATCGATGTGAGGCGGACATGGAACTGTTCCTGAATATTTTGTTGGTCGTCACCAGCGTGGGGCTGATAGCTCTGATATTGCTGCACAGAGGCAAGGGCGGCGGCCTGTCCAGCTTGTTCGGTGGTGGAATGCAATCCTCTCTCTCCAGTTCCACTGTGGTCGAGAAAAACCTCACCCGGTTGACGATCTTCACCGGACTGGTGTGGCTTATCGCGATTCTGGGCATCGGCTTGGAGATCAAGTACTCATAACGGTGTGCCATTGAGTACCTTTTGCCGTTGAGTACCGTTTGTAATTGAGTCGATCTCATCCGAGCGGTACTCCTCGAACTGTTCTCCGTGCGTCGATGAGTGCATAAACAGCAGTTCGACGATACTGGCTTCATGAGTAATTCCGTCTTCGACTCGGCTGGGTCGCCTGCATTTGTCACACCGACCGCTCATGGTCGTGAGCTGACCGAGCCCCTTCGCGAGGACATTCGTTATCTCGGGGGGATTCTCGGCGACATCATCCGTGAACATGAGGGCGACCAAGTCTTCGATTTGGTCGAACGCGCCAGGGTCGAATCCTTCGCTGTGCGGCGCTCAGACGTGGACCGCGAAGATTCCCGCGGCATCTATGCCGACGTGGACGCGACGCGAACAATCCCGCTGATCCGTGCGTTCAGCCATTTCTCCCTGTTGGCGAATCTTGCCGAGGATCTACACCGTGAACGCAGGCGGGCTATTCATCTGGATCGCGAAGAGGCTCCGCAGGACAGCAGCCTCGACGCGACGTGGCGAAAGCTCGATGCAGCGAACCTGACTCGTGAGCAGGTTGCGGCCGCTTTGACGGACGCTCTGGTGTCTCCGGTCATCACTGCACATCCAACGGAGACGCGTCGTCGTACGATCTTCGAGGTTCAGTCCAACATCACCGATCTCATGCGGCGGCGTGAAGTCGCATCGGCTGCGCAGGAGGCCAAACCTGCCGCCGCAGCTATAGAGCTTTCCGCAGTCGATGTGCAGATCCGTCGCCAGGTGTTGACTCTGTGGGAGACGGCCTTGATTCGTTTGTCGCGCCTGCGTATTCAGGACGAAATCGAGGTGGGCTTGCGCTACTTCGAAGCATCGCTGTTCGACGTCATACCGGCTCTGAACGCGGATGTGCGTGCCGCCATCCGGCACCGGTGGCCTGAGGACGAGTTGCTTCCCCGGCCAATTCTGCGGCCAGGTTCGTGGATCGGCGGCGATCGGGACGGTAACCCGAACGTCACAGCAGAGGTGGTTCGTACCGCCACACATCAAGCGGGTTTCGTTGCTTTTGCACGGTACTTGGACGAGTTGGTGGCCTTGGAGAAGGAACTCTCCATGTCCGCCCGGTTGGTTGCTGTCACCGAAGAACTGTTCGAGCTAGCAGCGGAGGGCGGCGAACACGACGATCGACGCGTCGATGAACCGTATCGAGTTGCGGTACGAGGAATCCGTGCACGTCTGACCGCGACAGCGGCCGAGGTTCTCGATTCTGTACCTGCTGCGGGTCTCGATATCGGATCCAATGCGTACGACACTCCGCAGTATGTGCTCGATGACCTCGACATCATCGATCGTTCACTACGTGCGGATGGTGACGCGCTGATCGCCGACGATCGTCTACTCGCGCTGCGGCAGGCGGTGGAGACGTTCGGGTTTCATCTGCAAGCGCTGGACCTGCGTCAGAACTCGGAGACCCATGAGAACGTGGTCGCCGAACTCTTGGCCTGGGCGGGTGTCCATCCGGACTACCTCACTCTCGACGAGGACGAGCGGGTCGCGGTGCTCTCTCGCGAACTGACCACGCGTCGGCCTCTGGTCGGACCTACGGCCGAGCTCAGTGAACTCGCGGCGAAGGAACTCGGCATCGTCCGGGCCGCGAAGGTCTCGATCGACCAACTGGGTCCCGAGACGATCCAGAATTACATCATCAGCATGTGCACATCGGTGAGCGACATGCTCGAGGCTGCTTTGCTCCTCAAGGAAGCTGGCATTTTCGATCCGGGCGTCGACGGATCGTCGCCGACTTCCACGGTCGGTGTCGTCCCGCTTTTCGAGACCATCGAAGACTTGCAGCAGGGGGCGGCGACCCTTGTCGCGACTCTGGACGTGCCCGTCTATCTCGCCTTGGTAGCCGGCCGCGGCATGAGTCAAGAAGTCATGCTTGGATATTCAGACTCCAACAAGGATGGCGGGTACCTCGCTGCCAACTGGGCGCTCTATCGCGCCGAACTGGATTTGCTCGAGGTCTCGCGCAACACCGGCATCAGATTGAGGCTCTTTCACGGCCGCGGAGGGACCATCGGCCGCGGCGGCGGCCCGAGCTACGACGCGATCCTTGCCCAGCCGCCAGGGGTGGTGCAGGGTTCGCTCCGCCTCACCGAGCAGGGGGAGATCATCGCCGCGAAGTACGCGGACCCGTCGAAGGCACGTCGAAATTTGGAAACTCTCGTCGCGGGGACGTTGGAGTCGACATTGCTCGATGTCGAAGGTCTCGGCGATGGGGCCGAACCGGCCTACGAGGTCCTCGATGATCTGGCTGCGAAGGCTCGTGCTGCGTACAGCAGACTCGTTCACGCCGAGCCTGGTTTTGTGGAGTACTTCCAGATGTCGACCCCGGTCGCCGAAGTGGGCGAGCTCAACATCGGCAGTCGGCCGGCATCGCGCAAGCCGACCTATTCGGTAGACGACTTGCGCGCAATTCCGTGGGTCATGTCGTGGAGTCAGTGTCGCGTGATGCTTCCGGGGTGGTATGGAACCGGTTCGGCATTCGAAGAATGGGTTGACGGCGACGAAGCCAAATTGGCGGTACTGACCGACTTGTATCGCAAGTGGCCGTTCTTCCAGACCGTGCTGTCCAACCTGGCTCAGGTCATGGCCAAGACGGACCTGGGTATCGCGGCCAGGTACGCCGAGTTGGTACCGGACGAGGAACTTCGCCTGCGCATCTTCTCGATGATCGAGATCGAGCATGCCAAAACTATCGAGATGTATCTGAAGATCACCGGCTACAGCAGATTACTCGAGGACAACCCGTCTCTCGAACGCTCCGTGCACAACCGTTTCCCCTATCTGGAGCCCCTCAACCAGATGCAAGTGGAAATGCTGCGACGGTTCCGCGCCGGCGATGACGACGAGCGAGTCAAGCGCGGAATTCTGCTCACCATGAACGGCCTCGCCACCGCGCTCCGCAACAGCGGGTAGGCCATTCTGACCATCGAGGACAGAAGGTGTCCTCGATGGTCCATACCTTCTCGGTATGACTTCTTTCAGCCTGCAGCCGTTCGACATCGCAGTCCCGCAAGCCGATCTCGATGACCTGAAACGGCGTCTGGCCGATACTCGGTGGCCGGACGAGCTTCCGGGCGTCGGATGGTCCTACGGCATACCGACGTCCTACCTGCGAGATTTAGCCGAGTACTGGGAAACCTCGTTCGACTGGCGAGTTCAGGAGACGAAGCGGAACCGTTATCCGCAGTTCCTCGCCGAGATCGGCGGTGTGCAAATTCATTTCGTGCACGCACAATCGCCCGATCCCGACGCCATTCCGTTGGTTCTGATTCACGGCTGGCCATTCGAAGACTTCACGGACTTGATCGGGCCACTGACGGATCCGGTATCCCATGGTGCTGAGTCGGGTCAGGCGTTTCATCTGGTGATCCCGACCCTGCCTGGTTTCGGATTCTCGGGCCCGACGACTCGGGCGGGCGATGCGGACACCGTTCGATCCGCGGAGTTGATCGCGATACTCATGAAGGAGCTCGGTTACGACCGCTACGGCGCGCAAGGAGGCGATGCAGGCTCGTTCATCGCTACACAATTGGGCCGAATCGCTCCGGACCGGTTGATCGGAATCCACCTCAATGGTCCGCTCACTATCCCGTCGTGGGACGAGGATGGCACCGGATGGTCGAGCACGGATCAGAAGAAGCTCGCAGATCTGAAGGACTGGAGCGACGCTGAGACTTCGTCGTACGCGAGCATTCACTCGACACGACCGGCGACATTGGCGCCCGCTCTCACCGATTCGCCCGCCGGGTTACTGGCTTGGGTGGTCGATGTCGTGAACTCGTATGTGGACCCGGCTGCGGCTTCGCTCGACGACGCCCTCGACCGCGACATGTTGCTTGCCAACATCAGCATCCTGTGGTTTACCTCGACTGTCGGTTCGTCGATGCGCCTGTACAAAGAACAATCAGGGTGGGGACTGAAGGTGCCGTCGTCCGACGTTCCGACAGCGGCGGCGGTATTCGCAGGTGACACGAGCATCCGTGCGCTCGCCGAGAAGGAGAACCACATTGTCAGGTGGACCGAATACGATCACGGCGGTCATTTCGCGTCGATGGAGACACCAGACAAATTGATTGCTGAGCTGCGTGAGTTCTTCTCGTCCTCGATCATGGAACCGGATGCCGTGCTGAAGCGTCAGAAAAGGTAGGAGCAGAACTAACAGCGCGGGGTTCCGACGACCACGGAGGTTTCAATGGCACAGTGCAGAAATCGAATTGAATCTTGGCGTGACGGAACCGCGTACCGATCACTGAGGCGACGGCCGTTTACCGCCTACGGCGTTGCCTTGATCGATCGCGGCAACCAGAGCGAGCCGTCGGAACCGGTTGGAGGCACAGATGTCGACAGTGCCGAATCCGCCTAGTAAAGCGCGAATTCGACGCCGTCGATGATTCTCACCCGTTTGTGTCGAGCTCGGACGCGGCTGCTTCATCGAGGAACCACACGGTCGATTCGGTACCGATCGCGCCGGCGGATGGGATGTCGTCGGGATCGGCACCAGCGAGCGCTGCGGCAACCGCTTCAGCTTTCGGGGCACCCGCGACCAGGAGCCACACGTGCTTTGCCCGTTGAATCGCGGGCAGTGTCAACGAGATTCGTACGGTAGGGGGCTTGGGGGAGTCCTTGACCGCCACGACAAAGCGGTGTTTCTCTCGTACAGCGTCGGTGTGTGGGAACAATGAGTTGATATGACCTTCCCCGCCCACTCCGAGTAGGTGCACGTCGAATTCAGGCGTGTGATCGCCACCCGACTGTGAACCGAGGATCTGTGCATAGGCCACCGCGCCCACCTCCGGGTCACGTCC
The DNA here is from genome assembly GCA_038242295.1 of Mycobacteriales bacterium. GTDB lineage: Bacteria > Actinomycetota > Actinomycetes > Mycobacteriales > Mycobacteriaceae > Rhodococcoides. The sequence goes on along the minus strand of JBBSSG010000011.1, from coordinate 30,585 downwards.
GTGTGGACCATCGGACGTGGCCATCCGGAAGACACGATCGGGATCGACGTCGACGTGGTCCAGCAGTGCGCTCGAGGCTTGAACCTCGTTGCGTTCGGGGTCGCCCGCTGGAAGAAACCTCTCGTCACCGAAATAGATATCGACATGCGCCCAGTCGATGCGCCCAGAGTCTCGGCGTAGTGCCTCGAGAAGCGCAATTCCGTTTCCGCCCCCGGAAAGGACGACGGACGCTGTTTTACGCTCTGCCTGGGCTGCAGTCACGATCTCGACAAAGCGAGACCGCACCGCATCGACGAGTGCTTGGGAATCCAAAAAACGTAGAACGGAAGTCTTAGACATAGCTCACCTTGGCCAATCCGGTCAATGCCAACTCATAAATTTCGTCCGTGTCGAGCCTGCGCAGTTCCTCGGCAACGCACTCGCGGGTTTCCCGACGAGCCAACGCGACCTGGGCGTCGGGTTGGCCTGTACGACGCAGGGTCGCAGTCTTACCGGTCTGTGGACGTGTGATCGAGATGTTGCTCGTCCGACGTTGCAGTTCGACGCTCAGCTGGCCGACCTCGCGGTAAACGGGCACATCCAGTTTGGCGGCAAGCCAGCCCGCAAGGATGTCGAGAGCAGGTTCCTTATCCAGTCCGGACACGGTAGCCGAGATCACCTTCTCGTGCGGCGGCTGATCCAACGCGGTCGCTAAAAGTCCACGCCAGTGGGTGACCCGACTCCAGGAAAGGTCTGTGTCACCTTTGGTGTAGCTGGACAGGCGGCTTTTGATGGTGGCTCTGGTATCGGAAGCATGGGTGGCGTCGGTGATGCGGCGAATCGCCAAGCGACCCAATGGATCCTTCGCCGGAATGGCCGGCGCTTCACCGGGCCACCAGACGACGATGGGCGTGTCCGGTAACAGGAACGGGATCACCACGCTGTGTTCGTGATCTGCTAGTTCTCCGTTGAGTTTGAGGACCACCACCTCGGATGCACCCGCGTCTCCGCCGACTCGGATCTGAGCATCCAAGCTGGAGTCTGCGGATCTGTCTCCGTGCTCGAGCACGATGACACGACAGGGATGCTCGCGACTTGCCTCGTTCGCAGCTTCGATTGCCCGTTCGGCATTGTCGGCGTTTCCGTTGGCGACGATCAAGGTCAAAACACGCCCGATTGTCACAGCACCGCCGGACTTTCGTAGTTCGACGAGCTTCTTGCCAACTTTTGCTGTCGTCGTGGCCGGAATGTCGACTATCACGGTCTTCTCCATTCTCGTCCGGTGCGATGCATCATTTCGTCACCGGATGACGGACCCCACGTCCCGGCCTCGTATGGCTCGGCAGTGCCTCCGCTAGCCCAGTAGTCCAGGATCGGATCGAGAATTTTCCAGGACAACTCCACCTCTGCATTGACCGGGAACAGCGATGGCTCACCGAGGAGTACGTCGAGGATCAGTCGCTCGTACGCTTCGGGCGAGGATTCAGTGAAAGCCTGTCCGTAACTGAAGTCCATGCTCACATCACGAACTTGCATGCCCGATCCTGGGACCTTCGAACCGAATCGCATCGTGACACCTTCATCGGGCTGAATCCTGATCACAAGGGCGTTCTGGCCGAGCTCCTCGGTCATTGTTTCATCGAAGGGAAGGTGTGGAGCCCGCTTGAAAACCATGGCGATCTCAGTGACCCGTCGTCCGAGTGCTTTTCCCGTGCGGAGATAAAACGGGACGCCTCCCCAGCGGCGCGTATCCACTTCGAGAGTGATAGCGGCGTACGTCTCGGTGTTGGACTTGGTGTCGAACCCCTCTTCTTCTTTGAGGCCCTTGACTTTCTGGCTGCCCTGCCACCCTGCGGCATATTGCCCTCTGGCGGAGGTCTCGCTGAGCGGTTCGGCGAGTTTCGTAGCGGAGAGGACTTTGATCTTCTCGGACTGTAACTCCGAAGGACTGAAGCTGACAGGTTCTTCCATCGCCGTGATCGCGAGCAATTGCAAGAGATGGTTTTGGATCACGTCGCGCGCGGCGCCGATACCGTCGTAATACCCAGCGCGACCTCCCAATCCGATGTCCTCGGCCATCGTGATCTGGACGTGGTCGACGTAATGGGCGTTCCAGATCGGGTCGAACAGTTGGTTGGCGAAACGAAGCGCCAGAATATTTTGAACGGTTTCTTTACCGAGATAGTGGTCGATACGGAAAACGGTGTCCTCGGGGAAAACGCGATTCACTACTGCATTGAGTTCTTTCGCGCTTTCCAGATCGTGGCCGAACGGCTTCTCGATGACCACTCGCCGCCAATTCTCGTCCTCACTTTGTGCAAGGCCGGACCGAGACAATTGTTCGAGGACGACTGGGAACGCGCTCGGCGGAATCGACAGATAGAACGCGTGATTTCCGCCGGTGCCGCGCGTCTCGTCGAGGTCGGCGAGAATTTGCGACAACCGGTCGAAGGCCGCATCGTCAGAAAATGATCCTTCGACGAAGCGGAAACCCTGCGCGAGGGTGTTCCACACCTCTTCGCTGAATGGAGTTCGCGCGTGGTCGCGCACTGCGTCGTGAACGACTTCGGCGAAGTTTTCGTCTGTCCACTCTCGTCGGGCGAAACCGACCAAGGCAAAACCGGGGGGTAGAAGCCCCCGGTTTGCCAGGTCGTACACCGCAGGCATGAGCTTTTTACGTGCAAGATCGCCTGTAACTCCGAAAATCACAAGACTGCATGGGCCTGCAATCTGCGGAAGGCGTTTGTCACGACGGTCGCGGAGCTGGTTGTGCCACTCCGCGGAGTCCTTCAGGTCGGCGTCTGCGGGGCTCACCTCTCAGCTCGTCTGGCCCGCTTGGCGAAGCTGCTCACCGGTAGCGTCGAGCAATTCTGTCCACGAAGTTTCGAACTTCTGGACTCCTTCGTTCTCGAGCGTCAAGAATACGTCCGATATGTCGATGCCGATCGCGCTGAGCTGGTCGAACACCTCCTGAGACTCCTGGCCTCTACCCGAAATGGTGTCGCCGGTGACGTCACCGTGATCGGCAACGGCGTCGAGAGTCTTCTCCGGAATGGTGTTGACCGTGTTGGGGGCCACCAGATCCGTCACGTAAAGAGTGTCCGGGTATGCAGGGTTCTTCACACCGGTGGAGGCCCACAGGGGACGCTGGGGGAGCGCGCCGGACGCGGCGAGTTCGTGGAAACGCGGCGCGACTTCGAACGTCTGCTGGTATCTCATGTACGCCAACCGCGCGTTGGCGAGTGCAGCCTTGCCCTTGAGCGCTTCGGCGTCGGGTGTGCCGATCTTGTCGAGGCGGGCATCGATTTCGGTGTCGACGCGTGAGACGAAGAACGATGCGACCGAGTGAATCTTGGACAGATCGTGTCCAGCTACCCTGGCAGCTTCCAAACCATCGAGATAGGCGCCGATGACGGCCTTGTAGCGCTCGACGGAAAATATCAGCGTCACGTTGACGTTGATACCTTCGCCGATGGTCTTGGCGATGGCAGGTATCCCGGCCTCGGTCGCGGGGATTTTGATGAGTACGTTCGGACGGTCGACGATCTTCCACAGCTCGATTGCCTGCGCAACCGTCTTGTCGGTGTCGTGAGCGAGTCGCGGATCGACCTCGATGGACACTCGTCCATCCACACCCGCCGTTGCCTCGAAGGTCGGCGCGAAGATGTCGCATGCGTTGCGTACGTCGTCGGTGGTCACGGTGCGGATGGTTGCATCCACGTCCGCGCCCTGCTGGGCGAGTTCGGTCACCTGCGCGTCGTAGGCGTGGCCCTTGCTGAGGGCAGCCTGGAAAATCGACGGGTTCGTCGTGACGCCGACGACGCTCTTGCTGTCGATCAACTCCTGCAGGTTTCCAGAGGTGATCCGGTCACGAGAGAGATCGTCCAGCCAAACGGATACACCGGCTGCGGACAGATCTGCGAGATTCTTGTTCTGGGTCATAAGTGTTATCCCTTCACATTGGTGATCGAACGCTGCGCGGCGGCAGTGACTGCCTCGGCCGTGAATCCGTACTCACGGAACAGCGTCTTGGCATCCGCCGACTCACCGAAGTGCTCGAGCGAGATGATCTCGCCGAAGCCGCCGACGATCTTCCACCACGGCATCGCGATGCCGGCTTCGATCGAGACGCGAGCCTTCACGGTCGGGGGGATGATCTGGTCGCGGTAGTTCTGATCCTGGCTTTCGAACCATTCGACACACGGCATCGACACGACGCGTGCGCCGATTCCCTGAGCTTCGAGCTGCTTCTGGGATTCGACCGCGTACTGCACTTCCGAACCTGTGGCAATGAGCACGACGTCGGGGGCGGCCTTGGAGGACTCGACGAGAATGTAGCCACCCTTCGAGACACCCTCGTAGTGCGTGCCCTCGAGGACGGGGACTGCCTGACGGGTCAGTGCCAAACCGACCGGGCCACTACTACTGGACTTCGCCAGCACTGCCTGCCATGCGTAGGCCGTCTCGTTGGCGTCGCAGGGGCGGACGATCGACAGATTCGGGATCGCGCGTAGCGCCGCGAGATGCTCGACAGGCTGATGCGTCGGACCGTCTTCGCCGAGCCCGATCGAGTCGTGGGTCCAGACATAGATGGGATCGATATCCATCAGTGCCGCAAGGCGTACGGCCGGACGCATGTAATCACTGAACTGCATGAACGTGCCGCCGTACGCACGAGTCGGCCCGTGCATGACGATTCCGGACAGGATGGCGCCCATCGCGTGCTCGCGGATACCGAAGTGCAAGGTACGGCCATAGGGCTCGGCATCCCAGTCGTCCGTGGAAATGGACGTCGGACCGAAGGACTTCGCACCCTTTATCGTCGTATTGTTGCTGCCGGCCAGGTCGGCGGATCCACCCCAAAGTTCCGGGAGTGCGGGTCCGACAGCACTGAGCACATCGCCGGAGGCGGCACGGGTAGCAATAGCCTTACTGCCGGGCTCCCACGTCGGGAGGACATCGGTCCAGCCCTCCGGAAGCTCACCCGCGGTGAGGCGATCGAGCAACTTCTTACGCTCGGGCTCGCGAGCCGCCCAAGCGTCGAACTCGGTGTTCCACTCTGCGTGGGCTTTGCGGCCGCGCTCCTGAAGACCACGGGTGTGTGCGATGACTTCGTCGGTGACCTCGAACTTCTTCTCGGGGTCGAAGTCGAGATCCTTCTTGACCTTCGCGACCTCCTCGTCGCCGAGCGCGGCGCCGTGGATGGCACCGGTGTTCATCATTGTCGGGGCGGGGAAACCGATGATCGTACGAAGCACGATGATCGACGGCTTGTCGGTGACCGCCTTGGCGGCGTCGATTGCCTTTTCGATGGCGGTGACGTTCTCGCCGCCCTCGACGATCTGCACATGCCAGCCGTAGGCCTCGTAGCGAGCCGCAGTGTTCTCCGACAGTGCGATATCGGTGGCGTCCTCGATCGAGATCTTGTTGTAGTCATAGAACAAGATCAGGTTGCCCAGTTGCTGAGTGCCCGCGAGCGAAGACGCCTCGGAGGTGACGCCTTCTTCGATGTCGCCGTCAGATGCGATGACGTAGATGAAGTGATCGAACGGACTTGTCCCGAGGGCAGGTTCGGGATCGAACAGCCCGCGCTCACGACGCGAGGCCATCGCCATGCCCACGGCCGAGGCCAGCCCCTGGCCCAGTGGACCTGTCGTGATCTCGACACCATCGGTGTGTCGGAATTCTGGGTGCCCAGGGGTCTTCGACTTGAACGTGCGAAGCGATTTGATGTCGACGAGTTCGAGACCGAAGCCGCCCAGGTACAGCTGCACATAGAGCGTCAAGCTCGAATGGCCGCACGACAGCACGAAGCGGTCGCGGCCGATCCAATGCGTGTCGGTGGGGTCGTGGCGCATCGTGCGCTGAAACAAGCTGTAGGCGAGCGGTGCCAGACTCATTGCCGTGCCGGGGTGACCGCTGCCGACCTTCTGTACTGCATCCGCTGCGAGAACGCGAGCGGTGTCGACCGCCCTCGTGTCCAACTCCGTCCAGTCGCCGGGGTGGTGCGCTGTGGTGAGGACGTCAATATCGTCTGTGATCGACACGAGCAGAAATCTCCTGACATTCGTACGAGTGCGGCTGACCAACTGGCCTTCGCGTGCCCGATCGCTACGGATCGAAAACACGTCGATCGCCAGCCTAGTTCTGCACGAGCCTAATGTCGTGTTCTTCCCTCTGCCGACGCCTTCTCCGTTGTCGGCAAAAGACTACTTGCCCACTTTCGCTGCCTACGAATTGGAGACGACACCGTCGCCGTCTACCATCGGTTGTAGTAGTACCCGCCGACATCAATTTATGTCTGCGAGAGAATGCCAGATCATGTGTGTTTTGAGCCCGTGCGAGGAGACGTAGTGCGAATTGGTCAGCAGTCGGGCGGCCACGGATTCGCAGGCGCTTCGCGACAGTCCGACGATCAGCCTTCTGGTCCGGCTGGCGCAGTCGACACTGGCGAGTCCGCTGTAGGTCCGCAGGCGTCGACTTTCAAACGGGCACTCGCGTTGGTGCTCGCCTACGTCGCGCTCACGAAGCCGCGTGTCATCGAACTTCTATTGGTAACCACGATCCCGGCCATGTTGCTCGCTGACCGGGGCAACGTTCAGCCACTTTTGATCTTGACCACACTGTTCGGCGGAATGCTTGCCGCCGCGAGCGCCAATAGCCTCAACATGGTCGCCGACGCCGACATCGACAAGATCATGACCCGCACTGCGAAGCGTCCGTTGGCGCGCGGTGCGATGCCCGTGTCGCACGCGTTCATTTTTGGTGTGACGCTCGGTGTCATCTCATTTTTCTGGCTGTGGGCCACCACGAACTTGCTCACTGGCATTCTCGCGGTCATCACGATCTGCTTCTACATATTCGTCTACACCTTGATCCTCAAACGGCGCACCTCACAGAACGTGGTGTGGGGCGGTGCCGCTGGATGCATGCCCGTGATGATCGGCTGGGCGGCAGTGACCGGAACCATCGGTTGGCAGGCCGTCGTGATGTTCCTGGTGATCTTTTTGTGGACTCCGCCGCACACCTGGGCCTTGATGCTCCGATACAAAGAGGACTATCAGGCCGCGAACGTTCCAATGCTTCCTGCCGTCGCCTCGGAGACGAAGGTCACCAAGCACATCGTCCTTTACGCCTGGGCTACGGTCATTACGACGTTCGCACTCGCTCCTGGCTCCGGTGTCATCTATGCAGTTGTCACACTGGCCGCCGGGGTGTGGTTCCTCGTCGTCGCGCATCGCCTCTACGCCGGTGTGCGAGCCGGGACGCCTGTCAAGCCGCTCAAACTGTTCATTCTGTCGAACGAATACTTGGCGTTGGTCTTTTGCGGCCTCGCCGTCGATTCGGTCATCGGCTGGGACACCCTCGTCCAACTGCTTTCTTGATCGCCCTCGGGTAGCCCCAGGACTGAACAGAAGCGCACACGGCACGAGTTCCTCTATTAGGTGAGGCATGAGTTCGCTTCTGCCGCGATGCTGTGCTGCCCGTCGTAGTCGATTTTCGTCGTAGTGCAGCAAGTCGTGCGCAGGTGCACGGCGACGAAGTACCGGGCGGTATTGTCGAGGCATGCCTACCGATTCAGAGACTTCGATCCCGGCCGACAAGACCGTCGACTCCGACGCGCACCCGAAGGTCAACGTTCCGTCCGGTGCGCTGTCCGCCGTCAAATCGTTCGTGAGCGAACACGGGGGCAGTGGCAAGGCCGTCCTTGAACCCCTGGGGCGCGTGGGTACCCGCGTAACGCTCGTCGGTGCCGACGGAGTTCTGGGCGATCAGGTCGTTGCGAGTAACGAAATCGCCAAGGCGCTCGTCGAGGCCGCGGACAATCTAACCGAATCGGAATGGGACCGCGAACTGGTTAGTTCGGCGAATCCGGCGCCCGGTCACTATCGCAAGATGGCGGGATGGGTTGCTCGGCAAACTCGGTTCCCGAAAGCACGAAACGCTGCGATGGAAAAATAGTTTGGAAATTGCGGAACCGTTTTGCGATTGGATCCGTCGAATTAAGTGGGAGAGGTAGTCGGTCGTCTGAGGGGGAGTCCGACTACCTCTCCTTTGCCGTCACTGAGGTGGGGCTGATAGAGGTGAGCTCTTCTTACCGCTGCGTTGTAACAGTGGCAAGGCCGCTCAGAGTGCGCGCTGTCGGCTGCCTTCGTCGTCTGCTGCAAGAGTGTGTGGCATCGGCGGCACTGTTCGCGTCCGGCATGCGGCCCACACCGCGGCTGTCGCTGCGGTGCACGCGCCGGCCCCCGCCACGTGCATGATGACCAGCACTGCAGGCACGTCCGTCCAGTACTGGACAAGACCGACGAGTGACTGTGCCAACACGAGGCCGATGAGCACCTTGAGCCTGATTTTCACCAAGTCCGGCGCGTTCACTGCGTACAGGGCGAAGCAGAGGCCAATTAGCAATGCCAGGTATGCGACGAGCATCTGGGAATGAAGATGCACGAGAGTCACGATTTCGATCCCGAGGCGGGGCACTGGCTCGTCGATACTCTTGTCGCCTGCGTGTGGTCCAGCCCCGGTGACCATCGTGCCCGCGATGAGAACAGCTGCCAGCGCGATCCCCGACAAGCCGGTGAGTAGTCGGAGGGGCTCAGGAACGGTCTTGTTCGCCTCGGTTGCGTCGTCAGGCGAATCGATCTTGAAGTAGAGCAAAGTCGCCACCCACACCATCGCCATCGATGCGACGAGATGGACCGCAACGGTCCACCACAGCAGGCCTGTCAGCACGGTGAATCCACCGATGATGGCCTGTACGACGGTGCCGAGCGGCATAAGCCAGGCGAAGAGGATTACTTCCCGACGCCGACGTGCGCGGGTGACGGCCAGCACGATCGCGGCAGCGGCGATGACTACGGCGAATGTCAGGAGTCTGTTACCGAACTCGACTGTCTGGTGCAGTATCGGAACCTCTGATACCCCGACCGGAGTGAAGCTACCGGGGAAGCATTGCGGCCAGGTCGGGCAGCCGAGTCCGGACGCGGTCACCCGCACAATCACACCGGTGACCGCAATTCCTCCCTGCGACACAATGACGATGACCGCCAGAATTTTCTGCACACGCAACGAGGGCAGCGGCAGCAGGTCGACAATCCGCAAAAATGTTCGATACAGCACCTGGCCGATGATAATCTGCAGTCAACTACGCGCTGTCGTTGACCCCGCCAGGTCTGCTCAGGTGAACCGGAACGACTTCACTGCCAGCGAGCCGCACGCGGCGGCCCAGCCGGCCAGAACTGCGACTCCGACCCAATCCCATGAACCCGAGACCGCTTGGCCGAGCGACTGTGCGAGGGCGCCGGACGGAACCAGGCGCGCAATCGTGTGTAGCGCCGTCGGAAGGTCACCGGCCAGGACCACTAGCGAGCCGATACCCAACATGATGAACCAGAGGATGTTTGCCAGAGCCAATACAATTTCTGCCCGTAGCGTCCCCCCGAGTAGCAGACCCATTGTTGCAAACGTCACAGTTCCGAGCGCGATGGTCACTGCTCCGAGCAACAATCCGACAAGAGCGGGCCGCCAGCCCAAGGCGAATCCGATCGAACCCAGCACCACGGACTGAAGAATCACGACGGACATCACAGCCACACTTTTGCCCGCGATGATTCCCCACTTCGGTAGGGGCGTCGCGCCGAGTCGTTTGAGTGCGCCGTAGCGACGATCGAACCCGACAGCGATGGCTTGGCCGGTGAACGCAGTGGACATGACTGCCACCATCATCACTGCGGGGACGACTTGGTTCACGGGATTGTCACCCATGGCACCGAGCGGGAGCAACGTGAGCCCGACGAGCAAGGTGATCGGGATGAACAACGTCAGAAGCAATTGTTCGCCATTGCGCAACAACAACTTCAGTTCCAGCATCGACTGCGCAGTCAACATCGTCAACGGCGAACTGGGATGCGGATTCGGTGTGAACAATCCGGCATCGAATCTATTGGTAGCCAGGCGAAGTTCTCTGCGCGCTGTCATCGCCGAAGCTCCTTGCCGGTCAACTCGAGAAACACGTCCTCGAGTCGTCGTTGATCCACCTGGATTTCGGTGGCCAGAACGTCCTGTTGCGCGCACCACGAGGTGACGGTGACCAGAATAGCGGGCTCGATGACCCCCTCGATCGTGTAGGACCCCGGTGATTCTTCGGTCGAACGGTAGCCGTTCGGCAGCGCAGCGTCGAGGAGCGTCAATTCGAGGCCGGGGGGCGCGGTAAACCGAAGACGGCCCTCCGATCCCTGCTTGGTCAACTCCGATGCAGTTCCCGACGCAACGATCCTTCCATGGTCGATGATCACCAGCTCGTCGGCCAACTGCTCGGCCTCGTCCATGAGGTGCGTGGTGAGTAGGACGCTGACGCCGTCTCGGCGCAGCGCATCGATCAATTCCCAGACCAGCAGCCGAGCCTGTGCGTCGAGACCCGCGGTCGGTTCATCGAGAAACACCAATTCGGGGCGACCGACGATGGCGCACGCCAATGCCAGTCTTTGCTGCTGTCCGCCGGAGAGTCGTCGATAGGGGGTCTTGCCGGCCTGCTCGCGGCCGAGGCAATCGAGCAGCCAGTCCGGATCGAGTGGATCAGCCGAGTACGAGGCGACAAGACGCAACATCTCGCCGGCTTTCGACCCCGGATATGCTCCGCCACCTTGAAGCATGACGCCTATACGTGGTCGCAGCAGTGCCGATTGAGTTACCGGATCCAAACCGAGTACGCGTACGGATCCGGCCTCGGGCGAAATAAAACCTTCGCACATTTCGACGGTGGTGGTTTTACCAGCGCCGTTGGGGCCGAGAAGGGCGAGAACTCGCGCTCGTTCGATTGTGAACCCAAGGCCGTCGACAGCGGGCACACCGTCGTAAGACTTGTGCACGTCGGTCAAACGCACAGCGGGTTGCGTCGCAGTCGACGCCCTGACGGTCACAAGGAGCCAGCGTATTCCCCGGCAGCACTCTGCGGTGTCGGTGGTCCGGTCTGCGCACGCCACGGCAAAGAAGAGCGCGTCGCAAAATATAGAACTGCAATGGTCAGAATTGTCACTACCGCAGCTTGGACTATCTGAAGCGGTAGATATTCGCTTCCGTTCGGCATGAGAATCACACTGACGATCGAAGAAAAGATGATGGCCGGTGCGCGGAACGCTCGTTTGGTCGCCCAGGCGGCAAGGGGAATGACCGCCCACAGGAGATACCAGGGCTGAACCACTGGAAAGAGCAGAACCAGGGCGCCGAGCGATACACCAAGCGCACCGACGGGGTGTAGTCGTCCCTTCAGTACGGATATCAGCATGCGCAATGCGATGAAACCGGCCACGACAGCGGCAATGGGACGTGTCAGACCGAGCACGGCGGTCGTGTGGTCTCCGAGTCCTAGGAGCACCCCGGTGAACCCTGTGCCCAGCCCCAGAATTGTGGGGATGGACATCCAGCTTCGAACTACACTTGCGGTGTTGAGCGTGTTGATCCAGCCCAGTCCCAATCCGCTCACAGCACTGACGCCACCGATGATCACGACGCTGACGACACCGAGCAGGACTGCAGACCACGCCACCCCGCGGATGGATCCACCCCACCGGCGGGCCAGGGCCATGCCGACGAATCCGAGGGCTATCAACGAGGGAATCTTGATAGTTGCGGACAGGGAGATCAGCGCTGTCCCAGCCAAAAGTAGTGCCAGGTTCGGGCCGCGGATCGGCGTCGTAGATTCGATCGCACGCAGTGCAAGCTCTGTTCCCGCAAGCATGAGTCCGATCATCAGAGCCTCGTTGTGGATTCCGGCCACGAGGTGAAAGAGCAAGAGAGGATTGGCCGCGCCGAGCCACAGCGCACTCACTGCTGCGACCCCGCACCGCCTGGCCAAACGGGGGAGTGCCCACACGATCAGGGCGACGCCCGCAAGAGCGAGGATGCGGTGCAGGAAGATGCCGGCGACGATATTGTCGCCGGTGAGGTAGGTGATCCCGCGTCCCATCCAGAGGAACAGAGGGCCATAGGGGGCGGGGGTATCTCGCCAGATGTTCGGCACCGTGCGGGTGAGTACGTTGTCGACACCGAGAGCGCCTGCCGGGCCGATTTCGTACGGATCGAGTCCTCGCGCAGTGATTTCGCTCTGAGCCAGGTACGAGTACACATCCCTGCTGAACATCGGCGGCGCGACGCATAGGGGCAGGATCCACAACAGCAGCGTGCGATCGAGTTGGGACCTCGTCAACCGCCTCGGTACCTTGCCGTCGCGCAGTCGTCCGACGGCGAATCTACCGAGCAACAGCCACGCGATGACGACCATGGCGGTTCCGGTCATGGTCATGGTCAGTGCGGAGGTGGCCATGCGCGACGGCAGGCTGAGAATACGGATTCCAACCACAGGGTTTTGCAGAACCGGCTGAGCTCCAGCTCCGAGTGCGCCGATCGCCATGAGAATTGCTCCTGCGGCGCCAAATCGACGAAGGCTACGAAGCTGAATGGTCTCGGTCTTGTTCAGGCCCGGAGCTTCGGCCTCGTCGCCATGGAGAACTGCAACGCTCGAATCCAGCTCCGTGGCATCGAGGCCGATGATGCGTCGCATCGGATCCACGACGCGTCGTCGTAGCGATGCTCGATGAGGCGGTGATTCGAGGTGATCGAGGATCGTGGCGGCGCCGTCCGTCGAAGGCGTCGATCCCGGGGGGGTGTCTTCGGCGTTCTGCTCGTCAGCGGTCGGTGGCACGTTGGCAGCGTAGCGGTGACAGTTTTCCGACTTCTTGACGTGTAGCCGATTTCGACAAACACCAGCTCATAACAATGTTTGTGGGTTGAATATTCCCAGGTCTTGCTCTTTGGTGAAGAAGGGCACCCTTGCTGGACCCATCAAAGCAATTCCGTCACACTGGTGTTGTGAAAACATCAGTGAGTACTCCGCGTGGGAAGGAAGGCGCAGCTCGAGGCGCCGTCGTCTCGGGTGGCGCTACGGCTGTCGTTGGTCACGATGGCCAGACGCGCAATGCAATAGTGACACTACTGCTCGAAAAGGGACCCATCACGGCTTCCGACATCGGAGGTCGTCTCGGTCTCAGCGCGGCCGGAGTTCGGCGTCACCTCGAGGCGCTGCTCGACAACGATGACGCCACTGTTGCTCCTTCAGCCGCTATCCGTCAGCGCGGACGAGGCCGACCGGCCAAGCATTTCCAATTGACTGCTCTCGGACGCAACAAGCTGGGGCACGCCTACGACGATCTCGCAGGCGCGGCTATGCGCCAACTGCGCAAGATCGGCGGCGACGCCGCAATAGAGGCGTTTGCCAGGCAACGCGTCGACGCGATCGTGGCGGATGTGCAACCCGCGTCCGGCGGCGATGCCGTTGATGTGGAAGCTGCGGCCGATCGAATTGCCGGCGCATTCACCGCAGCAGGCTTTTCCGCGTCGACTCGTGTGGTGGGCAACGGTGTTCAGATCTGTCAACACCACTGCCCCGTGTCGCACGTCGCTTCAGAGTTTCCAGAATTGTGCGATGCAGAACGAGAAGCTTTCACCGAGTTGCTCGGAACACATGTGCAGCGTTTGGCAACCATCGCCAACGGTGATTGCGCCTGCACCACCCATGTACCTCTGAATACTCAGAGGAAACGAAATACCTCCGCTGTTACATCCGGTGCGCAGCCCCGCATCGGAGATCCGAAAAGCCTCCGGAAGGAGCTCGCATGACTGTCACACCAGACCAGGTGACCCCGGCGCCGCAGCTGACTCAGGACGAGACGATCGCCTCGCTGGGTACCTACGGTTATGGATGGGCCGACTCCGACGTTGCCGGAGCTAGTGCTCGACGTGGCCTCTCCGAATTTGTGGTCAGGGACATTTCTGCCAAGAAGAGCGAACCCGAGTGGATGCTCGAGGCACGCCTGAAGGCGCTCAAAACCTTCGATCGCAAGCCAATGCCGAACTGGGGATCGGACCTCGATGGCATCGACTTCGACAACATCAAGTACTTCGTACGCTCCAGCGAAAAGCAGGCGACGACGTGGGATGATCTACCGGCTGACATCAAAAACACGTACGACAAGCTCGGAATCCCCGAGGCAGAAAAGCAACGCTTGGTCTCCGGCGTCGCTGCGCAGTACGAGTCCGAGGTCGTGTATCACTCCATTCGCGAGGATCTCGAAGCTCAGGGTGTTCTGTTTCTCGATACCGACACAGCGTTGAAGGAACAGCCCGAGCTGTTCAGGGAATACTTCGGCACCGTGATCCCCGCCGGCGACAACAAGTTTTCGGCACTCAACACCGCGGTGTGGTCCGGTGGTTCTTTCGTTTACATCCCGCCAGGTGTGCACGTCGACATCCCGTTGCAGGCTTACTTCCGGATCAACACCGAGAACATGGGGCAGTTCGAGCGCACGCTCATCATCGTCGACGAAGGCGCATACGTGCACTACGTCGAGGGCTGCACCGCACCGGTCTACAAGTCGGATTCGCTGCACTCGGCCGTCGTCGAGATCATTGTCAAGAAGGGTGGGCGTTGCCGCTACACCACCATTCAGAACTGGTCCAACAATGTGTACAACCTCGTCACCAAGCGCGCAAAGGCTGAAGCCGGCGCGACGATGGAGTGGGTCGATGGCAACATCGGTTCCAAGGTCACGATGAAGTACCCGGCAGTGTGGATGACCGGTGAGTATGCCAAGGGTGAGGTTCTGTCCGTGGCGTTCGCCGGTCCGGATCAGCACCAGGACACCGGTTCGAAGATGCTTCACCTCGCGCCGCATACGTCGTCGAACATTGTCAGCAAGTCGGTCGCTCGCGGCGGTGGACGAACTTCCTACCGCGGACTCATCCAGATCAACAAGGGTGCATACGGTTCGCGTTCGACGGTCAAGTGTGACGCCCTGCTGGTGGACACCATTTCGCGGTCGGACACCTACCCGTACGTCGACATCCGCGAGGACGACGTATCGATGGGCCACGAGGCGACCGTCTCGAAGGTCAGTGATGATCAGCTCTTCTACCTGATGAGCCGAGGCCTCACCGAAGACGAAGCGATGGCAATGGTCGTGCGCGGATTCGTCGAGCCCATCGCTCGCGAGCTCCCGATGGAATACGCCCTCGAACTCAACCGGCTCATCGAGCTTCAAATGGAAGGATCGGTCGGTTAAGTGAGCAACCCGCTTACAGGAAGTACTGCCAACGGAGTCATCGACGCGGTAGCGTCCGAAAATCCGTCCGCAAGCATCGCCAAAGAAGACAGGTCCAAACGGGTCGCCAACAAGGGCGCACAATTCACGGCCTACGATGTGAATGCGTTCGAGGTTCCTTCGGGCCGAGACGAGGTGTGGAGATTCACTCCGCTTCGTCGTCTACGTGGATTGCACAACGGTTCGGCCGTGGCGACAAACGAGATCGATATCGCAGTGACGGCCCCTGATGGCGTGACTGTCGAGAAGGTGACACGTGAGGATGCTCGGATCGGGGTCGCCGGCGTTCCGGCCGATCGCGTTGCGGCTCAAGCGTATTCGGCGTTCACTGAGGCCACTATCGTGTCGGTCGCGTCGGAGGTAGAAGTATCCGATCCCGTGCAGATCACAATTCGCGGGACCGGTGTCGATTCGGTCAGCTTCGGGCACGTGCAAATTCGTCTGGGTAAGTTCGCGAAAGCAACCGTCGTAATAGATCAAATCGGCAGTGGGACGTACGCGGAAAATATCGAGTTCGTTCTCGATGACAGCGCCAATCTCTCGGTGATCCTGATCCAGGATTGGGAGCGGGACGCTGTGCACGTCAGTGCGCACCATGCGCGTCTGGGACGCGATGCGGTCTTGCGTCATTTCAATGTTTCACTCGGTGGCGATCTGGTACGCATCAGTCCGACAGTGCATTACGACGCACCGGGTGGTGACGCTGAGCTTTTGGGTCTCT
The DNA here is from genome assembly GCA_038242295.1 of Mycobacteriales bacterium. Lineage (GTDB taxonomy): Bacteria > Actinomycetota > Actinomycetes > Mycobacteriales > Mycobacteriaceae > Rhodococcoides. The sequence continues at coordinate 14,727 of JBBSSG010000011.1, read as the reverse complement.
ACTTCGCGGACGCAGGTCAGCACCTCGAACAGCGACTCCTGATCGATCACACTGCGCCGAAGTGCAAGTCGAATGTCTTGTACAAGGGAGCTCTTCAGGGCGAAACGGGTCCCGGCAAGGTCGATGCACACACCGTATGGATCGGCGACGTGCTCATTCGTGCCGAAGCCGAAGACACCAGTACGTTCGAGTTCAACCGCAACCTGGTGCTGACAGACGGCGCGCGAGCTGACTCCGTGCCGAACTTGGAGATCGAGACCGGTGAGATTCTTGGCGCCGGGCATGCCAGCGCCACGGGGCGCTTCGACGACGACCAGTTGTTCTACCTGCGTGCTCGCGGTATCTCTGAGGAAGCCGCACGTCGACTGATCGTTCGAGGGTTTTTCCACGAGATCATCGATCGGATTCCGGTCCCCGCGATTCGCGAGCGTCTCGATGCCGCCATCGAGACCGAACTTGCCGTTACCGGCGTCTAGCCACTCCCTAAAAAGTCGAAGGAACATTTGATGTCCACGCTCGAAATCCGCGACCTACACGTCAGCGTTGCAAACACCGATGCCACTGCCGACCCGGTCGACATTCTCAAGGGCGTCACTTTGACGGTCAAGTCCGGCGAAGCCCACGCCATCATGGGCCCCAACGGATCCGGCAAATCGACACTGTCCTATGCGATCGCCGGTCATCCCAAGTACACGGTCACGTCGGGGACAATCACTCTCGACGGTGAAGACGTCCTCGCGATGAGCGTCGACGAGCGTGCTCGTGCAGGGCTTTTCCTCGCGATGCAGTACCCCATCGAGGTTCCGGGCGTTTCGATGTCCAATTTCCTCCGTACTGCTGTCACCTCGATTCGCGGCGATGCGCCCAAGCTTCGCCATTGGGTCAAAGAAGTCAAGACCGCTATGGGCGAACTCGACATCAAGCCTGAGTTCGCGGAGCGCAGCGTAAACGAGGGTTTCTCGGGTGGCGAGAAGAAGCGTCACGAGATTCTTCAGCTCGGTTTGCTCAAGCCGAAGATCGCGATTCTGGACGAGACGGACTCCGGTCTCGACGTAGACGCGTTGCGCATCGTCTCGGAAGGCGTGAACTCCTACAAGGACCGCGAAAATGGTGGCGTGCTGCTGATCACGCACTACACCCGGATTTTGCGTTACATCAAGCCCGACTTCGTACACGTCTTCGTGGACGGCAGGATCGTTCAGTCCGGCGGAGCAGAGTTGGCCAACCAGCTCGAGGCCGAGGGCTACACAGGATTCACTGAGGCTGCAACCACAGGAGCATGAGTATGGCTGCACCAGCAGCTCTGACAGACACTGCACTCGACGTTGCGTCTATTCGTGCCGACTTCCCGATACTGGCTCGTACGGTTCGGGAGGGCAAAGCGTTGGTCTACCTCGATTCGGGTGCTACTTCTCAGCGGCCGGTTCAGGTACTCGATGCTGAGCGTGACTTTCTGGTCAGCTGCAACGCAGCAGTCCACCGTGGGGCGCATCAGTTGGCTGAAGAAGCGACAGATGCGTACGAAGATGCGCGCGCAGCGATTGCATCGTTCGTCGGAGCCGACATCAGCGAAGTCATTTTCACCAAGAATGCGACCGAAGCGCTCAATCTCGTCACCTACGTTCTGGGTGACGAGCGCTTCGGCCGGTGCGTCGGGCCCGGCGACGAGATCGTGATCACCGAGCTCGAACATCATGCGAACATCGTTCCGTGGCAAGAGCTTGCTCGGCGAACCGGAGCCACGTTGCGGTGGTACGGGGTTACCGACGACGGCCGGGTGGATCTCGATTCCCTCGAGCTCACCGACGCTGTGAAGGTGGTCGCGTTCACTCATCAGTCCAATGTGACCGGTGCCGTGACCGATGTCGATGAGCTCGTGTCCCGAGCCCGCGCAGTCGGCGCATTGGTGGTGCTCGATGCGTGCCAGTCTGTGCCGCATATGAGTGTCGACTTTCATGCTTTGGACGTCGATTTCGCGGCGTTTTCAGGCCATAAGATGCTGGCGCCGTCTGGCGTTGGAGTTCTGTATGCGAAAGCAGAACTGCTCGATGCGATGCCGCCATTCATCACGGGCGGGTCCATGATCGAGACCGTCACGATGGAGAAAACGACGTATGCGCCGCCGCCGCAGCGTTTCGAAGCCGGCGTTCCCATGACCTCTCAGGTGGTCGGGCTCGGCGCCGCAGTCCGATACTTGGAACGTGTGGGTATGGCCGCGATCGCAGCACACGAGCATGCGCTCGTCGGAGCGACTTTGAACAAGCTCGCCACCCTCGACGGAGTTCGGGTCATCGGGCCGACCGAGAACCTCGATCGAGGATCGGCCGTCTCGTTCGTCGTCGACGGAATTCACGCGCACGATCTCGGGCAGATTCTGGATGACGAGGGTGTTGCCATCCGTGTCGGTCACCATTGCGCATGGCCCTTGCACCGCCGATTGGGCGTGGCAGCAACAGCGAGGGCCTCGTTCGCTCTCTACAACACACTCGACGAGGTGGATGTGTTGATCGGTGCCATCGAGCGTGCACAGGAGTTTTTCGGAACGCGCGGGGCAGCCTGATATGCGCATGGAGCAGATGTATCAAGATGTGATCCTCGATCACTACAAGCACCCGCATGGCCGCGGGCTCCGGGAACCGTTCGGGGCCGAGGTGCACCACGTCAATCCCACCTGCGGCGACGAGGTCACGCTGCGGGTGTGTATCGACGCTGCCGGAACAATCGCCGATGTGTCCTACGACGGGCAGGGATGTTCGATCAGTCAGGCAGCAACCTCGGTTCTCACAGACCAGGTTGTCGGCGAATCGGTAGCGGACGCCATGAAAACCGTCGAAGCCTTCACCAAGATGCTAGGCAGCAGGGGTAATGTCGAAGGCGACGAGGACGTTATCGGTGACGGAATCGCATTCGCCGGTGTGTCGAAGTATCCCGCGCGGGTCAAGTGCGCGCTCCTGGGGTGGATGGCTTTCAAGGATGCGGTTGTTCAGATAGTAGAAGAACCCCCAGCAGTGAATTTTCCAGCACCCGCACGATCCGAAGGACGATAATTATGAGTGAGACAGTCAACGTCACAGATGGCGCCGGGGAAGCACCAGTGGAACTCACCGCGGAGCAGGTCAAGGTCTACGAAGACCTCGAAGAGGCAATGCGCGACGTCGTGGACCCTGAACTAGGTATCAACGTCGTTGATCTCGGGCTTGTGTACGACTTTCATCTCGACGACGAGAATGTCGTCACAGTCGACATGACCCTCACTTCGGCGGCATGTCCGCTGACCGATGTGATCGAAGACCAGGCACGTGGAGCATTGGTGCGCAGTGGCCTGTGCGCGGATATGAAGATCAACTGGGTATGGATGCCGCCGTGGGGTCCGGACAAGATCACCGACGACGGTCGCGAGCAGCTTCGCGCACTCGGCTTCACCGTCTGATCCGCACCGTTCGGTCACTGATTTTGTAGTCGGTAACCGAACGGTGTCGCTATTTCCGACGGAGCTCCGGATCGGTGCGTTATAGCCGCTTTCAGTAGCTACTGAGCTCTGCCGCGGTTGACAAATGTCGTAGTCACGCCTCTTTGCGATGCTGGGGCGACTTTTTGGCAGGACTCTTTGTCGCAGTTTTCTTGGCGGCTGCTGGCTTGGCTGGAGTCTTCTCAGCCGGCTGCGACGTCTTGGAGCGTGACGGCCTAGCTTTTTTTCCCGCAGCCTCAACGCTGCGTTGTAGTGCGGCGACCAGGTCTACAACTTCTGCGTCCTCTCCGTCGTCGGATGAACCGGCTTCGAGGTGGACAACTTTTTCGCCGCCGTTGGCGAGGGTGTCGTCGATCATCTTGCGGAGTTCGATCTGATAATCGTCGGTGTACTCCGTCGGATCGAAGTCCGAGGACATGCTTTCGACGAGCGAAGTTGCCATTTTCACCTCCTGCGGGCGGGCTTTCGGTGCGTCGTCCAGCGAAGGGAACTCAGCTGCCCGGACCTCGTCTGGCCACAGAAGCGTCTGAATCACAAGTGTATTGTCGCGCACTCGCATTGCTGCCAATCTGGTTTTTTGACGCAAAGTGAAGTGCACGAGCGCGGTGCGCTCCGTCTCGAGCAGTGTTTGCCGAAGCAGCACATAGGCTTTGGGAGAGGACGAATCCGGTTCGAGGAAGTAGCTCTTGTCGTACAGGATCGGATCGATTTGATCCGTCGGAACGAATTCGAGCACTGGGATCTCATGCTTTTCTGCCGCCGGCAATTTGTCGAAGTCCTCGTCGGTGAGAATGACGCGTTCGCCGTCCGGCGAGTCGTACGCCTTGTCGATGTCCGCAAACTGCACTGACTTTCCGCATTCGCTACAGACTCGGTCGTATTTGATCCGCCCGCCGTCTTTGGCGTGAACCTGATGAAACCGAATGTCGTGCGTCTCCGTCGCGGAATACACCTTCACCGGGACATTGACGAGGCCGAAAGCGATCGATCCCTTCCATATTGAGCGCATGAACTTCATGATTCACGAGTTTCAGTTGCGAAGAAAGGGCAGCGGCGAGAATCTACGAACCTACGACAGTGCGGGCGATGGCAATCCTCGCGCTGGTGGGTAGCGTCGGGAACATTTTTGCCATCGCTCGGATCGTTCCCACCGCGTCCGAGCGACCTGACAAGTATGCCCGTTGTGATGAAACCGGCAGATCGAAGAAGCTTGCGAAGAAGTGCGGGACCAGTTCGGGCCCGAGGTTCAACGCAGTGCGTAAGCCGAGATTCCTGAGCCTCTGGACCGCCCAGATCGAGGGTGTACCGATTCTCTTCTTGTGCCCCAACGATTCGACCACGGTATCGGCCGCCCCCATCGAGGCAGCCACGCTGTAGCCGGTCGCTGGGTGCATCATGGTCGAGCGGGCACCGAAACGGATGATTCCACGTTCGCTGTCGTCTGGAGGCGGCGGCTGGACAGGGAACCGTACGCGTTCGATCGGCTCTTCACCCGACAAGATGCAACCGCGTCCCTGAAGTCTGGTGCGAAGTCTGTTTTGTAGGACCTTCAGCGCCAGCGGTGGTCGTCCGACCAGGCAAGTTTCCTCGAGCAGAATGCGGCGGTCGTCCAAGACGACGGCATACAGGAAGCTGGGAACGTCGGTCGATGCCGTGCCGTTGTCGCGACGCCAATCCATGAACCACGCCCCAGTGCCTTCCAGGATGGGTTCTCCCACGGCTCGATCGACCACTACGCCGAATGCAGTCTGCTCGGCGAGTCCTGCCTGCCCCATCGTCCCTCGGGCATCGACTACGTGTCTACCTCGCACAATGGTTCCATCGGCCAGTCTCACCAGTGTCGGAGACACAGGCACGGCACTCGCTTTGATGACGCGCCCCGAGTTGACGCTGAGGGCATCTTGGAGCGCCGCGGTGTCGAGGACGCAGTACGTGCGGTCGATAATCTGCTGCCTCGTCGTCCACACCGCGGGCTTGTCGGTGACCGATCCGATCACACCGGCGGGAAGCCATCGAGGGAGCTCGTCGACCCACGCTGAGTACGTCGGCGTCCATCGTCGAGTCGGGTGTGGGTCGATGCCGACGACATCGAGACCGGCGCTGGCCGCGCGATGGCACAGTGCGCGCCCTGCTGGTCCGAGTCCGACGACGACCAGATCGGCGGACGGTGAGATGGAACCGGATCGATGCGGATCGCTCACAGTCCTCCAGTTGCCAATAGACCGCCGTCGACGCGAACTGTTTCGCCGGTGATCCACGACGAGGCATCCGAGACCAGGAAGCCGACCAGGCTGGCGACATCCTCCGGGGTGCCCAATCGCTTCATCGGATACACCGACGCGGCCTGTTCTTCGCCTCCTGCTACGAGAGCTTCGGCGAATTTGGTTTTCACGACGCCCGGAGCGACGGCATTGATTCGGATCGAGGGCCCCAGCTGCCAAGCAAGTTCCTCGGTTAGGCGAATCAGCGCAGCCTTGGAGGCGCCGTAGGCCGCTATTACACCGGTGGAGCGGATTCCCGCCACGCTGGCGATGTTGACTATTGCACCGCCGTGCTCGCCCATCCAGCCGTGGTACGCCTCCTGCACGAAGCCGAGGGTGGCGACGACGTTGGTGTCGAAGATCTTCTTCACTCCGTCCAAATCGGCATCCATGAGTGAGCCGTACACGGGGTTGATGCCAGTGTTGTTGATCAGAATATCGAGTGACCCGAACTTTTCGATCGTCTTTGCGACGGCATCGCGGCGAGAATCGGCGTCGCCTGCGTTGCCTGGCAGTCCGAGTACGTCGGCGCCGTCTCCCGCAGCCTCCATAAGGTCGTGGGTCGCTTCGGCAAGAGGCTCGGGCTTACGTGCGGTAATCGTTACCTTCGCGCCGCGGCTCAGAAGCTCGGCTGCTATTGCCTTGCCGATTCCTCTGCTGGCGCCGGTGACAAGCGCCACTCGTCCAGTCAGATCCATCTCGTGTGCAGCGTTCGCTGTGTTCATGATCGAGACGTTACCGGGGTCACCGCCCGATGTGTCCGAACCAGCCTGTTCAAGGGGCTAAAATGAGAGGTTGTTCGGCTCGCTTTTCGTTATCGCATCGACGACGGTCTTCTATGGGCCGATAGTTTCGTACTTCATCCGCAATCGCTAGGAGCTCACGCGTGATCACCGCCACAGACTTGGAAGTTCGTGCCGGTGTCCGCACGTTGCTCACGGCACCAGGGCCCGCACTTCGTGTTCAGGCAGGGGACCGCATCGGCCTCGTCGGCCGTAACGGTGCCGGCAAGACCACGACTCTGCGGATTCTTGCCGGTGCGGGCGAACCGTATGCCGGTGAGGTCGTCCGAACCGGTGACGTGGGATACCTCCCTCAGGATCCCAAAGAAGGCGACCTCGGCATCCTCGCGAAAGATCGTGTGCTGTCCGCCCGCGGGCTCGACTCCATGCTTCGGCAGATGGAGAAGCAACAAGCGCTGATGGCCGAAGTGGTCGACGAAAACCGTTTGGACAAAGCCGTACGCAAGTACGGGGAACTAGAAGAACGTTTTGCGTCTCTCGGTGGCTACGAGGCGGAGAGCGAAGCCGCTCGAATTTCGAACAGTCTCGGATTACCCGATCGAATTCTGGGCCAGGCTCTTCGTACGTTGTCCGGTGGACAGCGTCGACGTGTCGAATTGGCGCGCATTCTCTTCGCCGCATCCGACGGAAGTGGTGGTCGCTCGGACACCACGTTGCTGCTCGACGAGCCGACCAACCACCTCGACGCCGACTCGATCACTTGGCTTCGCGGGTTCCTCCAGAGCCACGAAGGTGGCCTGGTCCTCATCAGTCACGATGTCGAGCTACTCGGCGACGTGGTCAACCGAGTGTGGTTCCTCGATGCGGTTCGCAGCGAGGCAGATGTTTACAACATGAACTGGAAAAAGTACATCGACGCGCGCGCCACCGACGAGCAGCGCCGACGCCGCGAGCGTGCGAACGCCGAGAAGAAGGCGGGCGTCCTTCGCGTTCAGGCCGCCAAGATGGGAGCCAAGGCGACCAAGGCCGTCGCGGCACAGAACATGGCGAAGCGAGCAGATAAGCTTCTCGCCAATCTCGATGCCGAGCGAGTGTCCGACAAAGTCGCTCATATTCGTTTCCCCGAGCCCGCTCCCTGCGGAAAGACGCCCTTGATGGCGAAAAATCTGACCAAGATGTACGGTTCGCTCGAAATTTTTGCGGGCGTCGACCTGGCTATCGACCGCGGTAGCCGTGTCGTGGTGTTGGGGCTCAATGGCGCTGGAAAAACGACACTTCTGCGGATACTCGCCGGCACCGAAAAGTCCGACGCGGGACAGATCGAGCCGGGCCACGGTCTCCGCATCGGCTACTTCGCGCAGGAGCACGACACCCTGGACGACGCCGCGTCGGTCTGGGAGAACATCAGGCATGCCGCTCCCGATACTGGCGAGCAGGAGTTGCGTTCTCTGCTCGGTGCCTTCATGTTCACCGGACCTCAGCTCGAGCAACCAGCCGGCACGTTGTCCGGTGGCGAGAAAACGCGTCTTGCACTCGCAGGTCTCGTCTCCTCGGCTGCCAACGTTCTTCTCTTGGATGAGCCGACAAACAACCTCGATCCCGTCTCACGTGAGCAGGTTCTCGATGCGCTGCGAAGCTACAAGGGTGCTGTCGTTCTGGTCACCCACGATCCTGGTGCAGCTGAGGCATTATCGCCTGAGCGCGTAATCCTGCTGCCGGACGGTAACGAGGATCATTGGTCACAGGATTACCTGGAGCTCATCCAGTTGGCGTGAGCGAGCGGGAAATTTCGGCGGTTCCATCGTGGCCAGAGCTGGTGTCCTCTACCCTCGATCGCACGGGGGAGTTCGGTGAGTGCAGGATCGCTGACTGGAGGAAACCCATGGCAGGCACGCGGGAGCATAGAACCGACAGTAAGGACGGCGCCGGCGAAAACCGCTCGGGGTACGTGAAAGGTGCTCGCATCACGGGTGATTCTCGTGATCGATTGCAATCCTCGCTGAAAGAACTCTACGAGTCCGGCGCCAGTATCCGAGTGTTGGCCGACCGCACCGGCCGATCCTATGGATTCGTCCACAAAGTACTCGAAGAGTCGGGCGTCGAACTGAGGTCTCGCGGCGGACCTAATCGTACGAAGGCGACTCGGCGCGACTAGGCCGGCGTCTATCGCTTGCGGACCGACTCCTCCACCAAGTCCAGTACCGCTGAGAGATTGTGGCCGCCCTGTCCTGAGGCGATGCGCGCAACAAGACCGTCGAGCACGAGATCCAGATAGTCGACCATGACCTCCTGCGGAACGTCTGCACGAAGTCGACCGGCATTCTTCTGCCGTTCCAGACGCGCAAGAGTCGCGTCGGTCAGTTCCGCGGACTTTTCGGCCCAGCTCTTCCTGAACTCAGGATCGGTACGCAGGCGCCTCGCGATCTCGAGCCTCGTACCGAGCCATTCGAACCGATCGGGTTGTTCAAGGATGTCCCGCATGACTTGAACCAGCCCTTCACGAGCAGCGACTTCAGCCATTCGCCGACCGTCTTCCTGCGCGAGGGCGAGAAACAGGCCGTCCTTGTCCTTGAAATGATGGAAGATCGCGCCACGTGAAAGACCTGTCGACTCCTCGAGTCGCCTGACCGTCGCGCCTTCGTAGCCGTATTCGCCGAAGCAAGTGCGTGCGCCGTCGAGGATTTCGCTCCGCCTCGCGGCCAACTGATCTTCACTGACTTTGGGCACCCTTGCCTCCTTCGTAGGCCGGTGAGTGATCCCTGCATCGGCGAAGAATGTTCGCCTCAAAGCGCAGAACGCGCACGGCCACCGATATGTCGAGTCTGATTCGAACTCGAAGTGGTCGTACGCGTTCTGCACCTTCACTGGCAGGGATCAATCACCAGTACAGAGTCTTGCGGAAAGTGCTCAGCTGTTGATCATGTTGCGGAGGACGTACTGCAAGATTCCGCCGTTGCGGTAGTAGTCCGCCTCACCGGGCGTGTCGATGCGTACAACAGCGTCGAACTCGACCTTGGAGCCATCGGTCTTCGTTGCAGTGACAGCCATCGTCTTCGGTGTGACTCCCTCGTTCAGCTTCTCGACGCCGACGATGTCGAACGTCTCGGTGCCGTCGAGCTTCAGCGAGACCGCGCTTTCGCCGGCCGGGAACTGGAGCGGAACAACACCCATGCCGATGAGGTTCGAGCGGTGGATACGTTCGAACGACTCGGTGATGACGGCCTTGACGCCGAGAAGCGAGGTGCCCTTCGCTGCCCAGTCACGTGAAGAGCCGCTGCCGTACTCCTTGCCGCCCAGGACCACGAGAGGGATACCGGCAGCCTGGTAGTTCTGCGATGCGTCGTAGATGAACGCCTGCGGGCCGTCGTCCAAAGTGAAGTCTCGGGTGTAGCCACCCGATACGTCGTCGAGAAGTTGGTTCTTCAGACGGATGTTCGCGAATGTTCCGCGAATCATGACCTCGTGGTTACCGCGGCGTGAGCCGAGCGAGTTGTAGTCCTTGCGCTCGACGCCATGAGAGTCCAGGTACTGGGCGGCAGGCGTGCCCGACTTGATCGGACCAGCCGGGCTGATGTGGTCGGTGGTGACCGAATCGCCGAGCAGAGCGAGGACGCGAGCGCCCTTGATGTCCTTGACCGGCTCCGGCTCCATCGTCATGCCGTCGAAGTATGGAGGCTTCCGCACGTAGGTGGACTTTTCGTCCCATGCGAACGTGTCGCCCTCTGGAGTGGAGAGGTTCTGCCAGCGGCTGTCCCCGTCGAAGATCGTCTTGTAGGACTTGCGGAACATGTCCTGGCTGATCGAGGACTTGATCGTCTCTTCGATCTCCTGAGCGGACGGCCAGATGTCCTTCAGGAACACGGGGTTGCCCTCGTGGTCCTCGCCCAACGGATCGCTCTCGAAGTCGAAGTCCATCGTGCCCGCGAGGCCGTAAGCAATGACCAGCGGGGGAGATGCGAGGTAGTTCATCTTGACGTCGGGGGAGATACGACCCTCGAAGTTGCGGTTACCCGACAGCACGGCAGTAACCGAGAGGTCGTTGTCGTTGATTGCCTTCGAGATCGGCTCGAGCAGCGGTCCGGTGTTGCCGATACACGTGGTGCATCCGTAACCGCCCAGGTAGTAGCCGAGCTTCTCGAGGTACGGCCACAGGCCGGCCTTCTCGTAGTAGTCGGTGACGACCTGTGAACCCGGTGCCATATTGGTCTTCACCCAGGGCTTGGTGGTCAGACCCTTGTTGACGGCGTTGCGAGCGAGCAGAGCTGCACCGAGCATCACCGACGGGTTGGAGGTGTTGGTGCACGAGGTGATCCCTGCGACCACGACAGCGCCGTGATCGAGCACGAATTCGCCGCCCTCGTCAGTAACGACCCGCACTGGCTTGCTCGGTCGCCCCTCGGCGCCGTAGGCGGCCGAGCGGACATCGACGGCACCGTCGTCCGAGAATGAGAGCGACGCGGAATCGCTGGCCGGGAACGACTCGTTGAGCGCCTCGTCGAGCTTGCTGTCACCTTCGTGAGCGGGGTGGTTCTCCTCGACGTAGTTGTGGATGTCCTTGCGGAAAGCCATCTTCGAGTCGGAAAGAAGAATGCGGTCCTGCGGACGCTTCGGTCCGGCGATGGACGGCACCACATCTCCGAGATCGAGTTCGACGTACTCGGAGTACACCGCTTCGTTCTCGGGGTCGTGCCACATGCCCTGTTCCTTGGCGTACGCCTCGACGAGCGCGAGCTGCTCATCGCTGCGGCCGGTGAGGCGCAGGTAGTTGATGGTTTCTTCGTCGATCGGGAAAATGGCGGCGGTGGAACCGAATTCGGGACTCATGTTGCCGAGGGTGGCGCGGTTCGCGAGAGGTACCTCGGCGACGCCCTTGCCGTAGAACTCGACGAACTTGCCGACAACACCGTGCTTACGCAACATTTCGGTCGCGGTAAGAACGACGTCGGTCGCAGTCACGCCAGGCTGGATCTCACCGGAGAGCTTGAACCCGACGACGCGGGGGATGAGCATCGAGACGGGCTGGCCCAGCATCGCGGCTTCGGCCTCGATGCCGCCGACGCCCCAGCCGAGCACGCCGAGGCCGTTGACCATCGTGGTGTGCGAATCGGTGCCGACGCAGGTGTCCGGGTATGCCTGACCGTTGCGGGTCATGACGGTGGGTGCCAGGTACTCGATGTTGACCTGGTGGACGATGCCCATCCCGGGAGGAACGACTCTGAAATCGTCGAAGGCTCCCTGGCCCCAGCGAAGGAACTGGTAACGCTCGCCGTTGCGCTCGTATTCGAGGTCGACGTTGCGCTCGAGTGCATCTTCGCGGCCGAAGACATCGAGGATTACCGAGTGGTCGATGACCATATCGGCAGGGGAGAGGGGGTTGACCTTGCTCGCGTCGCCGCCGAGTGTGGTCACAGCCTCACGCATGGTGGCGAGGTCGACGATGCACGGCACACCGGTGAAGTCCTGCATGATCACGCGGGCAGGGGTGAACTGGATTTCGATGCTCGGATCCGCGGACGGATCCCACGACGCGATCGAACGAATATGGTCGGCTGTGATATTGGCACCGTCCTCGGCGCGAAGGAGATTCTCCGCGAGGACCTTCAATGCATAGGGCAACTTTTCGGCACCGGGCAAGGCCGACAGCCGGAAGATCTCGTACGAGTTCTCTCCGACTTCGAGGGTGCCCTTTGCACCGAATGAATTATTACTAGCGGTCACTTCAGCTCCACTCGTCTATGAGGCACACCGCCGACGGGGCTGTGTCGACGGTTGAAGCGAGACGTATTCGCGGGTGATCGGCGCGAGCGACGATCGGCGCGGGTAGATGTCTCGAGTCCAAGTTCAAGTCTAACAGTACGCTTGTCCTGTTGAAATGAAGGGCAGCCTACATCAAGTCCGCTGCCCCTTGGATCCACGATCCTCGTGGAGTGGCAGCGCCTGCGCAATGCAGGGGAGCCTCACTTTCACCCGAGCCGGCTGACCAGTCTGTGATTCCATGCGAACGCTGTGACGTAGTGTTCTGGCCGTTGTTACTGCAAGCCGACCACGATGTCAGATTCGACTGGACGAGAGATGCCTGAACCGATCCTTGCTTTTGTGCCGCTCGCAGCCGACGTTCCGCCGGGCATCGATGTCGATTCGATCGTCACTGATGTTGCCGCCACTGGTGTGAGCGCTCCTGCATCGATGGAAGACGAATTGCTGGCTGTCGTCGACCGTGCCGAGAACAATGGAATCGACCTCGGAATCGTGGTGGTGCAAAACAACCCCGCACACGACTCGCAACTTCGAGATCTCGCTACGGCGGTCGGCACGGAAGACGGTGGCACCGTGCTCGTATTGAGCCCTGGCCAGGTCGGTACTTTCAGTGACTCAGTGAGCAGAGTGATCTTGGAAACTGGCCAGGACCACACCTACACCGGTGACCCCGTTGTCGGCGCAAACAATTTCGTGAACACACTGGTGGATCCGCCGACCCCCTGGACTCTCATCACCGTTGTAGTGATCGTTGTCGTCGCTGCCGGAGCAGCTGCAACCGCGGTGGCCAAAATACGACGGCCAACGGCCGGTCACGCCGAGGACCGTTCCACCGAACCCGCCACGTCCACTGCCATCGACACAGCGCCGGATCAGTAACTCCCGGCACCGATCTTCGGTACCGCCGCGCAGTGCCCACCCGTCCAAGTTCGGGTCATTTTGGTACGCCTGCGAAAAAGTCCAAAAAACTGTTTACGACATAACGCGAGTTCAGCCTATTTGCGCTGGTCGAATTACATTTATGTGCTTTGTTACTGGAGTTCCTTTAGTGCGCAATGTGTCGTACGGTGCCATTGGCACTGCTGGGGAAGGAGTGTCGCAGAGGGCGGAGGTCTACTCGGGTTGACTCGAGGGGCTGATGCTTCGGGTGCGGCTGATGTGGCCGGCACCTTCAACAGTGCTGCGCGCTTTCTCCCTGCCCGGCGAGTATGACTCCAGGCACCCGACCACGGGTGACAAAGTCCGCTCGACCGGCGTCGATGTATCCACGGGATCGTCGCGAGCGCCGGGACTGAGGGAGATTTTTTGTGAGGCGACGGGTAGTCCGCGGCACTCGCCGCAGCGCGTTCTCTGAGACAGCAAGACTGATGGTCGGCACAGGGTTGGTGATCGCGCTCTTGGGTGCGGCAACCGGCACTGCCGCGGCGGCACCTCCGCCGCCGCCCAACCCGTCGGACTGGGAAATCTCCGCAGCCGGTTCTCGTGTGGAACAGCAACTCGGTGCTGTGGGAGACCTGATCAACCAAGTTGCGTCAGCCAACGAGCAACTCGCGCAACTCGACGCGGAAGTCGCCATCAAACGCGAGGACGTCAACAAGGCTCTCGTCGATCTGCAGAACGCACGGGATACCGCTGACGTTGCTGCGCAGTTGGTAGCCATCGCGCAGCAGGCCTTGGCCGACGCCGGCACACAAATTCAGTCTGCGCAGCAGAGATTCAACGAATTCGCCGTGTCGAGCTATACGCAGGGGTCTGGTGTCGCATCGGTGTCGTCCTTCCTGGGGTCGACCGGCCCGGAAGACGTGATCGACCGCGCACAGGTACTCGAGGTCTTGTCGGCCAGCCAGAACGCTATCCTTGACGGCCTACAGCGTGCACGCACCGCGCAGGCCAACAAGGATTCGGCTGCGAGGGAGTCGAAGCAGCAAGCAGACGCCGCTGCGGAAGACGCCCAATCGAAGAAAACCGACGCGGAAGATGCAATCGCAACTGCACGCGCAGCACTCCAAAGTCAGGCCGAACAGAAAACCGCCATCGAATCGCGGCGATATTCAGCTCAAACGCAACTCGATTCGGCACGCACGGATGTAGTTGGTCTGCAGGGCCAACGAGTCGCGTATTCCTCATGGGAGCAGCAGAAGGCCGCCGAAGATGCCGCGATTGCAGCTGCCGCGTCGGCAGCACGCCAAGCCGCCGTACAGGCAGCAGCCCGAGTAGCAGCGAATCAGGCGGCCGCCGCTACGGCAGCAGCTGTAGCCGCTGGCCAAAGATCCCACACCGATCTCGAAGACTCCGACACCAGTGACTCGACCAGCAGTGACTCGACCAGCAGTGACTCGAATGCAAGCACTCCCGACACCAGTGACTCGACCAGCAGTGACTCGAATGCAAGCACTCCCGACAGCAGTAACTCCGGCAAAACCACCACGACTCCGAAGGCGCCCCGCAGCTCAGGTCAGTCGAATACGTCGCTCATCGGCAGTGCCGCAGTGGAGCT
>JBBSSG010000010.1:0-37843 GCA_038242295.1 Mycobacteriales bacterium | reverse complement strand
TGGGACGCATCACCGACGTCGCCCATAGGGGTTGCGGCAAGGATCAGCATGCTCCCATCGTCTCGCACTCGTCGGCGCCGCATACGATCGGCATGTGGCCTTGTTGACCGAGCGGTACGTGGTGAGTCCCGGTCCAACGTCTCCGGCGGCCGACTACTACCGGGACACCGATCGTCGACGAGGCTGGATCGTCACGCTCGTCATCACAGCGATCGCCGCGGTCACCCGTTTCACCATGCTGCGCTATCCGACCGATGCCGGCACCCCGGTCTTCGACGAGAAGCACTACGCGCCGCAGGGCTGGCAGGTTCTGACCGGTGGTGGGATCGAGGACAACCCTGCCTATGGGCTGGTGGTGCACCCGCCGGTGGGAAAGCAGCTGATCGCCGTCGGCGAGGCATTCTTCGGCTACAACGGTTGGGGCTGGCGGTTCTCGGCGGCCTTGCTGGGCACACTCCTGGTGCTAATTGTCATTCGGATCGTGCGCCGGCTCGCACGATCGACACTGGTCGGCGCTATCGCCGGCATCCTGCTGATCGTCGACGGCGTCACCTTCGTATCGTCCCGGATCGGCATGCTCGACATCTTCCTGGCGTTTTTCGTCACCGCCGCGATGGGATGCCTCGTCGTGGATCGAGACGACATTCGGGAGCGGATGGCGAAGGTGCGCAGCGAAGGTCGTATCGGGGCAAGCCAATTCGGTCCGCGTCTCGGCGTCCGTTGGTGGCGGTTCGGTGCAGGCCTGATGCTCGGTCTCGCTTGTGGAACCAAATGGTCCGGCCTGTATTTCATCGCCTTCTTCGGCATCCTGTGCGTCGCTTTCGATGTCGCAGCCAGGCGTGCCAATGGAGTTTCACGCCCCTGGATCGGTACTGCCGTCCGCGACATCGGACCGAGTCTCTACGCCCTCGTCGTGATTCCAGTGATCGTCTACCTCGGGACATACGCCGGTTGGTTCGCGAGCGAGAACGGCGTCGACCGAAATGCCGTCGGGAATCAGATCGGGACCGATGGGCCCTTTTCGTTCATTCCTGGGGCGTTGCGTTCGCTCTGGTATTACAGCGGCAACGTGCTGTCGTTTCACGAAGGCCTCACCAACTCTGCGGGTAATTCGCACCCGTGGGAGTCCAAGCCGTGGACATGGCCGATGGGTTTGCGTCCAATGCTGTATTACTTCGCCGACGGCGAGAACGTTCAGGGCTGCTCGACGTCGTCGTGCGTCAAGGCGATCATGCTCATAGGTACGCCCGCTATGTGGTGGCTCGCAGTGCCGATGTTGCTGTGGTGTCTATGGATGATGCTCGTCCGCCGGGACTGGCGTTTCGCCGTGGTGATCACGGGCTACGCAGCCGGCTATCTCCCCTGGTTCGCCACCCTCGACCGGCAGATGTACTTTTTCTACGCGGTGGTGCTGGCACCGTTCATGGTGATGGGCTTCGCGCTGGTACTCGGGCAGATCATCGGCAAGGCTCGCGCGTCGCCCGAGCGTAGGGGCACCGGACTATTGCTGGTGTGCCTCTACGTATCTCTTGTGGTCGCGAATTTCATCTGGCTGTGGCCCATTCTGACGGCCATGCCCATCTCACCGGAAATGTGGCAAAACCAACTGTGGTTACCCTCGTGGCGTTAGCGCTCACATCAACTCAGGGCGAGCGCTGCATCCACTAACTCTCGGGCCTTGGTGTCGGACAACCCGAGTGCGCGCAGCTCGCTGACGTACGCCATCGCGGCGCGGGCAGCGTTGTCCTCGGTCGGATCTCCGCCGGAGGCAATGAAGGTGCCCAGACGCCCGCGGGTCTCGATTACGCCCTGCGATTCGAGTTCTTTGTATGCCTTCGCCACGGTGTGCGGCGCGATCCCGAGTTCTTTTGCAAGACCGCGGACAGTCGGGACCTTCGTCTCGGCAATCAGCTTCCCGCTACGAACTTGTTCGAAAATACCAGCTCGAAGTTGCTCGAAGAGAGGAACTTTGGATGCAGCATCGATGTGAATCCGCATATATCGAAACCTTCGTTCCCGTGCGCCGTCCAGGTACGTACACGGCGGTCGATACTACTTCACAGCCTCACTACTGCACAGCTTCGTCGATGGGCGTATCGCCGGACGTCAACATCAACGTCTTTCCTACTGTCGACGGTGATTCCAGCAACGCTGCGATGACAGCAGCGACATCGGCTCGCGGCACGGTTCCTGCTTCGAGTGGAGGCGCCGACAGTGCCACGTGTCCGGTGGCGTCGTCGTCGGTCAATCCCCCGGGCCGGAGAATCGTCCAATCGAGTTCGGTACGCCTCTTCAGATCTTCTTCGGCCGCCGTCTTGGCCGCCATGTATGCCTTCCACGTGTCTTCGGCGTCGTCGGCCACGGGCTCCCCCGCTCCGAACGAGCTGATCTGGACAAAACGCTTCACACCGGATTTCTCGGCGGCATCGGCAAGCAGCACCGAAGCTCCGCGGTCCACCGAGTCCTTGCGCTCCGCCCCGCCCGAGGCGCCCGCCCCGGCGGCAAACACTGCGCCGTCGGCTCCTTCGAGTAGTTTCGCCACCTCGTCCACGGAGGCAGACTCGAGGTCGACGATCTCAGGCAGCGCACCGAGCGCGGCTACCGCGTTGCGGTGGTCCGGATTTCGAATCAACGCCACCGCGCGATCACCTCGCGCAGTGAGCACCTGGATGAGATGCTGAGCGATCTTTCCGTGGCCTCCGGCAATCACTATTCGTCTGTCAGTCATCGATTTTGCCTACCCTCATGGCAACATCTACAAACATGACCACGAGAGCAACGATCTACCACAACCCGAAGTGCAGCACGTCTCGAAATGCGTTGAAGGTCATCCAGGAGGCTGGAATCGAACCGACCGTCGTGAAGTATCTCGAGACTCCGCCGACCAAGGACGGACTGAGAAAACTGCTCGACGATGCAGGATTGAAAGCCTCGGACGCGATTCGGAAAAAGGAAGCGCTCTACAAAGACCTGGGCCTGAAAGATTCCTCGGAGGACGAGCTCATCGCCGCCATGGTCGACAATCCGATCCTGATCGAGCGTCCGATCGTGGTGACGGACAAGGGAACTGTGCTCGCTCGTCCGGTGGAGGCCGTGTACAAAGTGCTCTGACGCGTCAGCACTGCACACGGCAATAATGGCATCTGTGCGAAGCGAAACCAGGGTCTGCGCGCGAAGCGCAACTAAGGTCCCCGGCGCGAAGCGCAACTAAGGTCGAGGTATGCCGATGACCGACTCGAAGACCCGAGAACTCACCCCGGGACAGCTCTCCGAACGCAGCGGGGTAGCTGTGTCAGCCTTGCACTTCTACGAGAAGGAGGGGTTGATCAGCAGCAGACGTACTTCCGGCAACCAACGAAGATATCACCGAGACACGCTTCGACGAGTCGCGTTCGTTCGTATCTCGCAGAAGGTCGGTATTCCGCTCGCTCGTATTCGAGAAGCTCTCGCCGACCTGCCCGAGGAGAGGACCCCGACCAAACGCGACTGGGCCACGTTGTCGCAGCACTGGCATACCGATCTCGACAACCGCATCGCGCAGTTGGTCCGGCTACGCGACGATCTGACCGGGTGCATCGGCTGCGGTTGCCTTTCGATGTCCAGTTGCGCGCTGGCAAATCCTGGCGACGAGCTGTTCAAGGCGGGTCCCGGGGCTCGCAGGCTCGACGTCGACCTATTTCTCGAGTAGTTTGCTGAACTGGTCGTTGGCCTTCTGCAATACGAACTCGTACGGCAATGCGAACTTTCTGGCCATCCAATAGCCGAAACGAATGTCGTTGGACGAGTACACCAGGTAGCGGTTCTTCAGAATTCCGACAATGATGGCGTCAGCGACCTTTTCCGGTTCGACGGCTCGCTTCTCGAACCGGTGCTGCAACTTCTTCACTCGCGGATCATCGCGGTCGACGCCAGCGATCTCGACGGTGTTGACCAACCCTGTTCTCACCCCGCCCGGCACCACGAGACTGACGCCGATGTCATGCCTTTTCAAGTCGTAACGCAGGACCTCCGAGGCGCCCCGCAATCCGTATTTGCTAGCGCTGTACGCCGCATGCCAGGGCAGCGGGATGAGGCCGGCCGCCGAGGAGACGTTGACCAGGTGTCCCCCTTTTCTCGCGTGCACCATCGGGGGTAGAAAGTTTTCGATGACGTGGATAGGCCCCATGAGGTTGACGTCGATCATCGACTTCCAATGTCGGTGCTCCAGATTCTCGACCGTTCCCCAGGCTGCGATTCCGGCCACGTTCATCACGATGTCGAGACTGCCGACGGACCCGTGTACTTCATCGGCGAACGCGGAGACCGCGTCGTAATCGGAGACGTCGAACGCTGCAGACCGTATGACAGCAGTCCCGGCTGCGTCGACTGTCTCCTTCAGCCCTACTTCGTTGATATCCGTCAAGTAGAGTTCGGCGCCGGCTCGTGCCGCAGCCAACGCGGCCGCGCGGCCGATTCCGCTTCCGGCCCCGGTGATGAACGTCTTTTTGCCGCGCAGATTCTTGATGGCCATCGGGCCTACCGTTCCCCACTGTCGATGTGCAGTCTTGCTCGCACCCTACGCGGACGTCGCGTTTGCAGCGCACGGTTACCTTCTACTCAGCTACGTCGGGACATCTCATCGCGGTAGTCATCGACGGTGCGTTCGATGCGCTCGGCATCCTGCTCTGCTCCACGACGGCGCGCGTCATCTGCACGACTCTGAAGAGTCCCTATCGCCTTGCGAAGCTCGGCATCGGACATTCTGTGTTGCGCCGCCGCGTCTTGTTTCGACGGACTGCGAATATTAGTGTGTTCCATGTCACACAGTGTCCACTGGGTACCGACACTCCGCAAGGAGCCCAGAGTCCTAGACGTGAACGGAGTCCACGGGCGAATCCGAATGCACAAAGCTAGACAAGCTGCGCGCCGCGAATTCACGGAAATACCCGAGCTTGTTCGGTGGAACCAAGGACGGAAGCACTGTGTGCCAGACCTTCTCCATCCGGGAGGGCGCAGTACCAAGAGTCGACTGAGCCTCGGAGACCATCAGCACGCCGGCAAGCATCTCGCAGACCAACAGGGCTGCGTTGGAGGAGTCGAGATGGTCGGCAACGTCGCCGTGCTCTATCGCGCGGTCGAACAAATGCTCGAAGATGTTCCCCCACGTCCCAAACACGCTGCCGCGGGTGGTCTCGGAACCTTCGAACTCCATCTGCAGTCGGTACATCACGCGCACGAGCGGGTCCGACGCAGCCAACTCGAGTACGGAATATGAAATACCGATCACTGACTCGAGCGCCGGCGAACGGCTGTCTACTAGGCCGGAGCAAGCGGTAGATACTCGCTCGTGGCCCTCATCGACAATCGCGCGGGCCAATTCTTCCTTGGATGCAAAATGGAAGTACAGCGCACCCTTGGTGACGCCGGACTGCGCGGACACTTGACTCAATGTCGCATTCGCATGTCCAACCTCCAGAAAAAGGTCGGCTGCCGCACGGAGTGCGGCTGCACGTGTTGCTTCCGCTCTGAGTTGCCTAACCATTGTCAATCACCCCTGCTGAGTTGACTCTTACACCACCGCGATAGGACCGTAAGCGAACAGGGCAAATCCAACTGCTCGAATTTGCTATACCTACTCGATCGGGTTGCGCAGTGTAATACTAACCGAATGTATACCTACATTGCGCTCCGTTAGTGGATCTTTTACCGAATTAGATAACTATTGAAATATAAAGTTCCACTTCACCGGAACTTGTAACGACCTCGATGTCTTCTTTATAAGCGCGAAATAGTTCGCCATTTTCGGCGGAATCCTCCACCTGCGTCCACACATCGTCGATTGGATCCTTCAAATTTCCGCTCGGCACGAACACCGCGTAGACCCCGCTCGGCACGCTGACGAAGACGTCTCCTACCGGCACATCGGAGGGCGAGGGATAGGCCGTGGAGACCAACGCGTTGTAGACGCCATGCTCATCGGGAACGTAGACGGTACTGACATCGACACTAAGGAGATATCGATCGCGAATTCGCTCGCGCAAAAATCTGAACAACTCGCTACCGCTTGCTTCGGAGCCCGGAACTACTCGTGTGGCTACCAGCCCACCGAACAACTCGGCGCTCCGCGCGGTCACTCGAAACGTCACGCCGCATCCACCGAGAGGTAAAGGTCGATCTTGTAGGCGTGCGGGTAACACTCGTAATCGGCAGTGAAAGTTCGGGTGATCTCATGCTGGTCCTCAGCATGTTCGATCTGTTTCCACAATCGCGTCATGACATCCGGGAAGTAACCGACTGCCGAAAACTTTGCATAGCGAGCTCGTGGCACCTTCGCTATCAAATGACCGCGGGTGACCTGCTTGAGAGATGTGCACTGGTATCCGACGATCTGAGTGTTGTACGAACCTATCCCCGGTGCGAAGTCGGTATAGACCGAGGCCAAGGGTCCACCGAGGTCCTGTTTGAGAACAGAGGCCCAAGCCTGATCCAGCGCCGGATCGTTCAGTCTTCCCAGTGCCCGCTTGGGGCTACGAACAGGAAGACCGGCGACCCACGTTTCCTCGAGGTCGACAATCTCGAAAGACATTCACACTCCACATAGCTCTCAGGGCCGCAGGCTGAGCCATCTGCGGCCGGGGTGACGCTTCCCCAGTAGACGTCGACCATCAACTCTGATTCCAAACTCGTCTGCAAGCCTACCGGTCTGACGCGGCCATGGTGCACACACGCGCCAAATTAGCGCTTCGGCGTACGCCCGAAACATCGCTAGCTAGCTCTTGCGAGCGCAGAAAGCGCACAGCTCGAGAATTCTACGCAAATAGCGGGCCATTCGTCGCTTTCAGTGCTCGATTTTCGAGCACGCTTCATCTTCTGTACAGACGAACCGGCGAGAGATTTTACTTCAATCCGTATCAATATCGGGCGGCAACCACAACCGATGTGGATATCGCGGCATCAGCCCTGCACCCGGCTTGCGTGACCCGCCCATTCCTTCTCACGTAACTCGTTCTTGCGAATCTTCCCGGTCGAGGTGGTGGGCAACTGCACCAAAAACTCCACCACACCCGGCGCTTTGTACTTGGCAATGCGGGTCTTGACGTGCTCGATCAGCGTGGCTTCGTCCACCTCGGCGCCGGGCACGAGCACTATGAACGCCTTCGGGCGCTCACCCCAGCGCGGATCTGGCATTCCCACCACTGCGACATCTTGGACGGCCGGGTGCGTGAGCAGCGCCTGCTCCACCTCGATGGTGGAGATGTTTTCCCCGCCCGACACCACGACGTCCTTAGCTCGGTCCAGGATCTGCGTGTAACCGTCGGAGTGCATCACCGCGAGGTCGCCGGAGTGGAACCACCCGCCGCGGAATGCCTTCGCCGTCGCGTCCGGAGAATTGAAATAGCCCTTCATCACCGAGTTTCCGCGGAGCACTATCTCGCCCATCGTGACGCCGTCGCGCGGGACGTCGACAATGTCGTCGTCGTCGCGTCGTTCGATGACCCGCATCCGATCGGACGTGATCATGCCGATCCCCTGCCGCGACACCATCGCCGCCCGATCCTCGCGTTCGAACTCCGCCCACGCCGGCTGCGGCTCACACGAGGAGTACGGGCCGTAGGACTCGGTGAGCCCATAAACGTGCACCACGGTGATGCCGAGATCTTCGAACTTGGCGATGATCGTCGGCGACGGCGGCGCCCCGGCCGTGACCATCGACAGGGTGCCATCCATCCCGTGCGCCTCAGGGGCGGCCGCCATGACGTTGAGCACCGTCGGCGCCCCCGCCGCGCGGGTGATCTTCTCCTCGTCGATCAACCGCCACACGTCTTCGCCCCGAACCGCCCGCAGACACACGTGCGTGCCCGCGACAGCCGTCAGCGCCCAGGTGGTGCACCAGCCGTTGCAGTGGAACATCGGCAGCGTCCACAGATAGCGCACCAGCGGGGAAAAGCCCTGAGTGATGATCTCGCCCATCGAATTCAGGTACGCGCCGCGATGGGTGTACATCACACCCTTGGGCCGGCCGGTGGTGCCGGAGGTGTAGTTGATGGAGATCGTCGCGGTCTCGTCGTCGACCTCCCAGGAGAGCGTCTGGTCCGGCTCCGCCGCCAGCCAGGCGGAATAGTTCTGCGCTCCGGGCAGTCCCGCATCCGAGCCGTCCGCCTCCGGGTGCGCGACGACGTCCCCCACAGCTTTCG
This sequence comes from Mycobacteriales bacterium, assembly GCA_038242295.1. GTDB lineage: Bacteria > Actinomycetota > Actinomycetes > Mycobacteriales > Mycobacteriaceae > Rhodococcoides. The sequence continues at coordinate 29,669 of JBBSSG010000010.1, read as the reverse complement.
GCACGAACCCGCCGAAGTCTTCACCGGCCAGCAACGGGCTCAGCAGTTCCGCGTCGCCGAAGAGATATTTGGCCTCCGAATGCTCCAGGATGAATTGGACCTCGGGCGGCGCCAGCCGGGTGTTGAGCATGACCAGCACACCCCCGGCGAGCGGCACGGCGTAGTGCGCGATCAGCGCCTCGGCACTATTCGGCGCCAGCACCGCCACAGACTCACCTGCCGCCAACCCGCGGTCGCGCAGCCCGGTGGCGAGCCTACGAACGCGGTCCGTCATCTCGGCGTAGGTGATCCGCCGGGGACCGTCGACGATGGCGGTCGCGTCGGGATGCCCCTCCACCGCCCGCTCGAGAAAACGCAGCGGGGTCAATTGCGTGTCGAGGCCTGCCATCAGAAGCTCCCTGATCTCATCTGCGTGATCGAAATGGTTTTACGACGAAACTGTTTGGTAGCCGGCAGATCCACGATAACCGCGCGCGGCACCAAGCGACGTAGAACGGCGCATGCTGCATCCGCAGCCAATCACTCTCGCCGTGCTCGAAGCATGAAAAACCCGCCTCTCGAATGGTGCAAATCGAAAGACGGGAATTCAGGAAGACGGAAAATTTTCGAAGTACAGGTGGTGGAGCTGAGGGGAATCGAACCCCTGACCTTCTCGATGCGAACGAGACGCGCTACCAACTGCGCCACAGCCCCTTTTTGCAGTCCTTTGGACTGCTGCGCCACCCTATCAAAAGGTGCCGATTGCCCCGAACCTCAGGCCCCAGACGCCCGTCGAACGTCACTCTCGTCCGAACCTGACTGATGGAGGGGCTCGACGTAGTGATCCAGGTGGTCGAACTCGGGATCCTCGTCGTCGATCTCCAGTACTACGGCCCCTGGTCGCCGAAGTCGCTGCGGCACCAGTTTGAGTTCGCCGTCGCTGCGCGATTCGACGCCCAGACGCGAACGACTCATCCGAGTCGAACGTCTGCAGCGGATCTGTTCTTCGATCTGGACCTGGCGCCGCAGGTAGTACAGGTAACCGATCAGCGCTGCCGTGGACAGTGCGCACACCCACCACAGTGTCGGACTCATGATGATGGCCAGGGCCGCCGACGTGATGGCGGCGAACACCAAGCCGAGAACCGCCCTCTGGCGGAACGAATACCGTGCGGCGCGGGCAATGGCGTCGGCTTCGGGGTCGAAGCCTCCCCGGCCGCGGCGACTTGGAACGTAGTCACGCTCGACTTCGTCTTCGCGATCAATTTCCATGGTTTCTGTGTCAGCGTCCATCGGGCCCTCCGCATCGGTGCTCTGTGCTGTACGCGCGAATACGATATTGGCGGGTGCCGACACTCGCTCGTCGTACTCCGGGCGCCAATCGGGGTCACTTGCATGCCCGACGCCCGGTCCCCGCATAGGCTTGTTGGTTCCTCCGCGATGGAGAACGCGGGTGGCAAGCGCAACATCGGACGTCTGCATGACGCGCGGGCGCTGGCTCATCATCATCGGAAGCAGAACGAACAGCCAGATAGCGACCAGACCGATCCAAATGATCGAATTGGGCATCTCGGCGCTCTCCTTCCGCAGCGAACAACTTTTGTACAGTTGAGGTATTCAGGCTATGCGGAAGGCAGGGCCGAACCGGGGAGACGCGCCGACCGGACTTGAATCACACGTCACTTTAGTCACACATGCATCAGCGCTCGAGGGCGGATCAGCCCTACTAATCTGGGAACTTACGCCCAGGTGGCACGCCCGGTCCGTACCAGTCGGTCGGCTACACTGCCTTGCACTTCGCTGGATGTGATGGCTACGAGGAGGTGGTCGCGCCAGCCGCCGTCGACGTCGAGATAGTTCTTGAGCAGTCCCTCTTGACGGAAGCCGACGTGGCGCAGAACTGCCTGGCTTGCCAAGTTCTCTGGACGCACGGTTGCTTCGACGCGATGGAGTCCGGCGCTGCCGAAGCAGTGGTCGAGGCCGAGCGCCAACGCTGCCGTGGCTACGCCTCTGCCGTTGAAGTCCTTGGACACCCAATATCCGATCCATCCCGATCGCAGTGCACCTCGCACGATGTTCCCGACGGTGATCTGCCCGCAGAAATCCCCGTCGACCTCGATGGCCATCGGGAGCATGTGGCCCTTGCGGGCTTCGGCCTTGAGTCCGGACAGAATTCCTGGCCACGACGAGGTGTGGTGGCGTGCGTTCCACGAACCTTCAGCGCTGGGTTCCCACGGCTCGAGATGCGCGCGTTCACTCAAACGCATCCGACTCCAGGTGGACGCATCACGAAGACGCACAGGACGAACGGTGACATTCCCCGCGGCAACGGTCAGTGGTCCTAGTTTCGCCGGCCAACCTGGATGGCTCGACCACGTGCGCGGCATCAGATGAGATTAGCGTCTGCGACGCAGTGATATGAAAGCGCATGTTCGAGTGCGCTCGATCGTGTCCCTGCACCCGGGTGTGCCATCATCCGCGCTGAGCCAGGAAGGCCACTTCTACTTCCTCGCCCGTCCTGATCTCGGTCACATCCGGATCGATGACGACGAGACAGTTGGCCTCGGCCAGCGTCGCGAGCAGGTGGGAGGACGATCCCGGTGCTCCGCCGAGGGCTTGCACCAGGTACTCGCCGGTCTCCTCGTCGCGCATGAGTTGTCCACGGAGGAAGCCCTTGCGGTCCTCGATGGACGTGATCGGCGCGACGGTCCGAGCGGTGACGGTTCGGCGCATGGGCTGGCGACGCCCGAGCGCGATCCGGATCAGTGGCCGGACCATCATCTCGAAGATCACCAGGGCGCTCACCGGATTAGCGGGCAGCAGAAATGTAGGTACTTCGTCGCGGCCGAGCTGGCCAAATCCTTGTACCGAGCCAGGATGCATCGCGACACGTTCGACTTCCAGGTCGCCGAGATCGGCCAGCGCCTCGCGAATACCGTCCGACGCCCCGCCGCCAACAGCACCCGCGATGACGACGATTTCAGAACGAATGAGCTGTCCTTCGACGACCTCGCGGAGTCGTTTGGGATCGGTGCTGACGATGCCGACTCGGTTGACGTCGGCCCCGGCATCTCGGGCCGCTGCGGCGAGCGAGTAGGAGTTGACGTCGTAGACCTGACCGGGGCCGGGCGTGCGGTCGGTGTCGACGAGTTCGCCGCCCACAGAGATGACCGACAATCGCGGCCGCGGATGCACCAGCACTTTGTCCCGGCCTACCGCAGCGAGCAGGCCGACCTGTGCGGCGCCGATGATGGTGCCGGAACGTACCGCGACGTCCCCGGGCTGGACGTCGTCGCCAATTTTGCGGACGTAGTCACCCGAACGCACCGGCTGGAAGACCTTCACTCGCGCATGACCGGCGTCAGTTCGGTCCAGCGGGAGGACTGCGTCGGCAAGGGTCGGCAGCGGCGCACCGGTGTCCACGCGCACAGCTTGACGGGGTTGCAACCGAATCGGCTGGCGCGAACCTGCGGTGACCTCGCCGACCACGGGCAACGTCAGTTCGATCCGCTCGTCGTCGTCGTTGCGTTGATCGGTGCCGGCCAACGACACGTCGACGCTTCGCACCGCGTAGCCGTCGATAGCTGCCTGGTCGAAGCCTGGAAGCGGGCGTTCGGTCACAACCTCTTCGGCGCACAGCAGTCCTTGCGCTTCCGAAATGGCAACTCGAACAGGCCGTGGGGCAACCGCCGCAGCAGTCACCCTGGTCTGCTGTTCCTCAACCGAGCGCATTTGGCCCTTCCTCTAACTGGTCACACGTCGGGCCTATTCGTAGGTAGTGAGTTGCGGCGCCCAATCGTCACTCAGTCGTTCGGTCAGCCACTCTCGCAGCGACGGACCGTAATCATCACGTTCAAGTGCAAAGTCAACCGCAGCGCGCAGGTATCCCCCGGGATTTCCGAGGTCGTGTCGGGAACCGCGATGTACGACGACGTGTACCGGGTGGCCTTCCTCGATGAGCAACGCAATGGCATCGGTGAGTTGAAGTTCGCCGCCTGCACCTGGCTTTATCTGTCGGAGAGCGTCGAAAATCTTTCGATCGAGGAGGTAGCGGCCTGCCGCAGCAAACAGCGAAGGTGCATCTTCGCGCTTGGGCTTCTCGACCATGCCGGTGACCTTGAGAACATTCGGGTTGTCCGCGTCCGGGACGGTTTCGACCGCGAAAACTCCGTACGAGGAAACGTCCTCCTCGGGAACTTCGAAGGCGCACAGCACGGTACCTCCGCGCTTGGCGCGGACCCGCGACATCACGTCGAGCACTCCGCGGGGCAGAACCAGATCGTCGGGGAGCAGTACGGCGACTACATCTTCGTCGTCGTCGAGCACTTCTTCCGCACACGCGACGGCGTGTCCGAGCCCGAGCGGCTCGGACTGCACCACCGACTGAACATCCAACAACGCCGGTGCCACGCGAACTTTCTCGAGCATCTTCAACTTGCCGCTCTTCTCGAGCTTCTTCTCGAGTACGAGATCCTCGACGAAGTGCGCAACGACGCCGTCCTTGCCAGGCGAGGTGACGATAACGAGACGCTCGGCGCCCGAGTCGGCGGCCTCACCGGCAACAAGCTCGATTCCCGGTGTATCGACCACGGGAAGCAGCTCCTTGGGCACTGTCTTGGTGGCCGGCAGGAAGCGCGTACCCATGCCTGCTGCGGGAACGATCGCGGTCCGGAAGTGCCGTGCTTCGTCTGTCGCGGCTTCTGTCATACTGCCCACCCTATCCATGCTCGCTGCGGAACTCCTCCGCATCTTGTGTCTATTGCCCGTGGTGTCCACACTCGAACCTGAGACGGAAGGCATACTGATGACCCCCATCTCCAAACATCAGTGGCGGCAACGCATCTTGACCGAGCGTCGCTCGGTCGACGACGCAACACGTGCCTTCGAAGCTTTCAAACTGTCTCAGGCCGCAGCTGAATCGGCGCGCGGAATGTGTGCTGTGGCGGCGTACGTGCCGGTCGGCAGTGAACCTGGATCACTCGATCTGCTCGACGCTCTTCGCCTTCGGACCCCATTGGTCCTGGTTCCGATAGCACGTGAGCCTGGGCCCTTGTATTGGGCAGAGTACACAGGCCGTGGCAGCTTGAAGGCAGCTCCCTACGGATTGTCGGAACCGACCGGAGAGGTACTGGGCCCGTCGACTGTGAACCGGTGCGATCTCGTATTCGTGCCTGCTCTGGGGGTCGATATCCGGGGAGTTCGGCTTGGACGCGGTGCCGGTTTCTACGATCGGACGCTCGAACTGGTCAATTCCGGCACTCCGATCGTCGCGATTGTCAGGGATGGGGAATTCGTCGACGAATTGCCAGAGGAACCGCACGACCGTCGTGCTTCGCATGTGCTGACGCCATCAGGTGGGTTGATCGAGCTGGCCAGGGAATAGTCGCCGGAATCGTTGCGTTGGCAGTCATGACTGTAGAGTGCCAATGCTCTCTCTTTTCAGACTAGTTTCAACTTTTTAGGCACACCAGGGGTCGCGACCGAGTATCAGTCGGCGGCGAAATCTCGTTGGTGACCAGTGGACCAGCGCGGAGGAACATCAATGCCCACCTATTCGTACGCTTGCACCGAATGCGACAACCGATTCGACATCGTGCAGTCGTTCACCGATGACTCGTTGACCGTATGCCCGCAGTGCACCGGAAAGCTTCGCAAGCTGTTCAACGCCGTCGGAATCGTATTCAAGGGCAGCGGATTCTACCGGACCGACAGCCGCAGCGGGTCGAACACCGCCAGCGAAAGCTCCGGTGAATCCAAGAGTGACTCAGCGCCAGCGAAGACCGAAGCTTCCGCATCGTCTTCCGACTCGAGCAGCAGTTCTTCGTCGTCCACGTCCTCGGGTTCCTCGGCTTCGTCGTCCAAATCTGCGTCTTCTACACCTGCAAAAGCAGCCACAAACTAGCCCCTCGAGTAGGTTGTCCACAGGCTCTGGCTTTCTCCACAGCCCGGGTCGGTTCGCGCGCTGCGGTTTTCGCCTGTCCCGCTAGCTTGATTCCATGCCGCAGCGACAATCACGCCTCGATGCCACCCTGTTCGACCGATTTTCCATCCGACCTGGCTGGACACGTACAGCGTTGTTTCGCCGAATCGCAGCCGGCCTGCTGGGAATCTTCGCGGTTGTTCTCTTCGCCCAGGATGCGGTCGCGACCGATCACGTACTGGTTGTGGTCGCGGCCCGCGACCTCACTCCCGGAATGCGGCTGGAACCAGGAGACGTTCGCCTCGCCGAGTACTCCCCCTCGACGGTCCCTGACGGCGCCCTCAGCGATGTTGCCGAGGTCGAGACGCACACCGTCGCCGGACCGGTCAGAGCAGGCGAGCCACTCACCGACGTCAGATTGCTGTCCTCGCGTCTCGCTGCAGCGGCCGTAGAGATGGCCGACGCCCGCATCGTGCCCATTCGTCTCACCGACGCGGGCGTGACCGGGCTTCTGCGAGAAGGGGACACCGTCGATGTACTGACCGTCGGCGAAGGCGACGGTGAGCGGACGGCTCAGATATTAGCGGCACGCGCTGTGGTGGTGTTGGTCTCGCCAGAAGATACGAAGCAACGGAGCGGCGACCCTGTGGTTCTGGTCGCGATGTCATCCGGCGATGCATCGAGTGTGGCGGCAGCATCGCTGGTCAGTTCCCTGACGGTCACGTTCCACTAGCGAGCCGGTCGCGTTCCACTAGCGAGCTCAGTGATTCGCGGCGAGGCCCGGCGTCTGCTGACCGAGGAGTTCAGCTTTGGTGTCTGCCCGGACCGAGGGTGTTTCGAACCGGCCGACGAACGTGGCGAAGTTGGTGAACACCATCGCCCCCGTCGTGTCGGTGAAGACAGTTCGAACACCGAACGCGTCGGTTCCGTCGGTAGCGACGTGAGTGTCTATGAAGACGTCACCGTGCAGAGCATCGTCGGAACGCATGGGCCGATGTTCCAGTACTCGCTGCTCGGACACTCGGAGTACGTAGGAGTCGAAATCTGCGAAGACCTCTTGCAGTATGCGCGAGGCGGCAGAGGTACCGAGATTGCGGTAGGCCTCGGCCCGGTGCGCATAGTCCTCGGCGCCTTCGGCAAGCGGGAACATCCATAAGAGCGCCGACTGATCGGCATGCACCGACGCCGGAGTGTGGAACAGCGACAGCCTGTGGCGTTTCCCGAGGACCGTCTCGATCCAGTCGGTCGACGGAGCAGAATCAGCTGCTTTGTGACGATCCATAACGGGCATCCTATCTTGCCAGGGAGCCATAATCGAACTTTATGAAAAATCACAGTACAGAAACAAGCTCGGCGGTGCTACACGTCAAGCGCAGCACCGCCGGAGGAACTCGTCGCCGTAGTATCAGCCGATGCTGAAGGGCTGACCCCAGAGCGTCACGGTCGACTTCACTGCGTCGTTGTCGATGGTGACGTCGACGTAGGAACGAGCTTCGGCAAACCCTGCACAGCCTGAAACACCGAGGGTTTCGTCGGCGTAGGTGTAGCCGCCGCCGTTCCCGTCGAAGTCGAAGCTGTGGGATGTTGCGGTCGCAACGGTGACGCCGTCGATCTTGGCACTGGTCGTGTCGGAGACGAGCTTGACGTCACTGAGCTGACCCGGCGCCAGATCGAGGTTGAGACCGGCTCCGATCGAGTACGTGTTCGGCTGAGTACGGTCGATTTTCAGGTTAGCGGTGCCTGGTTCGAGCTCGACCGTGTTTCCCTGCCCGAACGAGCCGTCGAGTCCGCCGCTGATGCCGGCTGCGAAGTCGACCTGACACCCGACGAGAAAGCCTGGCTCGATACTGGCCCCACCGGGGTTCGATGTCTCGACGGTGTAGTTGCCGGTGACCCACACGTTGCGCTGAGTCGGGGTTGCGCCCATGGACGGCGAAACGAGTCCGCTCTGGCCGAATCCCTTTATGGTGACGACGGTTCCGTCGATCAGAGTTTTGGAGATCTCGTTATCGGGCAACGGCACGAATGTGTCTGCGCTCGCTGCACCTGCCGACCAGAAACCGAGCGCGATGGCAGCGGCGGCACCGATAGCCGCGACGCGAACTGCTGCAGTCTTGTTGTTCTTCAACTTGTTCTCCTCGTAAGGTCCTACGACGTCAACTGAGCTCATGGATTCAGCCAAGACTGAACGGCTGGCCGTACAGCGTGCCCTTGTATCGGTAATCTCCGGTGAGCTCGAGCGTCGTGTACGACCGCGCTTGCGCGTATCCGCCGCAGTTCTCCACAGAAATGGGCACGTCCTGGTACTGGATTGCGGTCATCGGACCTGACACCCCCTTCGACGCGACCTCGACGTTGGTAACTTCCCTGTCCTTCAGTGGAACGTCGAAGCTGAGCCCGCCCTCGATCTTGTTGGTGGTCTCACCCTTGCCGCCGATGTTGAACAGATTCGGGAACAGCGTGATGATGTTGGTGTTACCGCCGTCGATCCCGGCACCGAGGTCGAGTCCGATGTTCAGATCGTCCATATCCAGCTGGCAGCCGACGAGGTAGCCGGTCGTCAGTGTGCCGGTGGCACCTTCCGGAACCTCGGACAGTGCAGTACCGGTTGCCCAAGCGTTTCGGTTGAGGCCGTTGAATGCGATCTGGGGCGCAACTTTCGCCGACTCGTCGAAATGCGCAATTTTGTACGGCCCGGTCACTTTTTCGCCGTTCGGCAGCGGCACGAAGGTTTCCGCATTGGCGGTTCCCGTCGATAACAAGCCGACAGCCATTGACGCAGCGGCTCCGAGTGCGGCAATTCGTCCGATCCTGCGCAGCGCAGAAAAGCGAGACTCGTTCATGGTTCCCCTCATAAAGAAATGACAGCCGACCGCCTCGACATCAGCTGCCGAGACTCATTCTTTGGGGAAGGTTACATTGTGATCGGTCATTGTCGGTAACAACTTCAAACCAATTTTTTGTGTGCCCCTCACAGGAATGACTCTGCGACGATCACAAAACGTTCAAATTTGGGTACCTCCGCAGGGTTAACCTCAGATGTAAACATCACCCCATCCGTTCGACCAAGGGCAGGCACATGCTCAAGGGATTCAAGGATTTCGTGCTACGCGGAAACGTTGTAGATCTCGCAGTAGCGGTGGTAGTCGGTGCTGCGTTCACGGCCATTGTGACCGCGTTCACCGCCAACGTCATCAGTCCACTTCTCGCTGCCCTCGGCGGTTCGAACGAGTACGGCTGGGGGTTCTCAATCACTGACAGCGCAGAGACTTTCGTCGATATCGGCGCCGTCGTGACAGCGATCATCAACTTCATCATCATTGCTGCTGTCGTCTACTTCGTCCTGATTCTACCGGTCAATACCGCGAAGAAACGTTTCGTCAGCACACAGGAAAAGGAACTGAGCGACGTCGACGTGCTCGTTCAGATCCGCGATATTCTCGCCGGCGGAACGGACGCCGGAAAGAAGATCTCAACACCCGCAGACGACACCGGCGGCAGCGGCGAAGTAATGGGCGGCGCCGACGACTCAGCCAGCGGACAGCACAGTAAACAATAAAGACAATTAAAACCAAATGCCCGCTACCACCGAATTAAACCGGCAGCAGCGGGCATTTTCAAGCTTGAAAGAAACTATCCGTTGAACTTCTGAAGCGGGAACTCCACGAGAGTGATCGACGTGCCGTCGCTTTCGCAGGACGATCCAACTACTGCAGAGTTGTCGACGAACTCCTGACCAGACTTACTGTCGGCTTCGGTGAGCTCGAGCGAGTCCGCGGGCAGGGCAGAGACCACATTCTGAATGCCGGTCTGCACGTCGCCACTCGCCTGCTCCCCGAGGGGCTCGAACTTGGCGATCACCGCGTCTTTCTGCGAGGTCCACTCGTCGACATCCGTGGGGACGCCAGGGCCAGTGGTGGAGAGCACGGCCAGCTCGTTGTGCGCGGCCGCGAACTGGGTGCAGACGTCCGCATTGGCGCCGCCGTCGGAATCACTACTGCATCCTGTCAGCGCGAGGAGAGCAGCGGCAGCAACAGCCGGAACAAGAATCAAACGCATGAAATATCAGCCATTTCTCGCACGCAGGAGAACGCTATGAACTCTGGTGCGGATCCGAAAGAACAAGAGGGACAAAACAGATCGGGCCCGCCCGGATAATTCCGGACGGGCCCGATCGATTCAACGCATCAGCGCTGGGGTGAGACTGTGCTCAGCTGATCGAGATCAGTTGAAGGTCCACGGGTTTCCGTAGGTGACTACCGAATCACCGGTGGAGCTGATGACCGAGACGTACGGGCGAACGCGGACGTTGCCGAGGATGCCGGTAGCGGTGCCATGCAGGTTCGCGACCTGGATGGTGCCACTCGAACCGGTTGCGTCACCCGAAGTGCCGGTGATGTCAGCAGAACCGTCGATGACCGCCTGAGCACCCTCGGACTGCACGACGCCGGGGCCGGGGGCAAGTTTGACGTTGAAATCAGCAGTTGGAATCAGCTGAGCTTCTGCGCCGATCCCGAATTCACCGGGCAAGCTCGATGTCGCATCGTCGTCGTCGGAAGGCTCCGCTAGAAGATCGAATTCCCCTCCGAAACCGGCCTTGGCCGTGACACTCGGCGTTCCCCACCCAATAGACAGGGATCCGCCGAGGCTCATCGGGTAGCCAACCTGGTAGCCGATGGCTACGGTGCCGTCGAAGTCGTCAGCACTAGGTCCGGTGACGGTCCAGCCGGCGGTGCCGTTGGCGAACCACTCACGGGTGAGCGGGTTGCCGTCGAGCGGCGGGACGCTGTTGAGGAATGTGTCGGACAGCGAGACGGTGATGGTGTTGCCATTGGCATCCACAATCGAGTTGGTGCTGTCGACTGCCGCGGACGCGGTGCTCGTACCGAGCACCAGGCCGACAACCGAAGCGCCGGCTACAACTGCAACGCTCATGGACTTGATTCCACGGCTGCGCCGCGACTTCTGGATCTCCGTCATTTACTTCCTCATCATGTTCAGTCCCAGCGCATTCGCAAGGGAAGTTTGTTGGCTTTCACCCTCGGATCGCGGCGGCAATCAAGCCGATACCCCCCGAGCGAACTCGATCCTTACGATCAATTCCATCACTGCCGACGCAGGGGCGCTGAGCCTGTAGGTCCACGCCCTTGACGTCAGAAGCTGAGGGGAACATTAGAGCAGCGGCGAGGTCATGACAATACCTACGATCTTACTTCACACATGCCCGAATCATTATGCGTTTCAAGCACATGGACGTTTTACACGGTTCTCGTGGAGTAACTCCGATCACACTGAAAGGCGTCGTAATCGATCCGTTACAAACCGGAAGGTCGTCCGAAAACGCCCTGAAATGCGGGTATGCCGAAGGGGTGCCTCACGTGCACTCCAAACCGACGGTGAAAAACAAACTTTCGTTCCGAGCGATTTCGGCGGGCGCGTGCCGTTACTCAGACAGAGGTGCGCTAACACTGGTTGAACAGCGCGCTAACAACCTTGTCATTCAGCCTTCTAGGTGTGCTGTGGATCACATCAAAGATGGTGCGGCGGACGCTCGCGGTCGAACCATTCAGCCGATCTCTGATCACCGGGACTGGTCTGGTCCTCACGCGTCGTCTCGGGTAGCACTTCACCGAATACATGAGCGAGCCGAGCCCGTCGCTCCTGGGCTCGGCTCGCTTCGTTCTGTTTTTTGTCAGCCATCATGGGGGGTTGTTCAGACATCGAGTCCGGACAAATCCGCGATGACCTGACTCGCCAGCGGCGTCAACGTGGCCAGCCCGTCGCGAATAGCAGCGCGCGAGGACGCGAGGTTGACCACCAGCGTGCTGCCGGACACGCCGACGAGACCGCGCGAGAGGCCTGCGTCGAGCGAACCTGCAGCGAGCCCCGACGAACGAATGGCCTCGCTGATGCCGGGAATCTCTCGATCGAGGAGTTCCGCCGTCACATCAGGGGTGACGTCGCGCGGGGACGCTCCGGTACCGCCGATGGACACCACGAGGTCCACGCCGCCGATTACCGCAGTGTTCAGGGCGTTGCGCACATCGACCTCGTCCGAGGTGACAGCGACGACCCCGTCGACGATAAATCCCGCTTCGGTGAGTAGTTCTGTCGCCAGAGGGCCGGTCGAATCCTTTTCGCTACTGTGCGCAGTTCGATCGTCCACAATCACGACCAACGCTCGTCCAGCCAGAGGTGCCTCGAGTTCCATAGTGTTCACCGTAGTAGTAGCGCCCTGCCCAGAATCACGCTGTGCGTAAATCGTGGCAACGAGCGCGAGCCGTTCGGTAGCGGAGAACATCAGCGACCACCGGGAAAACCGGGGATCTGTAGCGGTGACTGCTGCGAAGGGGGCTGCACCGCCGCCGTCTGTGGCTCAGCGGCTCCGAGCGTCACATCTACGGTTTTGTCGCTACCGCCGTCGGTGTAAGTAACCTTCACCGAATCGCCGGGCGCATGCGACCGAATGGTCGCAATGAGTGCATCCCCAGAGGAAATGTTCCGATCGTCCACCTTGGTGATAATTGCACCCTTCGGGATGCCCGCAGCTTCGGCTGGACCATCCGCAGAAACCTCGACGACCGTTGCGCCGTTGGCGTCGTCCTGCGAGGGAACCTGAACACCGATCAACGCCTGCTGGGCCTTACCTGTCTCTGCCAGCTCATCCGCGATACGCTTCGCTTGATCGACCGGGATCGCGAATCCGAGACCGATCGACCCGCTCGGTGCTCCCGAGGACTTACTCCCCCCGAGTGAGGCGATGGCGGTATTGATGCCGATCAACTGGCCGTCGGTGTTGACCAGCGCACCGCCGGAGTTACCAGGGTTGATAGCCGCGTCGGTCTGGATGGCATCGATCACGGAATTCTGGTTGCCCGATTCGCCGCTCGTGGAGACGGGCCGGTTGAGTGCGGACACAATGCCGGTGGTCACCGTGCCGGCCAATCCGAGCGGTGAGCCGATGGCTACCACTTGCTGACCGACCTGAAGATTGGCCGAGGAGCCCAGCTCGATGGGCGTCAGACCCGTCTTTCCCTCGACTTTGATGACGGCCAAATCAGACACTGCGTCCGCCCCGACCAGCGTCGCGTCGGCGACTGTCCCATCCGAGAACGCCACCGTCATCTGACCGTTGGTCCCCGCCCCGGTAGCAACGTGATTGTTCGTCAAAATGAGACCGTCCGAGGAGAGAATTACCCCAGACCCTTCCCCTTCCGCCTGACTGCCCTTCACCTGAATCTGCACGACGCTCGGGAGCACCTTGTTGGCGACGGCCTGGATCGATCCGTCCGGGATATTCGCAGCCGGCTGAGCGGCAGTGATGGTGGAGTTGAGCGAGCTGGTCGCGCCGCCGGGGCCGTTGGCATTACTGGTGGCCAGCGAGCCGACCACGCCGCCGATTCCGCCGCCGACCAGGACCAGCGCGATTGCGCCGGCCACCAGCGTCGAGCGGGCGGGCCGACTCCTCAGTGCTGCGGGGGCCTGCTGCTGCGGCGCTGCGTGCTGCTGAGGGGCCGAGGGCTCGTTGTAACCGTAGTTCTGCGGGTAGGGGTTCTGCCCGTACCCGGGATTCCCATAGGGACCAGGCGCCTGCTGTCCGTACGGCGGCACTGAATTCTGGACCTGTGGGTTTGGGGCCTGGGGGTTCGCCTCATACGCCGGCAATTGCTGAGTTGCATGTTGATCGGAAGGCGGAGCCGGATTCTGCTGGGTATTCGCAGAGTCGTTCTGCTCTGGGTCTTTACGATCGTCGGTCATCTACAGTCTCTTCCTTCGCGAAATAGGAACCTCGTCGGCTGCGAGTTCAGTTATCTTGCTAACGACTACTGTGCAGTGCCGGACTGAGAAGGCGCTGAGATGTGCATATCAGTTTGCCGTGACTATTACGTCCGGCCTACGACGCGCAGACCCTGGTCACTCCACTGGTTGCTCTTCGGCTTCGCCTGGCAGCACGATGCGAATGAGCGCACCTCCACGGCCCGACACCTCGACGCCGATCGTGCCGCCGTGCTTGACCACGACCTGGCGCACAATCGCCAACCCGAGACCTGAACCAGGCATAGAACGTGACGCAGTCGAGCGATAGAACCGCTCGAACACCAACTCACGATCTTCTTCGGGGATGCCGGGGCCCGCATCGTCGACGGTCAATTCGAGCAGACCGTCCCCCATCTTTCTCATCACCACGCGCACCTCACCGCCCGTCGGACTCCATTTGGCGGCGTTGTCCAGAACGTTCAGTACAGCGCGAGACAGACCCGCTTGATCGCCGTAGACGAACCACGGCTCGAGCGTCGCTTCGAAGTCGATCTCGTTGCGTCGGCGTCGGGCCCGTTCGAGGCTTCGCGACACTGCATCGCCCAAATCGACGCGCTCGAAGACTGTCTCGGGGGTGTCCTCCCGCGCAAGATCAACCAAATCACCTACGAGAGTGGACAATTCTTGAATCTGGGCGACAACATCGGCCCGAAGCTCGGCCATGTCCTTTTCGGGGATCGACGGCGCCCCTGGACGGCCGGACGCAATCAGCAATTCCATGTTGGTACGAAGCGAGGTCAACGGAGTCCGCAGTTCGTGTCCGGCGTCGGCGACGAGGCGACTTTGACGCTCCCTCGATTCAGCCAGCGCCCGAAGCATCATGTTGAAACTTTCGGTAAGCCGGGCCAATTCGTCGTCGCCCGTCACTGGAATCGGCGTCAGGTCATCGGTGCGCGCCACCCGCTCGGCTGCTGCCGTGAGTCTGGCGATCGGCCTCAATCCGGTTCTGCCGACTGCCATTCCGGCGCCCGCCGCGAGCACGACACCGAAAGCACCGACGATCAGGAGCACCCACGCCAAGCGGTCCAACACTTCCCCGGTCGGAGAAAGCAGTTGCGCGATGACGATAGTGCTGCCGTCCTGCGTGCGCTGACTCAACACTCGCTGACCGTCGACCGTGCGCAGCGACAGATCCACCGCACCTTGGGCCACCGCGACCTCCGGCGGCCCTATCGGCACATGCGAACCCGGGGGCACATATTTGGTGAGGTCGGGAAAAATCAACGCGACGGAGACGTCGGTGCTGTACAACGTCGCACCTGCCACATAGCGAGGATCGAACGTCACCACATTGCTGTTGATCAAAGCATTCGCACGGCTACGCAATTGATTGTCGACGTCGCCGTACAGTGCGCGCGAGACCACCGCATACGCGGCAATAGCCATTACAGCCACGGCAATGGCCACCACCGAGGCAGCCAGCAACGTCACCCGCCACCGCAGCGACACCGTCCGGGTCAACTGCGTCGGCGGACGCATCTCCGGCGGGTCCGCAGAGCTGGCGCCGGGCTGCCGACGCCCGAGGGGAGCAACCATTACGGCGGCGTCTCGCGGAGTACGTAACCGACCCCGCGGACCGTGTGAATCAACCGGGACTCCCCCTCGGCTTCGGTCTTGCGCCGCAAGTAACCGACGTACACTTCCAGCGCATTGCCGGAGGTCGGGAAGTCGTATCCCCACACCTCTTCGAGAATGCGACTGCGCGTCAAGACTCGACGGGGATTCATGATGAGCATTTCCATCAGAGAGAACTCCGTGCGCGTCAAGCTGATCGAGCGCTCCGCGCGCGTCACCTCACGGGTTACCGGATCGAGAGAAAGATCAGCGAACGTCATCGCCTCCGACTCGCCCTCGGCATCCATTGCCGTGCGCCTGAGCAATGCCCGCAGACGCGCTAGGAGTTCCTCGAGCGCGAACGGCTTAGGCAGGTAGTCGTCGGCGCCGGCATCGAGGCCCGCCACTCTCTCCGATACCGAGTCGCGAGCGGTGAGAACCAGGATCGGAAGATCGTCCCCGGTAATACGCAGCCTTCGGCACACCTCGAGTCCGTCCAGACGGGGCATCATGACGTCCAACACGAGTGCATCCGGCCGCGAGGCAGCGACCTTCTCGAGGGCGTCGAGACCGTCGATCGCCAATTCGACCGTGTAACCGTTGAAGGTGAGCGACCTGCGGAGCGAGTCGCGAACTGCTCGATCGTCGTCCACAACCAGAATGCGCATCGTTACAGTTTGTCCTGACGGACTGAGATATGTCTGAGAAGGGCTCGGAATGTCACCTCACTCTTCAGCCGGCGACCGGCAGATGCCACTGCTTCCACAGCGCCAAAATCCGCAGTCCGGAGGCCAGAATAGTACCGATGACCAGCCCGATACCCTCCGGCCAGCCGATTGCGACGGTCACAACGACAGCGAGAGCACCGAGCAGTGCCGGCACGGCGTAAAGATCACGGCGAAGAAGTAGCGGCACCTCGTTGACGAGCATGTCCCGGATGACTCCGCCGGCAACGGCCGTCGTCGCGCCGATCAAGCAAGCTGCCAACGCACTGCCGCCATTGGCGAGCGCGATGCTCGCACCTGTCGTCGCGAACAAGCCCATCCCGAAGGCGTCGAACAGCAGCATCCCGCGCCACACTCGGCTCGCAACAGGATGTGCGAAGAACACCACGAGCGACGTCGTGAGCGCGACGGCGAGGTTCGGCCACCGATCCAGCGACGTCGGCGGATGGATATCAAGAAGGACATCGCGAATGATGCCGCCGCCGATCCCCGTCGTGATGCCGACAACGCAGACGCCGAAGAGATCGAGCCGCTTTCTGACGCCGATCAGCGCACCCGATGCGACAAACGCGACGATCCCGACGTAACCCAACACATCCGCGAGCACGCATACAAGGGTCGCACGACCAGGTCTCAGTCGTGGACGGTGACCGACAGAGGAAGTCCGCCTGGTCGATGCCGACGGAAACGATGTGGGGATCGGCGAGATCGGAGAGATGATCCTCCGAGGCGAACGATGATGAAGCGGTACTGGAACAAGCCGGAGGCTCCGGCCGTAACCCTGCGCGGCGGTTGGCTACACAGCGGAGACCTCGCCGTCCGGGACGCCGACGGCTACTACACGATCGTCGATCGCATCAAAGACATGATCATCACCGGGGTCCAAAATGCGTACTCGGTGGAAGTGGAGAACGCGCTCACGGCGCATCCCGACGTCGTCGACGTCGCCATCGTGAGCCGCCTCGACAACACGTTCGGTGCAACCATTGTCGCGGTCGTCACCGCGCCCGAGGGCCGTAGAGTGAGTTGAATGCTCTGAGTGAGTTCGCCAAGGACTACATCTCGGACTACAAGTTGCCGCGTGATGTGATCGTGCGAGACATTCCTCGAAATCCGTCGGGGAAAATCCTGAAGCACCTATTGCGAGCCGAGGTACGAGCAGAATGACTGACGCCATCGTCTACGCCGAAGACGTAGCAAAAGGCACCGCCTATCAACTGGGCAGCTACACCGTCACCGAGGACGAGCTGGTCGAATTCGCAACCCAGTGGGACCCGCAGGCCTTCCACATCGACAAGAATTTTGCAGACGCAGGCCAGTTCGGCGGCCTTATTGCCAGCGGCATCCAGACTCTCGCGATCTACCAGCGTCTGGTCGTCAAGGAGGTCTTTTCCCAGTGGAGCGTCATCGCCGGCCGAAGTCTTCGCGACGTCCGATTTCTCCGGCCGGTCCGCCCGGGCGATGTGCTGACCGGAACTGTCGCCATCGACGATGTCGAATTCGACGACCGAGCACGCGCGCTGGTGACCATGACCGCTGAACTCGTCAACGGTGAAGGCAAAAGCGTACTCAGCGCTGTCGTCGACGCCTACATTCGTACCCGCCCACACCCCTAGGGGGGTATCAGCCCACTCTTGTCGCTCGACCCACATGGAACCCCAGCGCTTTCGACTGCGTCCAAGCAGTTGAAACCAGTCGAAAGGGGTTCCGATGCGGCGAGTGGTGCTGTTGATCGGCATGTGCGTTGTACTGCTTACCGGATGCACCGGCTTTGTACAGCGGTTGGTCGGCGCGTCAGAGGAGAGCTTCGATCCGTGTCTGCCCTCCGCCGTCATCTCCGCCACCGGACTTATCCCCGAATCCGAGGTTGCACAAGCGGAGGCTCCAGACCGTGAGCGCAGGGGGTGCGGTTGGGAAACCACGGGCGGCACAGGCCAATTCACCATCATTGTCTGGTATTGGACGACAACGGACGGCCTCGCTCCAAGCCTGTCCGACGTATTCGATGGAATGCCGCTATCGGACGACACCGTCGCCGGGCGAGACATGAAGGTCGGCACCACCAGAACTCCCTCTACTGCCGCATGCGTCGCAATTACCGACTCCACCCAAGGCGTGGTGGGCCTGATCTGGGAAGCGCAGACGCCGAGCAACTCCGGATACTCGCCCTGCATCGAACTCGAACGCCTCACAAAAATACTGGACGACCACCTACCGACAGCGCTGTGAGACGGAACCACCCAGCACTTCGACGCGTCTAACCTTACGACCGAACTGACGGAAGTGGTGGCCGATGCACGAGCGATGGGTAGTTTTGGTCGCGGTAGCAACGCTGACCGCCGGGTGCGGCGCGGGCACCGAAGGAACCGCTGTCGCAGGCGCACCGGCGGAAGCATTCGATCCATGCAGCATCCCGGACACCGCCATCGCGGCGACGGGGTTGGATCCGAGCACCAAACGGCGAGGTTGGAGCGATGGAGTCAGCGTGACTGACTGGTCCCGGTGCACATGGAGGGGACCAGTAGGCGAAAACTGGTACTTCCTAGAAGTTTTGACAACGTCTGTTTTCGACCTGGACGACGTTCGGGACAACCTCGGTAACTTCGCGATATCCACCGCCACAATTGGCCCCCGATCGGGGATCACGTATCGCTTCAACCGAACAGCCTATGACGAGTGCGCAGCCGCTTTCGCTGTAGCGGGAGGGGTAGCAACGTTCGTTGTCACGACGATTGGGGGCCAATCGACCACAGCAGATCCGTGCGAAACAGTAGTTCGGCATAGCTCCGAATTGGAGTCCCAATTACCAGCCGCAAACTAAATCTTGGAGGCATCTAGATGAGCAAGCCGAACGGTGGATCTCCACTCAGTTACTGGGGCAGCCTCGCTGCCGCCGCAGACACTGGACAGCTCTATCTGAGCCTCGAGTTTGCACGAGAGTGCGCTGCCGCGTGCGACAGTCATCTCGCCAAACTTACCGATAGACAGCTGGATGCCAAGAATCTACCGCGACTGTCGGGCTACGGGGATTTCACCTCTGGCAAGCATCTGGCCGAGATCCTGTCCGACAAAATGTCCGGATCAGGAAACTCACTCGTTACCGTCCTCCATAGCCACATCGACGTAGTAACGGAGATGCAGACGTTATTCGCAAAATTCTTTACAGCTACACAGCAGATCGACGACGACTCGTCCGCTGATATCAGTCAGAATGGTCGCAACTAGTAGTTAGATGCTCGCATGCGGAAACTGTTGTCGATGCTGCCGGTTGTCATCGTCGGATGTGCACTGGTGGTGGCCGCAGCCGCCCCTGCGACTGCGCAACCACAGGCCGTGCCTGGTGGATTTTTCGCGGGCTACGCGGCCGAGGCAGCGAATCCGGGAGGCGATCCGCCCGGCGTCAACGATTGGGATTGCCATCCCACCCCTGAACACCCTCGCCCTGTCGTGCTCCTGCACGGAACCGCCGCTAATGCGCAGATCAACTGGAATGCGATGGCTCCTGCCTTGAAGAGCGATGGCTATTGCCTCTTTGCTCCCACCTTCGGCATCCTCCCGTCGGCCACCAGTTGGCCCCTGAACGCCATCGGCGGCTTGGGATCGATGTACGACAGCGCCGCTCTGGTCCAAGATTTTGTGGACAAGGTTCTCGCGGCGACCGGTTCCGACGAAGTCGACATAGTCGCCCACTCGGAGGGCACCTTGGTGGGCGGCTACTACGTGAAGTTCCTCGGCGGCGCGGCTGTAGTCGACAAGTATGTCGCGTTGACTCCGCCCTGGAAGGGCAACGAAGCCTACGGCGCCAGCATCGCGCTCGACGCCGCGGCGCAACTCGGCGTCAAAGAGGCGATGTTGAACTTTTGGGAGCCCATCGCTCCGGCGCTACTGCAGATGGCGAAGGGCTCCGACTTCATGAACAAGATGACCGAGAGCGGACCGTACGCACCCGGCGTCACCTACACGAATGTCATGACTCGCTATGACGAGTTGGTGATGCCGTACACCGCGGGCTACGTCGAGGCACCGAACGCGACGAATATCGTGATGCAGGACAGTTGCGCGCAAGACTTCTCCGGTCATGCGTCCGTCGGAGCCAACGTGCGCGGCCAGCAATTCGTTCTCAACGCACTGGAGCCGGCCAACGCGCAGCCTGTGCCCTGTGTCTTCGTCCCACCGATGGTCGGCTGACCAAATAAATTACTAGGCAACGTCTTTCAGTCGAGAATCAAATTTCACTCAACCTGACCGTCCCGTCCGCATCAATGCTCCACCCAGGGTTGTGGCAGACCTCCCAGACGACGCCGTTGGGGTCGGCGAAGTGACCGTTGTAGCCGCCGAACGCCGCTATCTTCGGTTGCTTGATCAGCGACGCACCCGCGTCGACTGCGTCTTGAACCACCGCATCCACCTCGGCGGGCGAACCAACATTGTGCGAGAGCGTCAGTCCACTGACCCTCGCCGGGCCGCCGTCCAGGCCCAGGTCTTCCGTGAATTTCTGGGCGTCGAACAACCCAAGAACGAGACCCGAAGCGATCTGGAAAAAGAGGACCTCACCGGGAACATCGAGCAGCGGAGTCCATCCGAGCCCGCCCTTGTAGAAAGCGCGGGACGCATCAACGTCGGGCGTTGCCAGGGTGACGAAGTGTATGCGCTGGTCCATGCACCCATCCTGAACCATCCAGATACGATCTGGTTGTACCGAACAACTGCGAGAGCAAAGGCTGGGCACACGGTGCCGCTCGTTAACAACGCTATCTACGTCGACGGCCAGCGGACCTCCACCCCTGACACCCTCGCTGACACCTTCGAGTTGATGCGAGAGCGACACGGGATGGCTTGGATCGGGCTGTTTGAACCTGAGATCGACGAAATTCACTCGGTTGCGGCGGAATTCGGACTCCACAGGCTGGTCGTCGAAGATGCTATTGACGCTCATCAGCGGCCAAAAATAGAACGCTACGGCGACCAACTGTTCGTCGTACTGCGTCCAGCGCGCTATGTGGACGAGACGGAGAAGGTGGAGTTCGGCGAACTCCATGTGTTCCTAGGACCACAATTCATCATCACCTCCCGGCATACAGAAGCTCTCGAGCTGACTTCCGTCCGCAAGCGACTCGAAGCGACCCCCGGCCTGCTCAAACTCGGCACCCAGGCAGTTCTATACGCGATCATCGACCACATTGTCGACGGATATGAGCCCGTGGTCGCAGGCCTGCAAAACGATATCGATGAAATCGAGGACCAACTCTTCTCATGCGATCCTTCAGTCTCTCGGCGGATCTACACCCTCTCCCGCGAAGTGACCGAATTTCAGCGCTCAACTGACCCACTCGTGTCGATAATCGAAGCTCTCCAACGCGGCGAAGGCAAATACGACGTCCACATCGAACTACACCGCAACCTGCGCAACGTACTCGACCATTGCGTTCGGATTGCTGGCCGAGTCGAGGCATTCCGGGTGAATCTGCAGAATGCACTGTCGGTGAACGCAACACTCGTCGCCCAGCAGCAGAACGAAGAAATGCGCGCTATGACGCAGGTCAGTCTGGACCAAAACGAGCAAGTCAAAACGATCTCGTCCTGGGGCGCAATCCTGTTCGCACCATCGCTGATCGCAGCAATCTATGGGATGAACTTTGGCCACATGCCGGAGCTCAAATGGCATCTCGGTTATCCACTTGCTCTGCTGTCGATGGCAATTTGTTCCTGCATCCTGTACTTCGTCTTCAAACGTCAGAAATGGCTCTGACTCTCAGTCCGCTCGGTGTGACATCGTTGGATTCGTGGCTATTAACCTAAAAGGGCTTCGGACAGTGGTGTACCCGACCGACGACATAGACGCGAGCAAGGCTATATGGTCCGCCGTGCTCGGAATCGATCCTTACTTCGATGAACCGTTCTACGTTGGATTCAACGTCGGCGGTTACGAATTGGCGCCGGACCCTCATCAGAACGTCGAGAGCGGTCCCGTGGTCTATTGGGGCGTCGACGAAATCGAAGGCGTGCCTGACCAACTCGTTCGAGACGGTGCGACCCCCGACGGGCCGGTGTCGGAGGTGGGTGGAGGTATCTACCTCGCCACCGTCGTTCTTTCGGACGGGACCAAGCTAGGTGTTATCGACAACCCCCACTTCAACGCGACGTAGGTAAATCAGCGACCCAATAGCAGTCAGCCGCGAAACAAGCCGGCAACGAATGGAATCGAGTCCGCCTGCGACTGCAACATCGCGCCGCTGTGATCACTGGGATAGGTGTGCAACGTCACGTCCTGGCCGTTGGCTGTCATCTGGGCAACCAGCGAAAGAGCCGACGGTGCAGGCACATCCGTGTCGTACAGGCCTTGCCCGATGAAGACCGGTCTGTCGTACCCGCTCGTCGGGACGCCCATGTAGTCGTTGAGTAGTCCGTAGAAGTTTGGAATTTCACTCATCGGCCGCGAGAACAGATTGCCGGTGACCACTCCGTCGAACTCCTCCTCGGCCTCGGCCACACACAGTGTCTCGGCCTTGTCGACGATTCGCCGGCCTTCCTCGGTCAGGTACGAGTTGATATCGACCTCTGGATGCGCCGATCGCAGGCCCGACAGGATGTAGAGCGCATACGTTGTGAGGCCTTTGCCCACCGGAACCGGTAAGAAGTCAGGGCCGGCAGGCAGGATCGCGAGTTCGATGTTGGCCGGGACACCGGTGCCAACAGCCCCACGATAATCAAGGCCGGGACCGCCGTATTCCGTCGCATAGCGAGCCGTCGTAATTGCTGCGCCGCCGCCCTGCGACTGCCCGACGGCAACCCATTTGTTCGATAGCGAACCGTCGACCGCTCGTGCAGCCTTCACCGAATCGACGACGCTGTGCGCGGAGACCTTGCCATCGAGGTACGGCATCAGACCCGGGGTTCCGAGACCGACGTAATCCGTCGCGGCAATCGCATAGCCCTGCCCGAGCCACGTCCCGAGGTACTGACGGTCGCGCTCAGGGTCGGCGGGTCCGACGAGCGAGGGCGCGCAGTTGTCGTCGACGCCAGATGTTCCGTGCGCCCAGCCGATGACCGGCCAACCGCCCTCTGGCGCAGCGCCTTCGGGTACAAAGAATGCACCGGTGCTCAGTGCCGGGGTTCCGTCGGACCCGACGGTCCAGTAGGTGATTCGTTTTGCTTCAGCTGTTCCGGGAAGCCACAGGTTCGCAGCGAGTTCTTCGACGCCGACGACGGTGCCGGGTGAAGTGTCGATCTCGTCGGCCGACGCAGCAGTCGCACCGACAGTGGATCCGCCGAGCACAAGAGTGGCCGTCGCGCAGGTAGCGACGAGGGAGCGGATGCGAAACGACATGGCTGACACAGTAACGCGCATTCATCGGACCTCGCGCGAAACTCTGCTGCATCGAAGCATCAGTTCGATTAACGCTTTGTGCGTGCGACTCCATGCAGGATTTCGAAGTCGCACGCACCTACGCCGATGTTGCTCAACTCGGGTCGTAGAGACCCAACTGAACCGCTTTGACGAGCCTGCGCGGCACCCGAAGTTCCTGACCATCGACGCGCACGGTCACCAGATCCGGCGGCACAGCTTTCCATTGCGCGCGGCGGCTACGGGTGTTGGAACGCGACATCTTCCTCTTGGGAACTGCCATGACTCAGGTTTCCTTTCGGCTGCGTCGTCCGTAGCGACGCTCGAACTTCTCGACGCGCCCCTGGGTGTCCATGACGCGGCTGGCGCCAGTCCAGAATGGGTGCGATTGATTGGTGACGTCGACGACGACGAGTGGATAGGTATTGCCGTCTTCCCACTCGATCTCACGGGACGCAGTGATTGTCGATCGCGTGAGGAACTTGGTTCCCGTTGATGCATCCTGAAAGACCACCTGGTGGTAGTCGGGGTGGATTCCTGATTTCATTCCGTTGCCTCTTTCGGCTGCTCTGAATACGGGGATACGTTTGTCTCGCAGGGGTCTTCGTGCCATCTCCCGAATGGATCGTTCCAGTAGGTCCAGGCGCTGCGATCGAGCATTTCGTCGTCGGACAACACCGCCCATCTCAGAGTCCGCTCGATCTCCGCCGGATCGGCTGCGTGCACCAACACCACCAGTGAGGTGTCGCGGTCGCCGAACTCTTCGTCCCATCGCAACCCGGCCATTGCCCGACGGGTGGCGTCGGCACCATCCTGCTCTTCCGGGGTCATCGCCGTGAGCCACTTGCCGGCACTGGCCACACGCAAACCGCCACCCGCCGACTCGATCCATAACGCCTCATCGGGTTGTGTTGCCACCCAGGCCCTTCCGCGGGCGGTGACGACGCCTTCGAGAAGAACGTCGATGGCCTCGTGAAGCCGTTCGGGGTGAAATGGCCGTGTTGCGGTGAACTCGACGAGCCTCACTCCACAGTCCGAGGTGAGCGGAGGTCGACCACGTAGAAGCGGCGAGTGGGCGTCGGAAATGTGGCCGCGTCTGGCGCCCGTCGGCACTGCCGCCAACAGTGCTTCCACATCGAGGGTGTCCCCGTCGCCGACCCACGCAACGGGGGCGCCGGGTGCGATCCGCGCAAGGACTGCGGACAGTTTTGTCCGTTCCCAGCCATCGACCGCTGATCCTGCGGTCACGACGAGCGCGTCGGCGTAGTCGACTTGTCCGACGACGAGTTGAGCGAGCGTTCGATCGTCGTCGCTGCTGGCCACCACACCCCGCTCGGCCAGTGCGTCGTCGCCTGTCGCGTCGGCGAGCCAGGTTTCGGCATCGAGGCAATCGATCACAGCATCGATTCGCACATCTCGGGACACGGCCCCGTCGATCTGGCCGACCACGTCCGCGACGACGACGTTCTCGATCGCCCAGCACAGTGCACTGGGTTCCAACACAGGATCGAGCGCTAAAACGATACGTTTCACGCTCGTCCGAGCGGCGAGCTTGCGCAACAGCGGCAGCAGATCCTGACGAAGCGCGCAGGAGACGCAACAGTGTGCGAGTTCGAGGATGCACTCACGTGGCGCATCCCCGGCCGAATACATGGTTCGACGGACGACGCCCTGGCAAATCTGACTGAGATCGTGCCGCACGATGACGGTGCCCGGCGCCATCAGCGACGTTGCGACTGTCTCCATGGCTCCGGTCCAACCGGCAACCAGTACGACTGGCGTACGACCGTCCACGGGAAATTTCACGATCACCCTTCTTTCGAAAACGATTGTCATTCCTTCTCGGAGCACGCTACATTCGAAACTCCAAGTTGTCGACAATGATTTTCATAACCGATAGAAAGGCTGCGCATGCCAGCACACTGCCAAGTGACCGGGAGAAAGCCGGGGTTCGGCAAATCCGTCTCGCACTCCCACGTCAGGACCAGCCGGCGCTGGGACCCCAACATCCAAAAGAAGACCTACTTCGCCGCGAGCCTCGGCCGTCGCGTCACGCTGACGCTGTCCACGAAGGGCATCAAGACGATCGACCGCGACGGCATCGACTCTGTCCTCGCAAAGATGCTCGCCCGGGGAGAAAAGCTCTGATGGGGAAAAGCACCGACATTCGTCCGATCATCAAATTGAAGTCCACGGCCGGAACTGGATACACCTACGTGAGCAGGAAAAACAGGAGGAACAACCCAGACCGCATCGTGCTGAAGAAATACGACCCAGTCATCCGTAAGCACGTAGATTTCAGAGAGGAGCGCTAGATGGCAAAGACGTCCAAGATCGCGAAGATCGAACGGCGCATACTCGTCGTCGCACGATGGTCCGTTCGCGGAGCCGAGCGGAAAGAGATCATCCGAAAGCCGTCGACGAGCGATTCACAACGAACCGAAGCGCAGCGCGCACTGCAGCGACCACCGCGCGAGAAAAGTCCGGTACGATTACGCAATCGTGACGCTGCGGATGGACGTCCGCGCGGTTACCTCCGGAAATTCGGGCTGTCCCGCGTTAAAGTACGCGAGATGGCACACCGCGGGGAACTGCCCGGCGTGCACAAGTCGAGCTGGTAAGGGAAAAGGTAGAGATGGCAGTCAAGAGAGCACCGTCGAAGAAGGTCCGCGCCGAGGTAGGCCGTCGACCGAAGAAGAATCCTTTGAACGCCGCCAAGGTCACCACGGTGGATTACAAGGACATCAACCTCCTTCGTCAATTCATTTCCGACCGCGGCAAGATCCGTAGCCGTCGAGTCACCGGACTGACCCCGCAGCAGCAGCGTCAGGTCGCCATCGCAGTGAAAAATGCTCGCGAGATGGCTCTTCTGCCGTTCACCAGCCGCTAGCAAGTCGTTCTCCAATAGAGGCCGCGCATCCACAGGGTGCGCGGCCTTTCTTTATGCGCACTCACCGTCGCCTTCCTCCTCGGAGGACAATCCAAAGGTTCTACTCAGCTCTCGCAGCTACCTTGGGGCCATGAGGTTTTTGGCTGCGGGAGTACTGCTGTGCGTGTTGGTGGTCGGCTGCAGTAGCGGGTCAGCCCGCGACAACGCCGACGTCGAAACGACCACCAATGCGGCCACAACCGAACTGAAGCGGGGCCAGAGCGCACCGCCGGTACCCGTCGAAGTTCCCGTCGGCGAAGTAGGAACAATGTTCGATTCGACCCCGGGCTTGGTGCGTGCGACGGCGACGCCGTTCGAATCGTGGAGCCAGGTTTCCCCCCACACCATCGCGATCCATTTCGTCACCGGCACACCCGAGTGCTACGGCGCCGACGCGCAGGTAACCGAGACCGACACCGAAGTTATCGTCGCGCTGCGCACCGGCACCCTCCCCCATGCCGAGAACAAAGCCTGCATCATGGTCGCCGTCTACGGAACGATGCAGATGACTCTTGAATCTCCGCTCGGCAGCAGAACAATCGTCAACGCGGCCTGACCCGACTTCAGCCTTTCCGGCGCCGTTTCAAGTAGTCACTGACCACGGCCGCGCCCAGCCCGTCGAGATCCGGCGCGATGACCCGGCCGCCCACACGCTCGGCCATCCGGTCGACCACCCGCGCCAGCCCTGGGTCGTCGCCCAGCCTGAAAATGGTCACCTGCGCGCCAATTTTGGCTATGTTGTCCAGCTCACGGACAGTGAGACCAAGGGTGCGTGGGCTCGGCGGATAGTCGAAGAATGCGTGTCCATCCGACTCCAGATGAGCCGTCGGCTCACCGTCCGTCACGATCAGCACCACCGGTTGCGCGTTGGGATGACGGCGCAGATGCCGACCGGCAAGCAAGAGCGCGTGATGCAGGTTGGTTCCCTGATCGTACGCACCGTCGAGACCAGCAAGCTCCGACGCGGTGAGCTTCTGGGCATGGCGTCCGAAACCGATCAGCTGTAAATCGTCGCCCCGAAACCGTGTGCTCACAAGGTGATTGAGCGCCAGCGCCGTACGCTTCATCGGCACCCAACGGCCATCCATCACCATCGAGAACGACGTGTCGACCAGCAGCGCAACTGCCGCCTGCGTGCGCGTTTCGGTCTCACTGATCTCGACGTCGGTGACCTGCAATTGGACCGGAAAGCTTCCGCCGGCCGCCGCGGTTCGTAGCACCGCATTGTTGACTGTTCTGGTCACATCCCACGGCTCGGTATCACCGAACTCCCACGCCCGCGACGCCCCGGTCGGCTCCCCCATCGCGCCGGCTTTGCGAGTATCTCGCTCGCCGCCGCGTCGGGAAATCTTGCCCGCAACATCCCGGAGGGCGGACTGGCCGAGTTGCCGCATCGCCTTCGGCGACAATCGCCATTGACCGTCGGCGCCCTTGTCCATGAAACCCTGCTGCTGCAGCGCCTTTTCCAGCTCCGAGAGCATCTGTGCATCTGCGGCAGCTTCCGGGCCGAGCTGTTTGAGCAGCGCTTCGGCATCGATGTCCTCGAGCGCAGCCCCGTTGTACTGCTGTGAGAGTTGGTTTCCCAGGCTTTCCAGATCCGCGACGTCCTGGAGGGCACCCGTTCCGTCGCCTAGTCCCATCCCGTTCTCGCCGCGAAAGTTCTGCGACCCGTCCCAGTCCTCACCCGGCCGCGCCTGCTGCAGATTCTGATCGAGCTGATCCAGCTGATCAAGAAGGTTCGAGTCACCGAATGCCTGCTGCGCCAATGCGTCCAGCTCCGCCCGCTGCTCGGGGCTGAGCGAGTTCCGGAGCCGCTGCGCTGCCGCAGCGCGTTGCGCGAGCGAGTCGAGGAGTTCATCGACATTCTGCGGATTCTCCGGGAAATGCTCACCGTGCTTGTTCATGAACTCCGCGAACTGCTCAGCGGAATCCTCACCCTTGTTGTGCGCGTCGAGCAACTCGTTCAGATCTTTCAGCATCTCGCTGATGGCGCGGCGGTCCTCGTCCGTCGCGCCTTCGAGGGCCTTCTTCATCCCCGCGAACCGCTGATCCAGCATTTCGCGGCCGAGCAGGTCCTTGATCTTCTCGTAGTTTTCACGCGATTCGGACGACCGCCAATCGTAGTCGGCCAGCTCTTGAACCGCTTGAGCAGTCGACGGCGACAACTCGCCGATCTGCATCTCTTTGAAGCGGGCATCGTCGTCGAGCGCCCGGGCAAGAGTCTTGCGCTCGTCGAGCACCGCCTTGTCGAGGAGTTCGCGCACTTCCTGCAACGTGCCGTCGAGATTGTTCTTGCTCAAGAGGTCCCGTCGGCGACGATTGGCCTCGGCCGCGAGATCGTCGAGACCGCGCATGTTCTGCGTGCCGCGTCGCAGCATTTCCGCGAGTGCGCGACGCGGTGAAGCGCCCTCGAGTACGTCGTTGCCGATGGACTCGAGGGCTTCTCGCAGATCGACCGGTGGTGCCAGCGGATCAGGCCCACCGTGATATCGCCCGTATCTGCTGGCAGCCATCAGCTGTACACCGTCTGTCCGTCTTCGTCGGGATCCTTCGAAATACGACGCGCCAGGTAGAGACCTTCCAGCGCAAGTTCTGTCGCTGCGGCCCGCTCGCCGTCCGAAGTGGCGTCGAGCCTGGTTGCGATCTCGTCGAGAACCTCCAGATCCGGAAGCTCAGCGAGCAGTGCCTTGGCAGTGATCCGGTCACCCGTCACCACCGGCGCGCCGTCCTCGATCGCCGACACCAGAGGAGCCAGGTTGATGCCGCCGAGGCGCTCGCGGACGGTATCGGCTGTGGCGCGCCGAAGAAGATGCTCGAGAACTTCGACCTCCCGGCCTTCTTCACCGGATTCGAACTCGACCTTGCCGCGCAGGACCTCGATGATGGTTCCCAGATCCACCGGCCGAGCCACCGCATCGTCCTCACCGAGGACTGCTGCCCGGTGAATCGCTGCAGCAGCGATGGTTTCGGCAGCGGCGATGGCGAACCTGGCCGAGACTCCGGAACGCTGATCGACGGACGGCGACTCACGTAGCAGCCTCGTGAACCGTGCCAGCACCTCCAGCAGGTACGACGGAACAGAAGCCGGGAGATGGGCTTCCTGCTCGATGACCGAGATCTCGTCGTCGAGCACGATCGGGTAGTGGGTGCGGATCTCGGCGCCGAAGCGATCCTTGAGCGGAGTGATGATGCGGCCGCGGTTGGTGTAGTCCTCGGGGTTCGCGCTCGCGACGAGCATGACGTCCAGCGGAAGCCGCAGCGTGTAACCGCGCACCTGGATGTCGCGTTCCTCCATGACGTTGAGCAGCGACACCTGGATGCGCTCGGCGAGGTCGGGTAACTCGTTGATGGCAACGATGCCGCGGTGACTGCGCGGAACCAGCCCGAAGTGGATGGTCT
>JBBSSG010000009.1:0-37884 GCA_038242295.1 Mycobacteriales bacterium | reverse complement strand
GACGCGCCTCGAAGTCGCGTTCCAGTGCTCGCCACGCTTCTGCCTCGACGTGGAACGGGGCGCTCGGTGCGAGCCTGTTCGGGTCGGGTTCGAGTGTGTACGAGACGTACCAGCCGAGCGGAGTGGAACTCGCCAGAGCACTGTCCACGGAGTCGTCGTCTGCAAAATCTGCGGCATCAGTGAACAATTCGACCGCGAGATCCAATTGGTTGACATCTACTTCGGTCGGTCCCCCGGAGAGATCGTCCGCCAAGCCGGGCAGCACGTAGACGTTGTCGTCGGTCACCTCGATTTGGAGGGAGCCGTCGATTGCGGCGGTTTGAACCTCCGCGTATGTACTGACCTTCGCTAGGTCATGATCGTGATCGTCGGCGAGGTAGCGGCTCAACGCCCGTTCGGAACCGAAGACCGTGATACTTCCGCTGCGCCCGAGAAAGATCGGGTCGTCGTCGAGGTAGCAGCGCAACGTGTAGTACGTGTCCTCGGAGGTAATGATCCGGATCGGGTCGATCCCGACCGATGACCAGAAGGTGTCCTCGGCGGCAGCGTCGGCTATCGGATCGGGCGTCTCGTCGTCTGCATCATCGGTCTCGTCGTCGTCGGTCTCGTCGTCTGCATCCGAGGCATCATCGATATCGACGGTATTCTCGGCCGCAGCGATCAGTTCCGCTTCGGCGATGTCCACCGCTGCAGCGTCGACGGCGGGAGTGGTGACGACCGAGTCGATGGAGTCGATGACGTCGTCCCAGCTCTTGGCGATCGAGGTCCCGATGCGGTCCCACAGGTTCTTGCCGTCCTTGCCGAGGTACGCCTCCACGCCTAGACCGACCGAGCCAAGGTGTGCATTCACTGCGAAGAATGATGTGACGGTACTGATCTCGCAGACATCGCCGAGGGTCTGCACCATCTCGAAGATGGCGGTGAGCTCCTCCAAGTTGGCCGAGTCGGGGTCATCGGCGACGAGTTCGGGGACGCCGACGAGGTCGTAGCGATGCAGGTCTTCGGGTTCTAATTCGTTGGCTGCAAGTGCGGACACCATTTTCCACGAGGGGTGGTCGACAAGGTCGTTGTCTTTGTCGTTTCTGATGAATGCAGCGAGTTCAGCCACCGCCTTGAAACCGTAGAGATCCTCATCGTGTCCGAGGAATGCCTCCCACTCGTCGTCGTCTTCGTGCCACTCCGGGGCCCAGAGGGTGACGAGGTCGCCGCGGGTAAGACAAAGTTCGATCGGGATGATGTCGCCAGCCATGGCCGGAAGCCTATCTCAGGTCTCGGAGAGTGCTGATTGCATCTGCCCGAGAATCAGCTGCCGTCGTTCCAACGCCTCGTTTGCGGCCGCCGACGCAGTGGCGACGATGACGGCGGCGAGGTGAGTCGCAGATCTACGCGACAGGTCCGGCGCGAGCTCGAGTCCGATCAACACACCCGCGCTGTCGACCGTGACAGTGACGAGCTCATCGTCGGAGGACCGAGTGACCCGTATTGCCGTCAGCGCTTCCGAAGTCGCATACATCGTCTCCAGTGCGTGATCTGCGCGCAGGAGCACGCTATCGACACCATCGTTCATATGGATTTCATCCAACTGATCGGGGACTCCTCGAAGTCCATACGCTCGGACTCGACATCTGCGACCGCTGCCGCCGTCGGCAGCCCGAGTCGATCGAGCACGTCCCTGTCCATACCGTCCTGTTCGAGCAGTACGCGACGTTCGGCGCGTGCGCGCTCGGTAGCCCGCGCGCACAGGTCGAGCAGGGTACGCGCCAATTCAATTCCCCCGAAACGCAATTCGTCCTGATCGATGTGAATGGACACCGGGATGCCGGACTCCGACGCCCGCACTCGAACGGAATCGTCGCGCGTCGCTGCTGAGGCCTGAATCTCGGTCATTCTGTCGGCCTGTAGAAGCCCTTGAAGCCCATCCCGCTGTTCGTAGTCCGAATGTCACCGACCTGCACAGGATCTCCGGCTTCGACGAGCTGACCGTTGCCGATCACCATGGCGACGTGTCCGTCCCACACCGCGAGATCGCCCGGCATCACCTCGTCCTGGTGAACCTGGGAGCCGATGTTCTGCTCCTGCGCCAATCGTGGCAACTCCACGCCTTGTTCCTGGTAGGCGTACTGGGTCAGTCCGCTGCAGTCGAGACCGCGACCAGGGTCGGTGCCGCCCCAGGAGTACGGCGTCCCCTGTTGTGCCAGGGCGCTTCTGACCGCACCTGCGGCCTGCTCGTTCGGGGCGGTAGCGACAGTGCCGTCGGGCAGTGCGACTTCGACGCCGGTGCCGCTGGCACCCGAGCTTTTGTCCTCGGCAGACGTTCGGGGCGATGCGCCGCTGAGCGTCGACATCTCGTTCGGCTGGGACGATGGACCCGACAGGGGAGCGGTGGCGGGTGAGGTGAAGAGGTTGGAAGGGCGGTCTGGAACAGCCGACGACGCGGACGAGGACATCGTCCGCGTGAAATTCTCCGCGAACTTGCTGCCGGGATCGGAGCCGGGAGCGCCGACCGCGGAAGCGGGCGCAGTAGAGGGTGCAGTAGCGGATGCCCCGCCCGCAGGTTCCGGGACCTGCGGGGGAGCGGCGAAGGCACCGATCTCGCCGGCGTGGACAGCCAGTTCGGCGCGGACGCGGGCCACGACAGCCAGCGCGCGCTGCAGGTGTTCGATGGCGGCGGAAATCAGCATTGTCTGCGTGGGCGGAGTGAAGATCATCGGCGCCGCGGCGACCGCGATCGACATGAACGACGCCGCGATTCCTTGCAGTTCTATGAGGCCTGCGTAGACCTTTTCGCAGGCCCGATCGACGATGACTGCGATTTCCGCACCGTGGTCCGACAATCCGACTGCGCTGGTATGAGCCTGCCCGGCGAGTTCGATCGCGGCGGCAGCCGCCGGTCCGCTCCACGTCGAGGCGAGCTCCGAAACAGCCGAACGGCCGACGCTCTGTACCGAGTCGAGCGCGTTCGACGAGGCCCGGATGATGTCTGCCGGTCCACCGGTGGGGATCACACCGGACCCGAAAGCGCCGAGCAGGTCAGTGATGGGCTTGGCCAGGACGTCGATCATGCCAGGCTCTCCGCAGTCTGGACGTCGGTGAGGTCGTAGCCCACTGCCGACTGCGCTGCGGCAGCACCGATGCTGCCGATGACGCCGGCGAGCTTCGCCACGGCCGCGGTATGCGCAGTGTGTGTGCCGGTGAATGCTGCCAGAAACTCGGTTCCGATCAGTCCGAACACAGGTGTGAGAACTGCCGGGCCGCACGCCATGGTTGCGGCCGCAGCAGCAGTCACCTGCGCGGACATCGCAGCTGTAGTCGCGGAATACGCGAGTATCCCAGCCGATACTGCTGATACCTCTGTCATCGTGTGTCCCCCGGAGACGTTCTGTTGGCGCAGAAAAGTTCCTACACAGGTTTCGACGCAACCGGCGCCCGATCGGTTCCCGCATTTATCCTTCAGGATATGGAAACTCACGTGGTCGACCATCCACTGGCCGCTGCACTGCTGACGACGATGCGCGACGAGCGCAGCGACAACGCTACTTTTCGGTCTGCACTCCGTCAGCTCACTCACATGCTGGTCTACGAGGCCACGCGCGATGCGGCGATCGATACCTTCGATGTGAAGACCCCGGTGGCGACCACCCAGGGCACCGCGTTGGCGAATCCGCCGCTGCTCGTCCCGGTGCTTCGCGCAGGACTCGGGATGGTCGAGAAGGCCAGCGGATTGATTCCACAGTCGCGGGTCGGCTTCGTCGGAATGGCACGCGACGAGCAGACCCACCAGCCTGTGCCCTACATGGAGTCGCTGCCCGGTGACCTCTCCAACACCCCCGTCTACGTTCTCGATCCGATGCTCGCCACGGGCGGATCGATGGTGCACACCATCGAGTTGCTCGTCGAACGCGGGGCAGCGGACGTCACAGCAATCTGTGTGGTCGCGGCTCCGGAAGGCATTGCCGCGCTCGAGGCGTCGGGCTTGCCGGTGCGACTGGTCACCGCGAGTATCGACGAGGGCCTCAACGCCGATGCGTTCATCGTGCCGGGCCTCGGCGACGCCGGCGATCGTCAGTTCGGTCCCCGCTGAACACCTCGCTCGTCCTCGGTGTCACCTGGCCGGCCAACGAGGGCGACCCCCAACTGCGCGTCGTCGATGTAGAGACTCGCGATGTCGGATATCGAGAACTGCGCGCGATGCGTCTCGGTTTCCGCTCGCTCGGCGCGCAGCGGTGGTGCACCGGACGCGTCGCATTCCGCAAGAACAGCGGATCGAAGTATGTGCCCTGCCCGAGGCAACTCCCGGTCGAGGTCGGGTCGCAGTGCGAGGAATGCGAGTCCAAAGATGGCTTCCGGTTCGTGCACACCGTTCATCGAGGGGGATTCGTATCCGGTGCGCTGGAAGCTCATGTGATGCAACCTCATTGGCTGTACATCGCGACTTTTGCGAACGGGGTGCACAAAGTGGGGACCGCCGCCGACACGCGTAAATGGGGCAGGCTCGCCGAGCAAGGTGCCATCTGTGCGCAGTACGTGGCGTGGGCCGAGGACGGAAAAGTGATTCGGGTACTCGAAGACCGAGTGACCGATGTGCTCCAGGTTCGTCAGGCCGTCCGCTCGTCGGCGAAAGCCGCCGCACTGGCGCTGCCCGTGGATACCGCACGGCTCGAGGCGGCCACCATCCGACTTGCCGAGCGAGTGCGTGGGATCCTGACGCCCGGTCCCGAGGAGTCCGGCTACCGCTTGGTCGACGAGTCCTGGCATGTTGCAGGATTTCGCGATCTCGCCTCCGGCAACAGAGTTATGTACCCCAACGACCTCGCCCAGGGCGAACACGGATTCAGCGTCGACGCATGTGTCGGCCAAGCCGCCGTCGTGACCATCGAGGACGCGTCATATGTTGTCGATCTGCACGAGTTGAAGGGGCGAAGGGTTCGGTTCGGGGAGTTCACGTCCGAGTTGGCCGCGGTGCAGTCGGCGCTGTTCTGAGGTGAGTCCAATCCGTAGAAAGTTATGGATTGGCACTCAACTCAGAGGCTGCGGGCGAACCGGCGAAGCTCCTCGAGCGTTGCCTCGGCCGCGACTCGGGCGTTGTCCAAAGCGTCGCGACCTTCGACCGGCACGACAACTTCTAGGTAGGCCTTGACCTTGGGTTCCGTGCCCGACGGCCGCACGATGACGCGTATGCCGTCTCCGGAAAGTTCGACGGCGTCGGTCCGCAGTGGCCCGCGGTGGGCGAGATAGTCGGTGACAGTGACTGCTCGCCCGGCAAGTTCATCGGG
This sequence comes from Mycobacteriales bacterium, assembly GCA_038242295.1. Lineage (GTDB taxonomy): Bacteria > Actinomycetota > Actinomycetes > Mycobacteriales > Mycobacteriaceae > Rhodococcoides. Next base: position 32,611 of record JBBSSG010000009.1, on the reverse strand, counting down.
TGGATCGGTGCGGAGCCGTCGCATGATGTGCTCGATGTCCGCGAGATCATCGACACGCTTCGATACCTGGGCGCCGGCATGGACGCCGAATTCGACGGCAAGGTCGTCGAGACTGTCGAGCAGTGAGCGATTCTCGGCCTTCTCCGCCGCAACGAAATCCGCGAGAACGACGGCGGCGGAAATCCCGTCTTTGTCGTTGACGAACGTCGGGTCGACACAGTGACCGATCGCTTCCTCGTACGCGTAGACCAGGCCGGTGCCTGCGCGGACCAGCCATTTGAACCCCGTCAACGTTCGGGCATAGCGTGCGCCGCGCGCGGGGGCCAATGCGGCGAGCAGCTGAGAGGAGACGATGGTGTTGGCCACCAACGAGTTCGGCGGCGCAGTCTTCAGAATGTGCTCGGAGAGAAGCGCTCCGGTTTCGTCGCCGCTGAGCATTCGCCACCCCGCAGGCCCTGGTAGGCCGATCGCGCATCGATCGGCATCGGGATCGAGGGCAATCGCGAGATCAGCGTCCACCTCTTCCGCGAGAGCCAGCAGAGCGTCCACCGCCCCTGGTTCTTCGGGGTTGGGGAAACGGGTGGTGGGAAAGTCCGGGTCGGGCTCGAATTGGCTGGCCACGGCATGAACATCGCTGAATCCGAGGCCTCGAAGTGCGGTGACGGCCAGTTCGCCGCCGACTCCGTGCAATGGCGTCAGCGCGATCCTGATGTTTCGTTTCGATGACCGGACGAGCGCGGGGAGTCGGTCGAGATAGCGCGCGGTGATGTCCGAGGCGCATGTTGCTTCGGTACTTCTGGGCACGTCGATTGCCGGCCCAACGGCAGCTATTTCGGTTTCGATCTCTGTATCGGCGGGCGGGATCAGCTGGGCGCCGCCGCGGAGGTAGACCTTGTAGCCATTGTCGGCGGCGGGATTGTGCGACGCCGTGATCTGCACCCCCAGATCAGCGTCCAAGCCGCGGACAGCAAATGCGAGCACTGGGGTGGGCAGCGGACGCGGCAGAAGAACGACCGCGAAGCCCTGCGCTGCGAATGTTTCTGCGGCGGCGGCGAAAAATGCTTCCGATCCGTGCCGGGCATCGCGGCCCAGGACGACGACCGATCCGCCGAGGCATTTCTTCTGCAACCACGCGCAGATTCCCATCGAGGTGCGCACGACGACCGCCACGTTCATGCCGTTGGGTCCGGCGCGAACTTCTCCGCGAAGCCCGGCGGTACCGAAGCTCAGAGGGGCCTGGAAGCGTTCGGCCAGTAGTTCTTGGGAAAGCTCGGACAGTTCTGCGCGGGTCGACGGATCTGGATCTCCCGCAATCCATTCGGCGACCTGCGCGGCCAGCTCTGAACTCACAGCGTCGAGACCATTCGGTGCAGCAACTCACCCATCCGCGCGGCCGAGGCCTTTCCTGCCGCGAGAACCTCCTTGTGGTCGAGGTGTTCGCCCGTCATCCCAGCCGCAAGATTCGTCACCAGAGACACGCCGAGTACGCGCGCCCCGCGGGCCCTGGCGGCGATGGTTTCATGCACCGTCGACATTCCGACGAGGTCTGCCCCGATCGTGCGAAGCATTCGGATCTCGGCCGGTGTTTCGTAGTGCGGACCAGGAAGTCCTGCATAGACGCCTTCCTCCAGGGACGGGTCGATGCTGCGGGCCAGTTCGCGTAGCTCCGATGAGTAGGCGTCGACCAGATCCACGAACTCGGCACCGATGAGAGGGGAGCGGGCCGTCAGGTTCAGATGGTCGGAAATGAGCACCGGTTGCCCGACGCTCATGCCCTCGCGAACTCCGCCGGCCGCATTGGTGAGGACGACGGTGCTGACCCCGGCCGCAATGGCCGTCCGGACGGGATGAACGACTCGCCGCAGCTCGTGTCCCTCATAAGCGTGCGTGCGTCCCTGCAGCAGCAGAGTGTGAGTGCCGTCCACCTCGACCGAGGTGACGGTGCCGGAGTGGCCCGATGCGGACGGCGGGGCGAAGCCAGGTAGGTCGGCCATTCGAATAGTTGCTGTCGGCTCGCCGAATCGGTCGGCCGCAGCTTGCCAGCCAGATCCGAGCACGATGGCCACGGAATGCTTCGCGATCCCGGTTGCGCCCGCGATGGCTGCCGCGGCTGCGTCGGCAGCGGCGTTCGGGTCGATAACCGGATCTGAATTGTGCGCTTCAGTTGTTCCCACGGTGGACAACCCTAGGAGATGGACGGCTTGCGCGCAGGCATTGATAGACAGGGAGGACAAACGCGACGGCACCGCAGGCCTGCAGCCCGGACGGATCGGGACTGCCCCCGGTTTGGTTGACATCTTGACCTGCCCCAGGACAGAGAGTCAACTGAACTCGGGCTAGTCCCGATCTAGTTTGTGTTCACCTATGGGCCGCCATCGCTACCCCGTTATCTTTTAGTTGGTCCTTGAAACCGAGGGCTGCGGTCGCCAGACCTGGTATGACTTCTTGCCCCTGTCATCAATGATCCGGGGGGTGGTGTCGCCGGGTGTGGTGGCATCGATGGACCGCTGATAGGGACAGGGCCGCTGATCATGAGCAGGTCTCTTCATAACGTGGGTGTCGGGTATCGATGTCGGATCGGCGACCGGTGGAACCGGACGAAGGACTTCCTTCATGGATACGAGTTACGTCGTGTTTTGCGGCATCGACGTGGGAAATCCGAACATCACGCTGTCGGTCTCGCCGTCGACGGCACTCGCCTGTACGACAAGGCCTTACCCAAAGACGAGGTCCGTCTGCGAGCAGTATTCGACCGCCTCGCCACACACGGACCCCTGTTGATCGTCGTCGATCAGCCCAACACGATCGGTGCGTTACCGGTAACCGTCGCCCGCGCCTGCGGGCACCAGGTGGCATACCTGCCGGGTTTGTCGATGCGCCGCATCGCCGATCTCTACCCAGGGCAAGCCAAAACCGACGCCCGCGATGCGTTCATCATCGCCGATGCCGCCCGCACCATGCCGCACACGCTACGACGGGTCGATACCGGCGACGACACCCTCGCAGAGTTCGGTGTGGTGGTCGGCTTCGATGACGATCTCGCCGGTGAAGCAACCCGCATCAGCAACCGAATCCGTGGACTGCTGACCGGCATTCATCCGGCCCTCGAGCGAGCTCTCGGACCGCGTGTCGCACACCCCGCAGTCCTGGAAATCCTCTCTCGGTGCGGTGGCCCCGCCGGAATCCGCGCCGCCGGCAAACGGAAAGTGACAGCCATAGCAGCCAAGAACGCACCACGAATGGGCGCACGACTCGTTGCAGAGATCTACGCCGCACTCGATGCCCAGACTGTAGTCGTACCGGGGTCAAGCGCTGCTGACACGGTCCTCCCCAAACTCGCCGACTCGCTCAAGGAAATTATCCAGCAACGTAAATCGATTGGCGCCGACGTGGAGAGGAGGCTTGATGCCCACCCTCTGTCCTCGGTCCTGATCTCGATGCCAGGCGTCGGAATCAGGACTGCAGCACGCATCCTTCTCGACGTCGGCGACGGATCGGCATTCAAGTCTGCGGGTCACATAGCGGCGTATGCCGGCATCGCACCTGTGACTCATCGATCCGGGACCTCGATCCGAGGTGAGTACCCTGCGAGGTCGGGCAACCGCAAACTCAAACGCGCGCTCTTCCTTTCGGCTTTCGCAGCACTGCACGACCCGACCAGTCGTGCGTACTACGACCGTAAACGAGCGGAAGGTAAGAAATACAACGCTGCCCTCATCTGCCTCGCTCGACGCCGATGCGACGTTCTCTACGCCATGCTCGAGAGCAAGAACCTATATCAACCGCCAACGGCTCAGGCCGCTTGACGGAAACCATAGGGACACCCCCCCGATTGCACGGGCTCTCCGACAACTGTCAACTCGGACACGGCCGGTGAGACGCGTCGATGTAACGATCTCCCGGTCATCATCGACCTAGCGGTCGAATCGTTTCAGTCGAAGGGGGATTTCATGCTTGTCACCGCTCGTCGCGTACTCGCCGGAACAATCACAACGGCCGCACTGGCCGCAGGCTTCGTCGGCTTCGCGCCGACTGCCGCCGCACAGCCGACCGTGTACAACCCGGTGCTCACACCGTGCAGCGACCAGTTCCGAACGCCGATCAATTTTGTGGACCAGGACCGAAAGACATTCTGGAGTCCGTTCGGCACCTCGAACATCGCGTGTTACGACGACGGCATGGGTGTCGCGAGCTACTACCAGCACGACCCCTTCGGCAATTGGCACGCCATGAACGAACTGCTTCCGGGCCAGTGGTTCTACGTCATCTTCACCTCGTCCATCCCAGACCAAGCACGGTGGGAATAGGGCTTTCGTAGTCGGGTAGGTCCATGAACCGTCGGCCTTCGCGAACTCTGCCGCCAGCAGATTTCGGACCGGCCAACGGTTCATGGACCAGTACGGAAACCGGCTCAGTGCTATCGCGGCTCGACTCTTGGGTGCGTAACCGCCCACACCGCCGGGCGGTAGCCACTGCGTCCGCTCGATGAACGGGCGCATGACGCGCTCGTATCCGGTGAGTGCAGTGCCGATGTCGCCGGATCGGCTCGAACCCCTCCGTCGTGAGCGAGCACGAGAGCTGGGCGCGCAACTTCCGCGCACCACTGGACGAGTATGATCGAGCAGCCCGATTTGCAGGCATTCCTGACCACCTACTCCGACGGGCGATGGGTGCTCATGCTCGGTGACGACATCGAGCGCAACGAGGACGAGCAGATCCGGGTCGTGCAGCGTGCGCTCGGCCGCGCCGACATTCCCATCGAACTGCTGACCACCGGCCGCTGGGAGCTTTCCGCGTTGATCGCGGACCGCTTCTCGGACGGACGGATTTTCCTTGCCGGGGATGCGGCACACCAATTACCGCCCAACCGGGGCGGTTTCGGAGCCAACACCGGTATCGACGAACTCCACAACCTGTCCTGGAAGCTGGCGGCAGTGCTGTCCGAGAAGTCCGCGCCACTCCTGCTCGATACCTACGATGCCGAACGCCGACCGATTGCAGACTTACGGCACGACCAACTCTTTGCCCGCGCCGACGACAAGGCGTACCTCACCACTCCGAAGTCGGATGTGCCTGTCCTCGACGACGCCGCCATAGAAGACGCCGCCATAGAACTCGGATAGCTCTACCGTTCGACGGCAGTCTTGGGGCCAGGCGCAGGCTTGCCGCCGGCACAGCGTCCAGACCGATGGGTCCGTCAGACCGGCACCCGCGCCCCACATTTGTGGATCACCGTCGACAGCCGACAACGCTCGACGCTGGACCTGTTCGGGCACGGATTGGGTGCTGCTCTCCGAAGACAAGCAATGGGCTGGTGCGGCCATCCGTGTCGCGGAGAGCCTGAACATCCCTGTCACTTTCGTCCAGATCGGTATCGACGCAACATTGGCGGAACCCAGGCTTTTCCAGTCTGCATACGGTGTCGAGCCGGGCGGTGCGACTCTCGTTCGCCCCGACAGATACATCGCTTGGCGCACTGTCCACGCCCCAGCCGATCCCGCTCGAGCCCTGGGCGACGCGCTCGATCTGACCGCCCTCCCCGCGAGTAGCGTTGAAATATCAGCGACGCAGGTCCGGTCATGACCGGACCGTCCTCGAACGACGCGTGCGCCCCCTGAAGGCCTCGAAGGCATCCGCCCCCGTATAGCTCACTGCGAGTCGGAGTCAGGGGAGCTCGAGCGGTCGGGCTTCGACTTTTCCGCGATTGCCGATCCGCCCGATGTCCACGATGCCGGTAGTCCACCCGCACTGACAGCCGCTGATATCGCTCAAGCGAGATGCGAACCCGCGAGATGCAGTCGATGTGACGCCAGACCCCGATACCGCACCACGCGATAACCTTGTGACCTTCTGAAGTACAGCCCCCACGATGCCCCAGATGATTCTGCGGCCGCGGAGGTTCCGCTGATCGCTTCGGATCGTTCGCGGAGGCGGAGCATGTCGGCCAGCAGTGATGTGTAGCGGCGTCCAACGTCAGACGCACCGATACCGAAGGCATAAGAGTGGCCTCACGCGGAAAGTTCGCCGTTGCGTGCGCGAACGATGCGGGAGCGGTCGGCAAAGGTTTTACGGGCGTCGGCCTTGGCAATGCCGAGAGTTACTACATCCACGTCAGACCGCCGTCACTGTCGAAGAGATTGGAAGACCGTTCGTGTATGCCCAGGTCTTTCGGAGGCTCTGGCTCGTTTCCGTGTTGACGGTGCCGTCTGCGTTTCAGGTGTAGGTCGTGGTGATCCCACCCGACATAAGCAATGTCGACTTCCGTTTTGGCCGGGGCTAGAACCTATGCCGCCGTCCTCCACTGTGAAATCATGCTGTCCGTATTGCGCACGTACTGCCGGGTAGTATCCGCTCATGCCTTATCTCGAACGCGACGGTGATGTGCACATCCTCTTTCTGGGCGATAAGGACGGTCCCGAGAACAACGAGAGCCGTTTCCACCCCGACTGGATCGATGCTGTGCACGCATTGCTCGACGAGGTAGAGGCAACCGAGGGGCCGTCCGCACTGGTCACCACTGCCACGGGCAAGTTCTTCACCAACGGTCTCGACACCGATTGGTTGTTTGCCAACCTCGGCAGGGTTCCCTGGTATCTCGACCGCGTCCACACTCTGTACTCACGATTGCTCGCATTCCCCATGGCAACCGTCGCGGCTGTACAAGGGCACGCATTCGGCGCCGGCGCGATGCTTGCGACGGCCCACGACTTTCGGATCGTACGAGCCGATCGCGGTTTCTACTGCCTTCCCGAAGTGAACTTGAGCATGCCCTTCACGGTCGGGATGTCTGCTCTGGTCACCAGCCGCCTACCGAAGCAGGTTGCGATCGAGGCTATGACGACAGGCAAGCGTTTCGGCGGAGCGGACGCCGTTGCCGCAGGAATTGCAGACCATGCAGCCGCCAAGGACGAGGTTTTGTCGTCTGCCGTCGAGCGAGCGGGCGCACTGACGAGCACGCGGGGGAAGAACCTCGCAGGTATCAAAAGCGGGATTCACACAGACGTTCTCGCTGCGCTGAACACTCCGACGGACGAGAGCAACTTCAGCTTCGGAAACCAGTAGTGACAGACTGACCCAGTGATCGACGAGACCGATGAGGGTGTGCAGAAGGTCGCACCAGACCTGATCGCGCTGTCGCACTCGATACATTCCGAGCCGGAACTGGCCTTCGAGGAGTATCGAAGCGCCGCAAAGGTCGCCGAACTTCTTGCCGCGCATGGATTCGAGATCGAATCAGGCGTTGCCGACCTACCGACGGCGTTCACCGCGACGTACGGCAGCGGCGAGCTGGTCATCGGCATCTGCGCGGAGTACGACGCTTTGCCGGAGATCGGTCATGCGTGTGGCCACAACATCATCGCTGCATCGGCCGCGGGTGCAGCGATCGCTCTTGCCCCGTTGGCTGATCGGCTCGGCATCACCGTCCGTGTCTTCGGTACGCCCGCCGAGGAGAGCGGGGGCGGCAAAGTTCTGATGCTCGAACGCGGAGTGTTCGACGGCGTCGCTGCGGCGATCATGGTGCACCCGGGGCCTACCGACATCGTCGGCGCGACATCGCTGGCATTGTCCGATGTCGCGGTGGCGTTCACAGGTCGATCGGCACACGCATCAGCCGCGCCCGAATGGGGAGTCAACGCCGGTGACGCGGTGACCGTAAGCCAGGTGGCGATCGGGCTTCTCCGTCAGCATCTCGCACCCGGACAGCAGGTGCACGGCATCGTCAGCGACGGCGGCCTCGCGCCCAATATCGTGCCGGGGCGTGCGGAACTTCTGTATTACCTGCGTGCGCAATCATCGGAGTCGCTGGCTGCTCTCACGGCGAGAGCGTATTCGTGCTTCGAGGCGGGTGCGCTCGCAACCGGGTGCACACACGAGATTCGAACGATTTCGCCCACGTACTCGGAGTTGAAGCCAGACCCATGGCTCGCCGCGACCTACCGAAGCGAAGCAGAAGCCCTTGGTCGTACACCGCTTGCACCTGAGTTGGAAGGATTGCGCCCTCTGGGCAGCACCGATATGGGAAATGTGACTCATGTTCTACCTGGCATCCACCCGGTGATCGGCCTCGATGCGGCCGGTGCGGTGACGCATCAGCCCGAGTTCGCCGCGGCATGCATCACCGAGTCCGCGGACATTGCAGTGCTGGACGGGGCGAGGTTGCTGGCGCGCACGGCGGTCCGCACCGCGCTGGATTCTGCAGTCCGAGCTCGGCTGCTGGAGCGCGTCGCAGCGCGAGCAACACGATGACGGACAACTTCTCCCTGGTGGAGACCTGGATCCGCGAACACGAGGATGATCTGTCGCGGTGGCGTCGTCATATCCACGCCCACCCAGAATTGGCTCGTCAAGAATTTGCGACGACGGCATTCGTCGTCGAACAGTTGGCCGCGGCAGGGTTGTCGCCGAAGCCGCTTCCCGGAGGAACTGGGTTGATGTGCGACATCGGACCGAGCGGGCCACGTATCGCGCTCAGAGCCGACATGGATGCTCTGCCGCTGCAGGAGTTCACCGGAGCCGAGTACGGCTCGACGGTCCCCGGTGTCTCTCACGCGTGCGGCCACGACGCTCACACAACCGTTCTGCTCGGCACCGCATTGGCGTTGGCGTCGCTTCCGGAACTGCCGTTCGGAGTCCGGCTGCTCTTTCAGCCTGCCGAGGAAGTAATGCCCGGAGGTGCGCTCGATGCCGTCGCGGCGGGTGCGCTCGACGGAGTGAGCCAAATCTTTGCCCTGCACTGTGATCCGCGACTCGAGGCAGGCAAGGTCGGTATTCGAGCCGGGGCGATAACCTCGGCGGCCGACACCGTGGAACTACGACTCGATTCACCGGGAGGTCACACCTCACGGCCGCATCTGACCACCGACCTGGTCTATGCCTTGGGGACGGTCATCACCGGTCTGCCCGGCATGTTGAGCCGGCGGATTGATCCGCGAACCAGCACGGTCATGGTGTGGGGCGCTGTCGTGGCGGGGCAGGCCCCGAATGCGATTCCGCAAACCGGGATGCTCACCGGCACTGTGCGGACAGGCGATCACGAGACCTGGGCATTACTCGAACCCCTGGTTACCGAGATCGTCTCCGGTTTGCTCGCGCCGACAGGGGTGCGGTTCGAGTTGCATTATCGGCGCGGCGTTCCGCCGGTGGTGAACGATGCAGCAGCTACTCGTACGTTCGAGAACGCGATTCGACGCGTCGGGCCCGCAGCGTTGGCCGATACGGCTCAATCAGGCGGGGGCGAGGACTTCTCCTGGTACCTCGAAGAAGTGCCTGGGGCGATGGCGAGGCTGGGCGTGTGGTCGGGGACCGGTCCTCAGCTCGATATTCATCAGGCGACGTTCGATCTCGATGAACGCGCGCTCGCCGTGGGCGTGAAGGTTTTGACGAGTATCGCGCTCGATCCGAATTAGCTGCCGGGGCCTGGGCCGGGGCCCACGTTGCGACTGTCGCGGGTGCGCAGTCCGCGGACGTACTCGGCCGGAGCGCCGGCGATCTCCGCTGCCTCGGCCATGACACCGATATAGCGTGCCGACGGCAATCCGCCTTCGAAGGCGTCGATGACGTACAGCCAAGCCAGTACGGGGCCGTCTGCGGTCTCGATCCGCAGCCTGACCTTGCGGTGGATTCCGAGCTCGGACCCTTCCCAGCGGTCCAGCCTCTCCTCGTCCTCGTCCGACACATCGTAGAGAACGACGAATACCTTGTCGTCCTCATCGGGCGCGACGGTGGCCAGCGCGCCTTCCCAGCCGATGTCGTCGCCGCCGCCGAACGTCAGGCGCCACCCGTGTAGCCACCCGGTTCCGGACAGGGGGGAATGCGGGCAACGCTGCAACATCTGCTCCGGATGCATGTTCGATCCGTAGGCGGCATAGATTGGCACGTCGGTCAGCCTAAACCGTCGGCGCCTTCGAGGACGCGGGGCAACCCTCGGTCCGGCATTTGCGCTGGTCCAAGCCAAGCGAAGTAATGCTTATCACTGCACGATAACCGTCAGTGGAATAGCGTTGGTGAGTAAAGGCAACAAATTCTCTATGTCGAAAGAGGGCACATGACTCGGATCGTGATCATCGGTGGCGGGCCCGCAGGGTACGAGGCAGCCCTGGTCGCGGCTCAGCATGGGGGAACTGTGACGCTCGTCGACTCGGAGGGGATCGGTGGCGCCTGCGTGCTGTGGGACTGCGTGCCGTCGAAGACCTTCATTGCGTCGACAGGTATCAGGACCGACATGCGGCGTGCGAAGGATCTTGGTATTTCGTTGGATCTCTCGAAGGCCGCGATTGCGCTCCCGCAGATTCACGCCCGGGTCAAGAGCCTCGCCCAGGATCAGTCGGCCGACATTGCCGCCCGCGTCCGTTCGGTAGGGGTCGAGCTCATCGCAGGCCGGGCTCAGATGATCGATACGCAGGTAGGAATGGCCGCGCATCAGGTTTCGGCGGTCCTTGCCGACGGCAGCGAGCGTGTTCTCGACGCCGATGTGGTCCTGATCGCGACGGGCGCAAGCCCTCGGGTCCTCGCAGGCGCGGAACCCGACGGGGATCGTATTCTCAACTGGCGTCAGCTCTACGACCTCGACGCCTTGCCTGAGCACCTGATCGTCGTCGGATCCGGCGTCACCGGCGCGGAGTTCGTGTCGGCGTACACCGAAATGGGCGTCAAGGTAACCGCGGTGTCCAGTCGCGACCGCGTGCTGCCGCATGAGGACGAAGACGCTGCCCTCGTCCTCGAAGAAGTCTTCGAACAGCGCGGTGTCACCCTGGTCAAACATGCGCGCGCCGAAGCCATCGAGCGAACGGACGACGGAGTCGTCGTCCGAATCGAAGATGGTCGCACCGTCGAAGGCAGTCATGCGTTGGTGACAGTCGGTTCGGTACCGAACACTTCCGACCTGGGTCTGGAAAACGTGGGCATCGAACTCGATCGGGGCGGATTTCTCCGTGTCGATCGAGTCTCGCGGACCTCTGTCGCTGGAATCTATGCCGCCGGAGACTGCACGGGATTGCTCCCGCTCGCCTCAGTTGCCGCGATGCAGGGGCGGATCGCGATGTACCACGCGTTGGGTGAGGGAGTCACCCCGATCAAGCTCAAAACAGTGGCTTCAGCGGTGTTCACGCGGCCCGAAATCGCGTCCGTCGGCGTCAGCCAAACCTCGATCGACAACGGTGATGTTCCAGCGCGCACGGTCACATTGCCGCTCAGTACCAATCCGCGAGCCAAGATGGCCGGACTCAAGCGTGGTTTTGTGAAGATCTTCTGCCGTCCCGCAACGGGCGTCGTCATCGGTGGTGTCATCGTTGCACCGACTGCATCCGAATTGATTTTGCCGATTGCGATGGCCGTTCAAAACAATCTGTCGGTGAGCGATCTCGCCGCGACGATCTCGGTGTACCCGTCGTTGACCGGTTCTATCACCGAAGCCGCGCGCCAACTCATGCGTCACGACGACCTCGACTGACTCCCTTCGGCGCCGTCGACAAACCCCACATTTGTTGACGAAATCGCGAATTAGTTTTCCAATATGTGGGAAGCATGTTTCATATCGTGACTTGCCGTGTCAGAGTGGACATGCCGATCATCACTCGGCACCATCAGGCCCCAGTCGATCCTCGGGTAGCGCGTCCATCCGTGATCGACCCTGGGAGAAACCCATGCGTACAGCTCTTCCCGCACTGTCCAGGCGAATGAGCTCGGTCAAGAGTTCCGCCATTCGCGACCTCCTCGCGCTCACTGCACGGGAGGACGTCATCAGCCTCGCCGGCGGACTTCCCGCAGCGGAACTGATTCCTGCTCAGCGTATTCGGGAAGCCGCGAACGCTGCTCTCGCCGATCCGTCAGCGGTTCAATACGGCGAAACCCCGGGTTGGCGCGGGCTGCGCGAGATTGTGGCAGCCCGTGAATCCGCACTGATCGGACGAGCCGTCGACGCGTGTGAGGTGGTCATCACGCATGGATCCCAGCAGGCGCTCACCCTGCTCGCGCAGGCGCTCCTCGACACCGGGTCGGTGGTCGTGGTCGAAGAACCCACCTATGTCGGTGCGCTGCAGGTCTTCTCGATCGCAGGCGCCGACGTACGAGCAATTCCGATAGCCGACGACGGTATCGATACCGATGAACTGGAGCGAAGTCTGGCCGGAGGCCTCCGGCCGACGCTCGTTCACACCGTGAGCAATTTTCACAATCCGCGCGGAGCGACGATGTCGGGGCGTAAACGGGCTCACCTGGCGCAACTGGCCGAGCGGTACGGATTCTGGATCCTCGAGGACGATCCCTACGGCGAGATATGGTTTCGCGCGCCGCCGCCGGCTCCGGTGGCGTCGCACTCTGACCGTGTGGTGCGCCTGTCGAGTGCGTCGAAGATCCTTGCGCCCGCTCTGCGGGTGGGGTGGATGAACGGGCCGAAACCGGTGTGCGACACCGTCGAATTGCTCAAGCAGGGGGCCGACCTGTGTGGGTCGTCCATGACTCAGCAGATGGCCGCACACATGCTGGCCGACACCGATTGGCTTGCAGAGCATCTGAGTACGTTGCGAAGCGAGTATGGACACAGGGCGCACACGTTGCACCGAGAACTCGACTCTGCTTTCGGCGAGTGTGTCGACCTCTCGCCAGTCGGCGGAGGAATGTTCTTGTGGATGACGTTCCTCGACGGCACCGACACGACGGAGTTGCTTCCCCGGGCACTGGAGCAGGGGGTTGCGTTCGTTCCAGGGAAGGCATTTGCGGACTCCCCGCAACACAGAGGTTCTGCTCGAGTGTGTTTCGCCAGTTCGTCCGAGCCAGTGCTGGTGGAAGCTGTACGCCGGCTACGTCGAGCTCACGCACGGCCGTAGGTCCGACTCCTTCGTCGATGCTGTCGAAAATCCAGCGTATTTTGGAACTTGCAAGATAGATCGTCAAGGCAAGCGGTGATCTGCTGATATCGATCGGATCGCTGATCGTTCCCGGTCCTTCGAAGCAGTGAACGTGTCGAAAGCCACTTCTGCCGATTGGGGCCTCGCAGTTCGCGCGGGTGCTCGGCTCGAACGGTAGCCTTGGGACTGCGGCCAGTGAAGTGAACTACGTAGGGAGTGAGCTCTTGAGCAACCGATCGAACACCACGTTCCTCGGTCCGCAGGCGCGCGATGACGCGTGGACCGCGCTCGGCACCGAGCAGTTCGATGTCATCGTGATCGGCGGCGGAGTCGTCGGAGCCGGCGCTGCACTCGATGCCGCGACCCGCGGTCTCAAAGTCGCTCTCGTAGAGGCTCGAGACTTCGCGTCGGGCACGTCGAGTCGGTCGTCCAAGATGTTCCACGGCGGTCTGCGATACCTGGAGCAACTCGAGTTCGGCTTGGTGCGCGAGGCACTGCACGAGCGTGAGTTGTCGCTCTCGACGTTGGCCCCGCATCTGGTCAAGCCGCTCAAGTTTTTGTTCCCGCTTACCCATCGCGTCTGGGAACGGCCTTACATCGCTGCCGGAATCTTTTTGTACGACAGGATGGGTGGCGCCAAATCGGTTCCCGCGCAAAAGCATTTGACGCGGTCCGGTGCCCTGCGGATGTCACCGGGATTGAAGCGAAAGTCCTTGATCGGTGGAATCCGCTACTACGACACCGTCGTCGACGACGCCCGCCACACCATGAGTGTCGCGCGCACCGCAGCGCACTACGGCGCCGTGGTCCGCACGTCCACTCAGGTAGTTGGATTTCTCCGCGAAGCGGATCGCGTATCCGGGGTGAAGGTTCGGGATTCGGAGAACGGCGAGACGACAGAAGTGCGTGGCCACGTCGTCATCAACGCGACGGGCGTCTGGACCGACGAGATTCAAGCACTGTCCTCGCAGCGCGGCCGGTTTCGTGTCCGAGCGTCGAAAGGCGTGCACATCGTCGTTCCGCGCGACCGCATCGTCAGCGAAGCTGCGATCATATTGCGCACCGAAAAGTCGGTCCTGTTCATCATTCCCTGGGGCGCGCACTGGATCATCGGCACCACCGATACCGACTGGAAATTGGATCTGGCCCACCCGGCCGCGACAAAAGCCGACATCGACTACATCCTGGGCGAGGTCAATACGGTTCTCACAACCCCCTTGACGCACAAGGACATCGACGGCGTCTACGCCGGTCTGCGTCCATTGCTGGCAGGGGAGAGTGACGAAACGTCGAAGCTCTCGCGAGAACACGCGGTGGCGCGCGTCGCTCCCGGCCTCGTCGCAATCGCGGGCGGGAAGTACACTACCTACCGCGTCATGGCCGAAGACGCCGTCGATCTCGCTGCCGAGGACATTCCGGCGCGCGTTGCATCGTCGATCACCGAGAAGGTGCCGCTCGTCGGCGCGGACGGCTATTTCGCCCTCGTCAACCAGACACATCACCTGGCGCAGATGTACGGTCTGCATCCTTATCGTGTGACCCACCTGCTCGATCGGTACGGCTCGCTCATCGATGAGGTGCTTGCGATGGCGAAGGACAAGCCGGAACTGCTACAACCCATCACAGACGCGCCGAGCTATCTGCAGGTGGAGGTCGTGTATGCCGCTGCCGCTGAAGGTGCCCTTCACCTCGAGGACATCCTCAGCCGACGTACGCGCATCTCGATCGAGTACTCGCACCGTGGCGTGAACTGCTCCGGGCAAGTTGCCGCGCTGGTAGCACCCACCCTTGGATGGGATGCTGCGGCCATCGAACGCGAGGTGAGCACCTACGACGCTCGGGTCGAAGCGGAAATCAAATCGCAGATGCAGCCAGACGACGAATCGGCAGACGCGCTACGCATCGTCGCTCCCGAAGCCCGTCAGGAGATTTTGGAACCGGTGGTCGCGTCCCCGTCACCTGTGCGTGAGTACTGATAGCGGACAGCTTTCACGCGCACAGGTGAGCGGATCGTCTATGCGGGGGACGAACCAGAGTGCGAGGAGCGTGAGACGCAATCGACCCGGACGCGGCCATCACGGCCAACAGAAACATCGCTAGTAGAAGCATGTAACCCATGGTGGGCGTCGAAGCTGTGGATCAGCTGGGACCAGGCTGGCAATACGGGCAGAAATAGATCTGTCGTTCTTCGAGTGGATTGTCGCCGAGCAAGCCGAACTCGACCTTGGTGCCACATCGTCGGCACGGCTTGTTCTCTCGCCCGTACACCCAGAATTGGCGACCTGGTCTTCGGTCTCCCGTGGTCACTCGCTGACTGCGATCTTTGTTGGCGACGATGGTTCGGTACGAGAGATCGATGATCTTGCGTAGATCGCCTGCCCCGGCAACCGGAGTCCGAGGATCGATTCCGCGCAAGAAACAGATCTCGTTGCGGTACACGTTGCCCAGCCCCGCGAGATTTCGCTGATCGAGCAAGGCGAGACCGATCGCCCGACCGGGTTCAGCACTCACATTGGCGAGCGCTGCGTGCGGATCCCAGTCGAGGCCGAGCAGGTCGGGTCCGAGATACCCCACAACATCGGTCTCGTCGGAAATGACTTCGAGAACCCCCAGCTCGAAGCCGACAGCGGACGAATTCGCGGTCGACAGTATGGCGCGCGCCTGATGGGCAGGTCGACGCCACCTGGCCCCGCGTGCGTACACCTGCCAGGTACCTTCCATCTTCAGGTGACTGTGAATCGAATAGTCGCCGATCCGAAACAGCAAGTGCTTTCCCTTGGAAACTACCTCATCGACGGTCTGGCCGGTGAAATCGACTGTCGCATAACGGGGTACACGAATATCGCAACCGGTGAGAACTTGCCCTTCCAGTGCGCCGCGGAGTACGTGCGCAGCGTGGTAGACGGTATCGCCTTCTGGCACAGTCAGCCTCTCAACCTGAGACCACGCGGAGTCGCGGAGAACCCGGCCTCGGTCAACGTCTTGGAAAAAGGTGTCCCGTGGATATCGACGCCGTCCACCCGCTCGACCAGAAGTTTGTCGATGCCGCCGCGCTTGACCGCCGCGGAGAGGGAGTGGGCCGCGGCCACGGTAATCGCGTCGTCCTCGGAGAAGGTCAGTACTGTCTTCCCGCCACGTTCGACGTACAGCGCAAGCTCACCTTCGTACAGAATCACCAGCGCGCCGGCTTTGCGGCCAGGACGATGCTTCGGCGACTCTGCGTCGGTGCTGCGGGTGGGCCAGGTAAGTGCAGCGCCGTATGGGTTGGCGGGATCGCATGCCGCGAGGACGACGGCACCGGTCTTTTCCCGCTCTTCATAGGTACGCAAACGGTCGACCACCTCGGAGGTGGAGAACTGCGCACCGCCGAGGGAGTCGACGAAATACCCGCGCCTACTTCGGCCCGAATCCTCGAAAGTGGTGAGCACCTTGTACATCATCGCAAAACCACCGGGAACACCCTCGTTCATGACAGCTCCGCGGGTGACGATGCCATAGCGCTCGAGCAGATTGTCGGCGGTCGCATGCGCTCGAATCGTCGGGTCCGGCTCCAGCTCTGGCAGCCTCGACCAGCGGCCCCCAGCCGTTGGGGGCCCCGTGCGAGTCGGCAGAGTGGGCCGCTCGAACCGGCGATAGGATCGCAACCTCGGCGTTCGCCGGGGTGCACGATGACTTGGGGCAGAGCGTGTGGTCGCATTGAGTAACGCGCGAAGCGGAGCGAAAGTGTCATTGCTGAGACGCCCCGCCCACACCAGTTCCCACAGAGCCGATTGCAACGTCTCGTCGTCGGTGCTGCCGACAATGTCGGAGAGTTGCCGAAAGAAGTAGGCACCGCCCGCTGCCACCGCGTCCAAGACGCGCAATTGCAGATCGGAAAGGTCCGCTTCGGCCGGCGGTGCGAGCGTCAACGGCGCTGTCTCGGTCATATGTAGACAGACCCAGCCATCCTTGGAGGTGATGGAACCGTGGCCGGACCACGTAACCTCACCGGTGGAGGTCAACTCGTCGAGCATCGCAGGGGAGTAGTCCCGCACTCGCGACGACAAAACGAGGGATTCCCAGGCCGAGGCCGGGATAGGTACTCCGGCAAGTTGCTCGATGACCGCCGCGACGCCGTCGATTCCGCTGAGCTGACGGCTGTCGACGTGTTGCCAGGCGGGCAGGAAGCGTCCGAGAGTCGCAGTTGCGACAGGTTCGACCTCATGGCGGGCCGCTGCGAGCGAGCGACGGCGAATGCGTCGCAGCACCTCAGCGTCGCACCATTCACTACCAGTCTTCTCTGGACGGAACTCGCCTTCGACGACGCGCTTGTCGGCTCCGAGTGTGGCGAGCACCCCGCGTGCCACGGCCGGTCCGATACCGAAACGAGAAGCAAGTTCGGACACCGAGAATGGGCCGTGGGTGCGTGCGTAGCGGCTGATTAGATCGGTGAGTGGGTCTTCGACGGGTTCGATGAATGCCGCTGGAGTGCCGATCGGCAGTGGCACCCCGAGAGCGTCACGAAGACGACTGGCATCCTCGATTGCGGCCCACCACGTGTCGCCGGCGAAGTTGACTTCCATTGCTCGTCGGGCAGCGACCAATTCAGCGAGCCACGTCTGCGATTCTTCGCCGTCGGTGCGAGCCGCTACTTCTGTAGCAGTAAGCGGTCCGAGCATTCGCAACAAATCAGCGACACCCTCGATATCTTTCGCATGCCGATCATGGGCGAGGCGCTGGAGCTCCAGCTCAGTCGTCTCGATGACGGAGTGATCGAAAAGCTCCCTGAGCTCGACTCGGCCGAGCAATTCGGCCAGCAGAGCAGAGTCCAACGACAGAGCCTGTGCACGGCGTTCGGCGAGCGGACTGTCGCCCTCGTACATGAATGCACCGACGTAGTTGAACAGAAGAGAATTGGCGAACGGAGACGGAGACGGCGTCTCGATCTCGATGACGCGAATCTGTCGACGCCCGATCTGAGCAAGAATCTCTTCGAGCGCCGGCAGATCGTAGACGTCCTGCAAGCATTCCCGGACTGTCTCGAGCAGGATCGGGAACGTCGGGTACTTGCGTGCGACGTCGAGTAACTGGGCTGACCGTTGCCGCTGTTGCCACAGCGGCGCGCGCTTGCCTGGGTTTCGTCTCGGCAAAAGCAATGCGCGAGCTGCACATTCACGGAAACGCGACGCGAAAAGAGCAGAGGCACCGACTTGTTCGGTCACGATATCGGCTATTTCGTCCCGCTCGAACACGAACAAGTCGGCCCCGGGCGGATGATCGTCGGTGTCGGGAAGTCGGACGATGATTCCGTCGTCCGACGCGGTGGGTGCGGCGTCGATGCCATAGCGCTCGATCAGACGTGCGCCGATTGCCAGTGCCCACGGCGCATGAACTTGCTGGCCGTAAGTGGAGTGCAGTACCAAGCGCCAGTCACCCAGCTCGTCGCGGAAACGCTCGACGATCATGGTTCGATCGGTCGGCAGTTGACCGGTTGCTTCCTTCTGCTCGTCGAGGAGCGCGATGAGATTGGTGACAGCGTTGGGGTCGAGACCGTCGCTGGAGAGTCGTTCCGCCAGCGATTCCCTGGCCGAGGTACTGCGCAGGAATTCACCGAGCGCTCGACCCAGTTCGGCCGGTCGGCCAAGTCCGTCTCCATGCCAGAAGGGAAGGCGGCCGGGCTGACCATACGCCGGGCTGACGAGGACTCGATCGTGCGTGATCTCTTCGATGCGCCAGCTGGTGGCCCCGAGCGCGAAGACATCACCGACCCTGGACTCGTACACCATCTCTTCGTCGAGTTCACCTACCCGCGAAGCTTTTTCGCCGACCATGTATACGGTGAACAGTCCGCGGTCCGGGATGGATCCACCGGAGGTGACGGCCAGCCGCTGAGCACCAGGCCGACCGGTGAGGGTGTTCGCGTCACGGTCCCAGACGAGCCGCGGACGAAGCTCGGCAAACTCGTCGGAAGGGTAACGGCCCGAGAGAAGGTCCAAAGTCGATTCGTATGCGGATCGCGGCAACGTAGCGAAAGTGCCGGTCCGTCGAACTGCGTCGAACCAGTCGTGTGCATCGATCGGTTCGAGCGCGCATGCAGCAACGGTCTGCTGAGCCAGAATATCCAGAGGATTGGCGGGTACGGACAAGGCCTCGATCTTGCCCGTCGCCATACGTTCGACGGTGACAGCGCAGTGGATCAAATCTGTTCTGTGCTTCGGGAACAGAACGCCCTTCGATATTTCGCCGACTTGATGCCCGGCCCGCCCTACTCGCTGCAGTCCGCTCGCGACAGACGGCGGCGCCTCGACCTGCACTACGAGATCGACTGCACCCATATCGATCCCGAGCTCGAGACTGCTGGTGGCAACGACACACCGAAGGCGCCCCGTCTTCAGGTCGTCTTCGATGAGCGCGCGCTGATCCTTGCTGACGCTGCCGTGATGGGCTCGCGCGAGGAGGTTTTCGGCGCCATGGTTGACCTCACTCGGGCCACCGAGTTGCGAGGCAGGTTTGTGCTCGGTGTCGACCCCGTCGCCGATTCGCTCGGCATAGATCTCGTTCAGACGCGCCGTGAGGCGCTCCGCCAGCCGCCGAGAATTGGCGAACACTATGCACGACTTGTGCTCGAGAATGAGATCGACCATCTTCTCCTCGACATGCGGCCAGATGGAACTCTGCTGTGGCGCAGCCGATGCCGACCCTTCCGTAGGCGCGGTGACCCCGAGTTCGGTCATATCCTCCACCGGCACCTGCACCGACAGATCGAACGTTTTGTCTGAGGGCGGCGCGACAATCTCGATCGGGGCCGATCCGGTGAGGAATCGACCGACCTCCTCGTGCGGCCGAACTGTCGCGGAGAGGCCGATGCGCTGTGCAGGCTTGGCCAACATCAGGTCGAGGCGCTCGAGCGACAAGGCCAGGTGCGACCCTCGTTTGGTTCCGGCTACGGCGTGAACTTCGTCGACGATGACTGTGTCGACCAGGCTCAGAGACTCGCGAGCTGCCGAGGTCAACATCAGAAACAAAGACTCGGGCGTCGTGATCAGAATGTCGGGCGGAGTTTTGATCATCGCTCGGCGGTCGGCCTGGCTGGTGTCGCCGGAACGAACACCAACCGAGATGTCGGGCGGGTCCAGATTCAGGCGCTTGGCTGTTTGCGTGATGCCGACGAGCGGAGCGCGCAGATTGCGCTCGACGTCGACGGCCAATGCCTTGAGCGGTGAAATATAGAGAACTGTGGTTTTGCGTTCCTCCGGCGGCGTCCGAATTGCCAACTGGTCGATCGACCACAGGAACGCCGACAGTGTCTTACCCGAGCCGGTCGGCGCAACCACCAACGTATGGCGACCGCTGGCGATCGCCTCCCAGGCTCCCGCTTGGGCTGGGGTGGGACTGTCGAACGCACCGGCGAACCATTGTTGGGTGGCGGCGGAGAACCTGGACAGGGCCGAGGTGTTGCTGTCGGATCCTCGCTTCCTGGCCATCTGTCAATGATGCACCGAGGGACCGACAAGGAAACATCACCTCCGGCAATGGTGTGGGATCCCGCGATAACGGGTACCAAGGCACCTATGACTGACGACCAAGGGGCCTACGACCAAGAGACAATGCAGAAGATTACCGCGCACCTCGACGCGCGGCTCGGTAAAGAGACCAACGGTCTCCAGAACGAAACCCCGCCCGGGGCCAGCATCCAAGAAGATGACGGTGAACGGGGTCCGCTGGGGCGTGACTACCACCTCGCCGCCAAGTACTCCGAAGCACTGGCCATCGGGCAACCCCAACTGGTGGATCGAGCGGAATTCGATCGACTGGTCGAGGAACACGCGTCGAGCGTCATCCCAGACAAAGAATCCGATGTAGCAGACAAAGAGCCTGAGGGGGAGACCGACGATCAAGCCTGAATAGACCTCGGCGTCCCCTCGGCAGACGAGGCTGCAGTGGCGTTTTTTGCGCAGATTGTATCGATGATCTCCGACGCGTTGCGGCACGAGCGTATAGATCCGAGCGAAATTGCTGCGTGGGTGCGCTGGGGGAGAAGCCCGTCGGCAGTATTGATCCGTTGAACATTTCTCCTAGCCAGTAGAACCTCCAACCGCGAAGCTGCGGCCCGCACCACCCCGAAAAGACGGCTGTTGTGCTCGGGCTGCGTCTCTGGTTCTCCGACATCGATCACTGCTACCGGGGATCCGAAAACTGTGCGTGCATGATCGAGTGCCTCAGCTACGGCGGCGTAGAAGTCGGACTGGCCGACGCGGCCGCGTTTTCCGGTGCTGAGGCCATGCCCGGGAAGATCGAGCAGCACCACGCCCACACCTGCGTCACTCAACTCAAGAGCCAACGGCGTCAGGTAGCGCGCATGCAGTCCCGGTCGGACCGGAATTACCACTGCCGCTGTGCCGGGGCGGGTGACCGAGGGGTGATGCACCTCGCAGTGAACGCGGCCGCTCGAAGTCGCGAGCTGTACGTGTTCACCACCCGTCATGCCGACGAAGTCCGATGCCGGAGCCAGCGCTGCTTCGCACGCGCCATGGCCAGCCAGTGCGTATTGCGGTTCGAGAATGGACTTGCCCTGCAGCAAGATCATGATCGCCGCGCATTCGCGCGAGGTGAGCGTCGGGGTCCATCCAGTAGCGTCATGAAGCGCAGTAGAGTCGACGATAGGCTCTCCTGCCGTTACCCATTGCCCGGAAAATGGAGTGAGTCCGAGCCGGAATGCGATGTCGGCGGCCTTGATCGCGGGGCCCTCCGGAACATCGAAGAGCCACTGTCCCTGCATGTCCGCCAACTCGCGTACACCCGTCCAGTCCCGTGGGCCCAGGTTATAGGGCCCGATGAGGTCCTGCTTGGTCGCGCGGTGAAAAGCATCGGCCATATCGCTTTGATGCAAGAACTGATAGGCCGCTTTGTCGGCTTGCGGGAACGCTCCGATCTTGCCGGTGAACTGATCGATGCCGTCGTTGGAGAAGTCGGGTCCGATGATGTATGTCGGCCGCAGCATCGTTACGGTCATTTCACCCGGGTGTCGGCGCAGCCACCACTCTGCGTAGTGCTCCACCTCGGCTTTGTCATGAAAATAGTAGCGATCGGGATCGCCTGCGGGGTAGTAGCTTTCGTCGATCGGCTCGTCGTGGAGTTCGGTGCCGTATGCGTTGATGCTCGACGCGATGACCAATCGTCGAACACCGGCGCGATACGCCGAGTCGAGAACATTGCGAGATCCGCGCTGGTTGATGTCGTGCGTCTCGCTCTTGTCGGCGAGTTCTTCGACGACGAATGCCAGGTGAACGACAACATCGCACCTACTGAGAATGCTCTCCAATTCGGGTGATCGGATGTCGCATCGAATGGAGCGCAGTTTTGGATGGTTGATCTCCACCGGCCTACGAGCGATGCCGACAACCGATTCGACGTCGTCGTCATTGAGTAGCTTCGGGAGAATGGCCTTCGCGAAGTCGCTTGTTGCTCCGGTGACCGCGATGCGGAGCGTCACGATGGCAACTCCGCGACTGTCTCGGTAATGATCTCGACAGCTTTTCGAACTTGCTCGTCGGTGTGTGATGCCATTACGCACAGTCGCAGCAGCGCGCCGGAGCGCGGTACCGCCGGGTGCAGTGCCGCACTGGTGAAGATGCCCTTGTCGAAGAGGCTGCGCCACAAGCTCATCGCGACCAAGTCGTTGCCGATGTGCAGCGATACGATCGGCGACACGGTATGACCGCCTGGGATGGGTGAAGTCGAGCCCACATCGAGACCTTCGCGTGCCAAACCACTACGCAGCGCTTGGGCGTTCTCCAGAACACGGCGGGCTCGCTGCCTGCCTTCTACGCTGCGGATGAGCTTGATCGAAGCGAGTGACGCACCCACTGCTGCGGGAACCCCGGAGGTGGTGAAAAGGAAGGCGCGAGCGTTGATCCGCAACGTGTCGAGCAGGTCGCTGGAACCGGCGATGAATCCGCCTGTCGAGCTCGGACTCTTCGACAACGACGCCATCCGGATGTCGGTGTCGCCCGCCGTGCCGAACAACTCTGCCGCACCCGTGAGAGTTTCCCCGAAAATGCCGATGCTGTGGGCTTCGTCGACCATCAGCGCAGCACCGTATCTTGTGCAGAGAGCGGTCACCTCATCGAGGGGTGCCAGGTCTCCTTCCATCGAATACAAGCCGTCGACGATGACGAGTACGGCCCCGTCGCCGGCCACGGGCTTTTGGAGCTGGGCCTCGAGGTCGTTCATATCGTTGTGCGCGAACTTCCGGATCTCCGCGCCGGACAAAGAGCTGCCGTCGCGGATGGAAGCGTGAGCCGCAGCGTCGATGATGATCACGTCTTCTTTCCCGACGATTGCGCTGATCGTGCCGAGATTGGTTTGGTACCCGGTCGTGAACACCATGGCTTCTTGCGTGCCGTGCCATTCGGCAATCTCGTTCTCGAGTTCGAGATGGAGGTCGATGGTGCCGTTGAGAAGTCGGCTACCAGTAATCGCGGACCCAAACTTTTCCACCGCGTCGTGGGCGCCCTGCTTGATCTTGGGGTGATCGGCCAATCCCAAGTAGTTGTTGGATCCCAGCATGATCTTGTTCACGCCCTCGACCTCGACGATCGGTGCCGCTGCCGATTCCATCACGCGAAAGTAGGGAATCACATCCGAGTCTCGGACGGCGCGCAGCAAATCGAGACGGTCATCCCCATCGAGGCGCTTGATCAATCTATTGACGGTCATCGTTGCTGGTCTCCTCGACCTGGGTGGGTTGCGTATAGTTGGAAAACATTTCGATCGAGTGGATCGAAGAATAAATATTGTGCGATATGGATCTGTGGTTGCGAATCCGGAGTTGGTTCGCCGCAGATTCCAAAGTGGATGGGTTTACCAGAACAATTACTCGAATGTATTTGCATCAGTCCTGGTCCAGGTGTTGCTGCAGCCTAAACAAACTTCCATTCTGCTTTTATTGTAGGTCTTTCTTTACTCGAAATTTGATGTTTCGGCTGGTGAACGCTGGGGTACTGTGGAAATCGGTTGCGAATTCGATTCACCTTTGTCTGCCATGTCCATTTACTTTATCGAGGAGATTCATGACTGCATTGATGGTTCGAGAACGCGACATTTTAGAGAGTTACCTTCCGGGATTGTTGGAATATTTGGACAGCACGCCTCTTATGGACCTCGAAAACAGGGACAGTGACGCAATTGCCAAGTTCAAAGAATTCGGCGGTACGGGATTGATCGTGCCCAAAAAACTCGGTGGCCTCGGTGCGACGGCCCTCGACGCGGTTCGCGCGCAGCGGGCAATCGGATCCCGGTCTCCGTCGCTGGGGGCCGCGACGACCATGCATCACCTGTCGATTGCCTCGCTCATCGAATTTGCTCAGGGGGCTTCCGAGGACGAACGAGCGCTGATCAAAGCTCTCGTCGAGCAGCACGCGGTTATCGCCTCGGGCTTCTCGGAAGGCACGCCCGGCGGCAGCGTCTTCATCCCCACCATGAAAGCCAAAAAAGTCGGTGACGTGTACGTCGTCAACGGCAGTAAGAAACCTTGCAGTCTCTCTCGGTCGATGGACATGTTGACTGCCAGCGTCGAGGTCGAGGGAGTCGGGGACAAGGACGGGGAGCGAGCTGTCGCACTGATTCCCGCCAACCTCGAAGGTATGACCGTCACGAAGTTCTGGAATACGCCCCTACTCGAAGGTTCCCAGAGCGACGAAATCGATCTCCACAACGTGGAAGTTCCCGCCGACCTGGTGCTGCTCAACAGCGAGGACGATCCGGACGGCACGCACGAAATGACGGGCTACCTGTGGTTCGGCATGCTCATCAGCGCCAACTACCTCGGCGGAGCGACCATGCTTCTCGAGAAGATGCTTGCCGCTGACAAGGGCGACTACGAGGGCTACACCCGCGCGGCCGCCGAGATCGAAGCCGGTATGGCTGCAATCGAAAGTGTTGCGCGAGCAGTGGACGACGGCGAACGGGGTCAGGATATTTCTGTTCGACTGTTGTTCTGCCGCATTGCTATTCGCGATGCGCTTGTTCGAGCAAGTTCGGTCGCAATCGAGTCACTTGGCGGTATGGGTTTCATCAAATCCCCAGACGTCGGGTATCTCGCGGGAGCCCTGCAGGCATTCGCTTTTCATCCGCCGTCACGGAGATCGATTTCGGAGACCCTTACCAGGTATCACGGTGGACACGAATTCGCCTTCGTCAAGTGATACCGGCCGTCCGTCTTCTACGGGACGCAGATGCGCCGACAAACGAGAACTCGGCCATCCAATGGCAGTGCGTCATACACCACTGTGACGGCCAGTACGTTTATGCCGCTGGATAAAAAGCGGCCCTAAGGTGATGTAAGAGTACCGACGTCGCCAGAATGGAAAACAAGGTTAGCCTGGAATGATGAGAATTCTAGTCACCGGTGCCAGCGGATACATAGGTTCGCGATTGGTAGCAGCTCTATTGTCTGCAAGCGACACAGTGTGTGCCGCTTCGCGCCGACCAGAGACCCTCACTGTATTCGACTGGTCGTCCGACGCAGTGGCGATCGAGATGGATACCAACGATCCTGAGTCGCTGCGCGCGGGGTTTGTCGACGCGGGCGAGATCGATGTGGCCTATTACCTCGTCCATGCGATCGGAGAGTCCGACTACCGTGCGCAGGATCTCAGATCGGCGCGGCAGTTCGCCGAGGCTGCGGCTACAGCCGGAGTGCGCAGAATCGTGTATCTCGGCGGTTTCGTGCCTGATGACGAAGCACTGTCCGAGCATCTCGCCAGCCGCGCCGATGTGGGCGAAGCCCTTGCGGTCGACAGGATGGAGGTGGTGTGGCTACGGGCCGCGATCGTGATCGGAGCAGGGTCTACCTCCTACGAGATGCTCAGATACCTCGCCGACAGGCTTCCGGTGCTACCTCTCCCCAGCTGGTTGAGCAACCCTGTGCAGCCCATCGCGGTCGACGATGTTCTGTTCTATCTGTTGGCTTCGAGATCGACGGTGCCGGCCGGTGCATACGACATCGGCGGCCCGGACGTCGTGCCCTATCGCGACCTGCTGTTCGCCTACGTCGAGGCTGCGGGACTGAAAAGAATCTCGCTCCCCGTACCGGGCGTTCCCACTGAGTTGGCAGGTCTGGTCATCGGCAAAATCATCCCCGTCCCCGACGCACTGGCCGAAGACCTGGTGGGCTCGTTGCACAACACGATGACGGTCTCGGAGAATCGGATCGTGGAGGTCGCCGGCGCCCCCGAGGGCGGACTGACGACGATCAAAGACGCAATGCGGCGAAGCGTGCAGGGCACCGTCGATTCACCACCGGGAGTCGCGGCGCTCAAGGATCCCCTCCGCCTAGCTGCAACCGATGCGGCGTGGGGCGGCGGCGACGCGCTCGGAATACGCCGCTATGGTGTCGCTGCCTCTTCGGCGCCGACCTGGAGTCTCTTCGAATCGCTCGGAGCCAGGAGCATGCTCTACTCCTGGCCGGTCGCCGCAGTGGTGCGTACCAACCTCGATGTCGCGGACGAAGTTTCCAATCGTGCCCGATCGGTAATCCGACGAGTGTTACGTCAGAAAAATCGGGAGGCTTGATGGCAACGTGGCATACGGGCGTGAAGGATGTAGTGCGCTCAGCCCTCGTCGAGAAGGTCGATCGAGACCACGATGAGACCGACAAAGTGTTTATGCGCCGGCGAATCGTGGTGGGTGTCACCCTGGTCGTCGGCGCCACACTGCTAGGCGTGTCACTGTCGGTGCGTCCGGGGGACAGCACGTTCTACGCGTTGACGCTCGGACTGGCCGCAGCCTGGATCATCGGCGGGTTCGCTTCGGGCCCGCTGCATCTCGGCCGGATTGTGGTGAACGGGTCGATGCGACGACCGATCGTCACGCCGATTCTGATCGGACTGGCAGCGAGTGCAGTGTTCGTCATAGGTGCACTGATCGTCCGGCAGATTCCGCCGCTGGCAGACTTCACCGAAAACGTCCTTGCGCACGCGCGGGTTGGATCGTTGATGCTGATCGTCTTCATCACGTTGCTCAATGGTGTGGCCGAGGAAATATTCTTCCGCGGCGCGCTCTTCGCGGCGATCGGCCGTCGCAAGCCTGTGTTGATCTCGACGATCGTCTACACGGTCGTGACCCTGGCGAGCGGTAACCCGATGTTGGCGTTCGCTGCAATTACTCTCGGATTCGTTCTCGCGCTGCAAAGGCGCGCGTCGGGCGGCATCCTCGCACCCATGATCACGCACGTGACCTGGTCGACGGTGATGGTGTTTGCGCTGCCGCCGCTCTTCGCGTGACGCACTGTTAGAAAAACAGCACTGCTCCGAAATGACGGCTGTCGTGATAGGTCGGGCCGGCCTGAGCTAGATTGCGCTGGTGAGCGAAAATCTGGACCGGATCGACCGGCTGATCATCGACGAACTCGTTGCCGACGGCCGCGCCACACTCGCGACCCTTGCGGAGAAGGCCAATCTGTCGGTATCCGCGGTCCAATCTCGTGTTCGTAGGCTGGAGGCTCGCCGTGTCATTCGCGGTTACACCGCGCAGGTGAACACCGAAGCGTTGGGGCTGCCGCTGTCCGCGTTCGTCGCGATCACACCGATAGACCCCGCGCAACCCGACGACGCACCTGCTCGGCTGCGGCACATCTCCGCGATCGAGTCGTGTCACTCGGTTGCGGGCGAGGACAGCTACGTGCTTCTGGTTCGGGTGGAATCACCGCGGAGTCTCGAACATCTGCTGCAGGAGATCCGCGCAACCGCGAACGTCAGGACACGCAGCACGATAGTGCTGCAGACGTTCTACGACCGATGAAGTGTGCGGCGGCGTGAGGATCGGCTCTACCATCCTGTCCTACGGTGTGGTCGGGATCGCGGCATCGATTAGGAGCTCGTCTACGGCATCTAGAATTCGGCTATGGCTTTCACTGGAATCCCGTTCGCTGCGCTCGACTTTTACGAGGACCTCGAGGCCGACAACAGCAAAATCTGGTGGAAGGCGCACAAGGATGTCTACGAGCAGTCGGTGAAGGCGCCGATGGTGGAGCTACTGGCAGAACTCGACAGTGAGTTCGGTAGTGCGAAGGTGTTTCGCCCCTATCGCGACGTCAGATTCTCCAAGGACAAAACCCCGTACAAGACCCATCAGGGCAGCTTCGTGGCCCGCGGACAAAGTCTGGGCTTTTACATGCAGATCGATCCCGCCGGACTCCTCGTGGCAGGCGGCTTCTATGGAGCCACGACGACAAGTCTCGCGAGATTCCGTGCGGCAATCGACGACGAGGTGCGCGGGACCGAACTCGGCCGGCTCGTCGCACAGTTGCGCGAGGCCGGATTCGAGATCGGCGGAGACCAACTCAAGACGAAGCCTCGCGGCTACGACGCCGATCACCCCCGAATCGACTTGCTGCGCCACAAGTCGCTGACGGCGAGCAAGCACTTCGGCTCACCTGCATGGCTGGAGACGTCGAAAGCATCAGCGTACGTTCGCGATACGTGGCGTGAGCTGATTCCGTTGGTCGAGTGGATGCAGCAGGTGCTTGGCTGAGGGAGCGCCAGCCGACGACCGCTAGCAGGACTCAGCACCGTTTTTGCGGACTTAGTGCGGGTTCTCGTGTGCGAGCAGGTGTGCGAGGTATCCAAAACGGTGCGAGGTGCCGGCTTCGCCCTGAACCGTCGATTACGATTACGGCGATCGTAGCGCCCACTTCCGTGGCCTCGCTGAGCCCTATTCGAATTGCTACCCCACCCGTACCTCTACCTGCGCTATTGTTTTCGAGTATGACTGAGCTAGAACATCTTTCGATGACCCAGGACGCCTACGACATTGTCGCAGCAAGCTATACCGAGCTACTGCGAGATGAGCTCGACGGCAAGCCCTTGGATCGAGGGTTACTTGCAACATTCGCCGATATGATGCTCGCAGGCGGCGGCTCGCGTGTTCTGGATGCTGGATGTGGGCCAGGTCGGATCGCAGCGTATCTGAGCGAACTGGGATTGAACGTATTCGGAATCGATCTGTCGCCCAATATGATCGAGTCTGCTCGGGCCGAGCATCCGCAGTTGCAGTTCGACGTTGGATCGATGTTGGAGGTGGATCTTCCCGCTGACTCCGTCGACGGTATCGTCGGCTGGTACTCCATCATCCACACTCCGCCTGAACAGCTGCCAGGAATATTCGACGAGCTGGGGCGCGTCCTGGTAGATAAAGGACTGCTGCTTCTTGCCTTTCAAATAGGCGACGAACGTGTCCGTCTCGAGCACGTCTACGGTCACGCGGCGTCGTACGACGTCTATCGGCTCTCGCCCGAGAAAATTACTGCGCAGTTGTCCAACGCAGGTTTCCGTGTGGAGGTCAGTGTGGTCCGTGAGGCGACAGAGGCAGAGAGACAATCTCAGGCGTATCTGTTGGCGCGCAAGCGATCAGCGGATCAAGCTTTACCAGCGAACTGACGATTCTCCGGCGAGAGCCGGTGGCCGCCCACTGGGGGCGGCCAACCAGGTCAACTCTTGTACCGCAAGATCGCGGCCACTTCCGCCCCGTCAGGCATGTCCTCGCTTCGCACGGCCGTCACCGTCGCCCCGGACAACAGCGCCCGTCGGGTGATCTCGTCCACCACGCCGTAGACCTGTGTGTCGTCGGCATCTGTGAACTGAACAGCGCCGGAGCCGGGCTCGACGGTACCCGAGACCATACGGTCGATGTCTACCAGCACCGTGCTGATCGAACCGTACGTGGCGGCCTTCGCGACGTCCGCAATGTCGGTGAGCCCGCGGCCCTGGGACTTGCGCTCGTCGAATAGCTGACGCAAATCGAACAGTTGGTCGCGGTAGTGGTTGTCGAGGACCTTGCGAGCAGCATCGGCCAGTTCGGCATCGCTGACCGACTGGGGGTTGCCCTCGATACCCTGCGTGAGCAGGCCCGGGTAGGTGGCGGTGCCGCGGTAGATCGATGCGATGGGGTCCGCCGCAGCGAGAATCAGGGGGATGCCGCGACCGATCAAGGTGGTGCGCAACGCCTGGTCGACGATACGGGTGAACTGCCGGATCCGAGGCGTGCGGTTGTCGGGGTTGTGGGGCCTGCTGCCGGGGCCATAACCGCTGCGCTCGGGCTTACCGAGCTCGGACTCGAGGTCTGTCGGCAGGCCTGGCACTGTCACCTCGATGGGAGGTTGATCGGCGGAGATATCGACCAGTCGCACGCCACCCTCGGCCAGGGCCAGAACGAAAGCGGTCTGCGGGAATGACGTAGTGCGAAGCATGGGCTTGAGATAGAAGCGGTCGCCGGCGAAGGCCACGGCTGCGAGACGGTTGGGCAACCGATAGCTTCGGATCCGCTCGGTGGTTGCATGCACCACAAGGGTGCGAGATTGGTAGCGCCAGAATTCTGACCATTCGGTCAGCCCCTCGAAAGACTGCTCGAGTACAGCGCGCTCGGCGGGGTCTTGTACCTGAGCTAGCGCCGCCCGCACCTGGCCGGCAAATTCACGCTGCACGCGATCATGGTCGCGGACCGTGTCTGCAGTCGGAGTGTAGATCGACACGCACGTTCTGCCCTCGGTGGAGGCAAGGTCGATGATTTCTGCCTGGCTTGGGATATCTGTATGAAGCATATTTCGCCCTTCTCTTCAAAGAACTGACTCTCGGAGAGTTGCAACCGCCCTATCTGGCGCGCCGATGCGCGTCCGCTGAAAAATCCAACTTAGGGTTGGATTACTTACCTCTCAAGCGCATTGTCCCACACTTGGTCGAGAACGCCAGCTTTGTAGACCTGAACACCGTCTGCACGGAAAGATCCGGATGGAAAACTGGTACGGGCGATGCGGCCACACCGCGAAGAGGCCGGGATCGAACAACTGAGCGCGCTCACTGCGTTCATGACCGCTGTTCTACGCCGAGTTCTCTAATAATCGTCAGTGATTTCCGCGTCGTGAGCGGTCGCCTCCGTAGACGATGGCGCCGGAGAGTGGGACGAGAAGAAAGAACAACCAACTGGTGGAGAAAGGAACAGTAAAGAACAATATGAGGGCGATGATGGGAGATGCTGACACCACGACCTTGCGCCAGTCCCACCCGTCGTCCTGACCGGCCAGGGCTGACGAGCTGGCTGGGTCCGCCGACGCGGATACCTCGAAAGGTAGCGATTCGGCGGGTGCCAGCGAAGGCGACGGCAGGTCGACGAAAACAGCGTCCACTTGTCCACGTGTGGCTGCTGATGTGACAGCGGCACTGCGCTCGTCGAACTCGGAGATCGTCAGCCGCCCCGCGCTGAAATGATGACTCAGAT
The DNA here is from genome assembly GCA_038242295.1 of Mycobacteriales bacterium. Classification (GTDB taxonomy): domain Bacteria; phylum Actinomycetota; class Actinomycetes; order Mycobacteriales; family Mycobacteriaceae; genus Rhodococcoides. The sequence goes on along the minus strand of JBBSSG010000009.1, from coordinate 1,514 downwards.
TCGAGAGCGCCTGTTCACGTTCAGCGGTACCGATGCGGACGTCGGGGTTGTCTGCCATGACGTCAGACTATCCCCGACGCAGCACTCGTTGGAGCTACTTCAGTTCGGCCATAACTGTGCCCTGGGTGATGGCGGATCCGGGGGAGACCGACAGGCCGGTGACTATGCCTGCCTTGTGGGCGTTGACTGGGTTTTCCATCTTCATCGCTTCGAGAACGGCGATGAGGTCACCCTCGGCTACTTCCTGTCCTTCTTCGACGGCGACCTTGACGACGGTGCCCTGCATTGGTGCGGTGACAGCGTCGCCCGAGGCTGCGCCCCCACCTGCCCCGCCGCGCTTGCGAGGCTTGGGCTTGCGACGGATTGCGCCGTCTGAGGTACCGCCACCGCCGATGGAGAACTGACCGGGCAGAGAAACCTCGACGCGACGCCCACCGACCTCGACGACAACAGCCTGACGCGGCAGCACCTCGTCCTCGTCGAGTGATTCACCCGCGGTGAACGGGGGGACCTGATTGTCCCACTCCGTTTCGATCCAGCGAGTGTGGACGTCGAACTTCGTGCCGTCACCGATGAAGGCTGGATCTGCGACTACAGCGGCGTGGAACGGGATGACCGTCGCGAGACCTTCGACCTTGAACTCGGCCAGTGCGCGGCGTGAGCGTGCGAGGGCTTCTTCTCGAGTAGCGCCGGTGACGATGAGCTTGGCGAGCATGGAGTCGAACTGGCCACCGATGACGGAGCCGGACTCGACACCGGAGTCGACGCGCACGCCGGGTCCGGAAGGAGCAATGAACGTGGTGACGGGGCCGGGGGCAGGCAGGAAGCCGCGCCCCGCGTCCTCACCGTTGATGCGGAACTCGAAGGAGTGACCACGCGGGGTGGGGTCTTCGGTAATGGAAAGCTCTTCGCCGTTGGCGATGCGGAACTGCTGCAGTACGAGGTCGATGCCAGAGGTTTCCTCGGTAACGGGGTGCTCGACCTGTAGGCGGGTATTCACCTCGAGGAAGGAGACGAGTCCGTCCTGACCTACGAGGTATTCGACGGTGCCAGCGCCGTAGTAGCCGGCTTCCTTGCAGATGGCTTTGGCGGAGGCGTGTATCTCGGCGCGCTGCTTCTCGGTGAGGAACGGTGCCGGTGCTTCTTCGACGAGTTTTTGGAAACGTCGCTGCAGTGAGCAGTCTCGGGTACCGGCGACGATCACGTTGCCGTGTTGGTCGGCAATGACCTGAGCCTCGACGTGGCGCGGCTTGTCGAGGTAACGCTCGACGAAGCACTCGCCGCGGCCGAAGGCAGCGACGGCTTCACGGGTAGCGGACTCGAACAGCTCGGGGATCTCGTCGCGAGTGCGGGCAACTTTCATGCCGCGTCCACCGCCGCCGAAGGCTGCCTTGATGGCGATGGGGAGGCCATGCTCGTCGACGAAGGCGAGGATCTCACCTGCGTCCTTGACCGGTTCTGCGGTGCCGGGGACCGAGGGCGCTTTGGCGCGCGCTGCGATGTGGCGGGCAGTG
>JBBSSG010000008.1:0-39077 GCA_038242295.1 Mycobacteriales bacterium | reverse complement strand
TCGGTGAACGCTCGTGTCCGACCTTGCACTCGCCATGGTCGAGTGCTAGAAATACAGTTGGCACTCGCTCCTTGTGAGTGCCAGGTCGGGCCGGTGAGACTAGGAATCATCGACACCCCTGGTCGTCCGTCGCGGGCACCGAACTCGGCCAGATTGTGCAAACTGGAGCGGCTGACACACGGTCGCTCTGCGTGTCACCCCCAATCCGGAGGATCACTTCGTAATGGCCAAGATCATCGCGTTCGACGAAGAGGCACGCCGTGGCCTCGAGCGAGGCCTCAACGCCCTCGCTGACACAGTAAAGGTGACGTTGGGACCCAAGGGTCGCAACGTCGTGCTCGAGAAGAAGTGGGGAGCTCCCACGATCACCAACGATGGTGTCTCCATCGCCAAGGAGATCGAGCTCGAAGATCCCTACGAGAAGATCGGTGCCGAGCTCGTCAAGGAGGTCGCCAAGAAGACGGACGACGTCGCAGGCGACGGCACCACCACCGCTACCGTTCTCGCCCAGGCTCTGGTCCGCGAAGGCCTGCGTAACGTCGCAGCCGGCGCCAACCCGCTCGGCCTCAAGCGCGGCATCGAGAAGGCTGTTGCAGCCGTCACCGAGTCGCTGCTCGCTTCCGCCAAGGAGATCGACACCAAGGAGCAGATCGCTGCTACCGCTGGCATCTCCGCGGGCGACTCCGCCATCGGCGAGCTCATTGCCGAGGCAATGGACAAGGTCGGCAAAGAAGGCGTCATCACGGTCGAGGAGTCCAACACCTTCGGCTTGCAGCTCGAGCTCACCGAGGGCATGCGCTTCGACAAGGGCTACATCTCGGCGTACTTCGCCACCGATGCCGAGCGCCAGGAAGCCGTCCTCGAAGACGCATACATCCTGCTCGTCAGCTCCAAGATCTCCACGGTCAAGGACCTGCTGCCCCTGCTGGAGAAGGTCATCCAGTCCGGCAAGCCGCTCGTCATCATCGCTGAGGACGTCGAGGGCGAAGCTCTCTCCACTCTCGTGGTGAACAAGATCCGTGGCACCTTCAAGTCCGTCGCCGTCAAGGCTCCCGGATTCGGTGACCGTCGCAAGGCGCAGCTCGCCGATATCGCCATCCTCACCGGTGGCGAGGTCATCAGCGAAGAGGTCGGCCTCTCCCTGGAGACCGCCGGACTCGAGCTGCTCGGTCAGGCACGCAAGGTCGTCATCACCAAGGATGAGACCACCATCGTCGAAGGCTCGGGCGACTCCGACGCCATCGCCGGACGCGTCAGCCAGATCCGCGCCGAGATCGAGAACTCCGATTCCGATTACGACCGCGAGAAGCTGCAGGAGCGCTTGGCCAAGCTGGCCGGTGGCGTTGCAGTCATCAAGGCCGGAGCAGCGACCGAGGTCGAGCTCAAGGAGCGCAAGCACCGCATCGAAGATGCCGTGCGTAACGCCAAGGCTGCCGTCGAAGAGGGCATCGTTGCCGGTGGCGGCGTCGCGCTGCTGCAGGCGTCGCCCGCACTCGACTCGCTCAAGCTGGACGGCGACGAGGCAACCGGCGTGAACATCGTTCGCGTCGCCCTCGAGGCACCGCTGAAGCAGATCGCGTTCAACGCTGGCCTCGAGCCCGGCGTCGTAGCCGAGAAGGTCCGCAACCTGCCCGCAGGTCACGGCCTCAACGCCGCGACCAACGAGTACGAGGACCTGCTCGCTGCAGGCATCAACGACCCGGTCAAGGTCACCCGCTCGGCGCTGCAGAACGCAGCGTCCATCGCGGCTCTGTTCCTCACCACCGAGGCCGTCGTCGCTGACAAGCCCGAAAAGGCCGGAGCGCCCGGTGGCGATCCGACCGGTGGCATGGGTGGCATGGACTTCTAGTCCGCCCGTTCCACGAAGCCCGGCCCCTTTCGAGGGGCCGGGCTTTTTTGGTGCCGTAGTTGCACACAAATCGGGTCCGGAGGGCCGGATGTGCGTTCTGGAACAAGTTAGTGTGCAGCCACGACACGTCTCGCTCTCCGTCGCTTTCGTACCACCCGAATGATGTCGTCGACCACCTCGTCCAGGTGAGCATTGACGGTCGCCGCGGAGTACCGGAGGATCCGCCAACCGTCGTCGATCATCCAGTTCTGGCGGATTCGGTCGTTGGTGAACACCGTGGCTGCTGTGTGAAATTCACGGCCGTCGATTTCGATGTTCACGCGCCCGCGACGGCACACGAGGTCTCCGTAATACCGGCCGATCCTCGCATTGATCTCGAGGGGGAAGTGTCGAGCTGACAGTGCTCTGGCAACTTTCCGTTCGGGCTCCGATCTGGTCAGCGGACAGCATGTACGAAGTTGCTCACGGACGGCTGTAATTCCATGACGTCCAGGCGATGCGTCGCAGAGAAGTGCCAGTCGCTTCCAGTGAATTCGCGTCCCAATTGCCGAGTCGAACAAGGCTTCCAGCCTCGGTCGGTCCATGTCGACCGCAACGTCGAGCATCGCTTGTTCGGCCGTGACCAGCGGTAGCCCCGGCCGGGTCGACCGCTCGACGATACGACGGTGAAGTTTGACCCACTCGGGCGCGCGGACCTGCCCGTTGTGCGCAATGGTAGCCACGACGCACGGGGGCTCCGGGACAAGACCCCACATCCACGCGGCGGTCGAATGGCTGAGGACAGCTTCGGGTTTCCAGAGTGTGACGGCGGTGCACCTGTCGAGGTAGGTGGGCTCGCAGTCGGCGTAGATCGTGGGAAGGACGCGCGTCAAGGTCGACGGTCTTGTCCCGCGCTCGAGGAGTTCGGCTCGTGTGTAGATCCCCATGTCGGTACTGTGCTGGATCAGTTGTGTGCGGCCGACGAGCTATCCACAGCTGTGGGTAGATTGCCGTGGCTGCACACAAATGGGATTAGGATGGCCGGTCCTGCCCTCCGGAGGCGATTATTGTGCAGCCACGACATCATCCCGGTGAGCCGACTTCCCAACGCAGGCTGCGATGGCCACCTAGGCTCTTGCGGTATGGCATCACCGGCGATCGAACTCGAGGTGGGTACGCGCACCGTGCGTCTCTCGAATCCCGATCGGGTGTACTTCCCCGAGAGCGGAGCGACCAAGCTCGACCTGATGAACTATTACCTGAGTGTCGGCGACGGCATCGTCCGCGCGCTGCGGGAACGTCCCTGCATGCTTCACCGATTTCCGTCCGGGCTCTCCGGTGACAAGGTCCACCAGAAGCGAGTGCCGAACGGCGCGCCACCCTGGCTCGAAACGGTTCAGGTGAAGTTCCCGCGCTACAACCGCACCGCCGACGAACTGTGTGTCACCGAGTTGGCGCACGTGGCCTGGGCTGTGCAGATGTCGACGGTCGAGTTTCATCCGTGGAACTCGCGTCGGGCAGATGTCGAAAGCCCCGACGAGTGGCGAATCGACCTCGACCCCATGCCGGACTGTCCATTCGATCGTGTTCGACGCGTCGCAGACGTAGTACACGAGGTGTTGGGCGATCTCGGGGCTATCGGTTGGCCGAAAACCTCTGGCGGACATGGCCTTCACGTTTACGTACGGATCCAACCAGATCATGGCTTCAAGGATGTCCGAAGGGCTGCACTGGCTTTCGCGCGCGAAGTGGAGCGACGGGCACCCGACGACGTGACGACCACCTGGTGGCGTAAGGACCGCGACCCGAAGAAACTATTTGTCGACTACAACCAGAATGCCCGCGATCACACAATCGCGAGTGCGTACTCGGTGCGGGGTAACCCCAGTGCGACAGTGTCGACCCCGATCACATGGGACGAGGTGGCCGACGTCGATCCGCACGAGTTCACGATTTTCACGGTGCCCGCCAGATTCGCGAAGCTTGGAGATCTCCACGCAGGAATCGACGACGCGGTGTTTGCCCTCGATCCTTTACTGGAATGGGCCGAGCGCGACGAGAGGGAAGGGCTGAAAGAGCCTGAAGAATAGCCGAACCGACTCGCAATCGTTACGTTGAAAAAGTTAACGCACTCGCAAAACTATCCGACAGAAACTGGCAGACGCGTCGGAAGACGGTGAATCAACCAATTCCGCAACTGAATTGGCACACACTCAATCGATTGAAAGGAATGACGAAGTGCCTCACATCGCACTGCTGACGACGGGCGGGACGATCGGCAGCGTCCGTGACGAGAACGGCGTCAGCAGTGCGGGCAGCGGTCCGCTCGGTTTCGCGTTGGCCGCCGACGTCGAGGTGTACAGCGTCATGTCCAAGGACAGTGCGGCGTTCGGCTTCGCCGACATGGATCGCATTGCCGACGCTGTTTTCGACGCGTTGTCCGATCTGGACTGCCTCGGTGTGGTGGTGCTGCATGGCACGGACACCCTCGAGGAGACGGTAATTCTCGTGGACTTGTTCCTTGATGATCCGAGACCGGTGGTGTTCACAGGGTCTCAGCGGACGTCGGATCACTCTGATCCCGACGGCCCCGGCAATGTTGCCGCCGCGCTCGAAGCCGTTCGGAGCCCAGCCAACCGGAGCAGGGGAGTCCTCGTCGCTTTCGGTGGCCGAACGCTGCCGGCCGCAGGCCTGATGAAATGGCATACATCCGAGCTCGACGCTTTCGTCGGATCGGCTCAGGAGCGCGCTCATTTCGCGCGCCGGCATATCTCGGACACCCGAGTCGATATCGTTGCGCTGTATCCAGGTGTGGATTCGGTGGCTATCGACGCCTACGTCGGCGCCGGTACGCAGGGCCTCGTGATTCAGGCACTCGGGTCGGGGAACAGCAACGAGGGCGTCGTAGCGGCGGTGAGGCGCGTCGTGGCCGCCGGTATCCCCGTCGTCATATCCACTCGTGTTCCTCGGGGATCTATCCAATCCAGCTACGGCGGCGGCGGTGGCGGGGCGGACCTAATCGAAGCCGGGGCAGTGTTCTCAACCCTGCGGGCGGGGCAAGCGCGAATTCTCCTTGCGGTACAAATTGCTACCAGTGACTGAGCCTCCATTATTGTGCGAGATTTCCCGGATCCCGTAAATTTCGCACAATAATGGAGCCTGGTGCACTCCCCGCGAGGTGTCGCCGAGAGCGGCACCTGCAATGGATAGTAGAAACGACAGCTAGCGCGTCGACTCCTGAACAATTGTGAACTCGTCGCCGACGGACAGCGTCCCCTCGCCCGTCACCGAGAATTTGGCGCCGAAGACAACGCCCTTGTCGGGGCCTCGGCGATAAACAGCGAGGGTGCGTAGGGGTTCGGGGCCAGCGCGATGACCTGTCGTTTGCTCAACGGTGGTGACGGCGCAGCGGACGGCTACTTTGTGAAACTCGAGTTTCGACGTCCCGACGGTCGCTGACCGAACCCGGTCCTCGACGTGCGCCTCCGTCCATCCAGTCACCACGATGTTCGGTCGGAATCGATTCATCGGCAGTGGTGAATCGAGCCGCGTATTGAGTCCGTGCATCGAACTGTCGGACAGTATGTGGATCGGCGAACTGTCCGCGAAGCTCGGCGCGTTCCGGACCATTCTGACCAGACGCGACTGCTCGCCGATGACCTCGCTCAGCCACCGAGCGGCCTCGTCCCCTTGATCGACCCCCTCGAAGGGTGTGCCGAACATTGTGACGTCGCGCGGGCGGGAACCTCGATCGACGGTGACGGTCGTCGATCCGAACTCTGTGTGCGACAGCGTGAGCTGGTCATCCACGATCGACGGCCTGATGACCGCGAGAACTGGATCGCTGCGCTGACTGCGAAATGATCCGTCCTCGTCCACGATCATGAACTCGCGATCGTGCTCGAGTCCGCGGAACGTCATCGATGCGGTGCGCAGCGAATGTCCGGCGCACCCTTTGACCGGGTAATACAGGAGGGCGGCAACACTGCCATTGCTTGTCATCGAGGCTCGATCCACGATCGAAGAATACTGCCCACGGGTATCTTCGCACTGTCGAGCTATTTTGGAAGATGGCACGCGCTTGGTTGATTGTGGATGTGCAGGGCGATTTTACCGAAGCAGGCGTTTTCTAGCATCTGTCTGCACCGCGCCATCGATGGGTTGATTCTGTTGCATTCGTAACGAATGCACCGACAAGGCATAAGAGAGGATCCTTGTGTTCTTGACCGTTGTGGTGATTGTTGTCGTCTCCGCTGCGCTTGTAGGAGGAGCTGCATGGGGAGTGTACGGCCGGTTGCCGAGCGGGCTCGAAGGTTTCATCGTGGCTCTCGCCGGCGGGGCCCTCATGGTGTCCGCAGTGCTCGAGCTCATCGAGCCCGCCACTGATGTCGCGCCTATGTGGGCAGTTGCTGGCTGTGTCCTTATCGGCGCCGCCGCGTTCGCTGGCCTCGACCGAACCGTGAAGACAAAATCGGGATCCGATAGCGGGGGTGGACTTCTGGCAGCCATCACCCTCGACGGTATCCCCGAAAACTTGGCATTGGGAGTAGCGCTCATCGGGGCAAACCCCCTCCAGGTTGCTTCGCTTTCCGGTTCGATCTTCCTGTCCAACCTCCCCGAAGCCGCGGGAGGTGCCCAGGCAATGGCAAAGAATCATTCCAAATTGAAAGTGCTCGGTCTTTGGACAGCCACGGCGGCATTGCTTTCTGTCGCAGCGCTGGCGGGCAACCTTCTGTTGGCGGGAGTCCCGGAACCTGCGCTGGGTCTTGTTCGATGCGTTGCAGGCGGCGCGGTCACTGCGTCATTGGCCACTGAAGTGTTCCCGAAGGCTTTCAAAGAGGAGAAATACATGACAGGCATCGCGGCCGCGTTGGGTCTCGTACTCGCGATCGGGCTGGACCAGTTGGGTTGAAGCACTTCCTCTCTCGACACCCGACGCGCCCCACACCTGTGGCAGAGCTGCGCTTGCGGCCAATTGGTGTGACGATGGGGCATGAGTGAAACAGGTTTGGTTGTCGTCGGGGTCGACGTGGGCGGCACCAACATCGAGGTCGGTTCCGTCGACGAACGCCACCAGGTACTTCAGCGCGCTAAAGCACCAACTCCCGAGGGGGGACCTGAAGATGTTCTCGACGTCATCGTCGACCTCGTTGGTTCTCTCGATGCAGACCCCATCGCTGTCGGCATCGGGATCCCCGGTGTCGTGCATGAAGGGCGCGCCCTCACCGTGCCCAATCTCGTCGGATGGACCGAAGACGTAGATCTGATCGGACCACTCTCGGACCAACTCGGGGTGCCGGTCACTTTGGGAAATGACGCCAACGTCGGTCTGCTGGGTGAATGGACCGCCGGTGCTGCCCGAGGCGGGCGGAACATCCTCGGTCTCTGGATGGGAACCGGGGTCGGCGGTGGCCTCATTCTCGACGGCCGGCCCTACGTCGGATCACGGGGAGCCGCCGGCGAAATCGGCCACGTCATCGTCGCCGCCGGCGGTGCGCTCTGCACCTGTGGTCGTCGCGGATGCGCCGAGGCCTATGCGGGACGCCGATCGATGCGCGGAGTCGCCATGGCAATGGTCGACGCTGGATGGAAGACATCACTGTTCACAATTCGCGACGACGAGGGGAAGACGAAGCTGACTTCCAAGGTGTGGGCTCGGGCGCTCGACGAGGAAGATCAGCTCGCGGTGAAACTGTTCGATATGGCCATCGAGACCCTCGGTGTTGCAGTCGGTTCGACGATCAATCTCCTCGATTTGGACAGGGTCGTCATCGGCGGCGGGCTCGCTGAAAAACTGGGTCAAGACCTCGCGGACCGGCTATTCGATGCGGCCAAGCCGTGGATGCTGCAACCCAACCCCGACCTCGAATTCGTTGTCTCCGAGCTGGGAGACGACGCCGGTGTGGTAGGTGCCGCCACGCTAGCGCGAGCAGCAACCATCACGAGTTGAACCTCCGGTTGCCTGGTTGGTCTCTGCTCGATCCACGATCAAGGAATGCTGCCTCGGTGCGGTCTATCGGTGACGCGATAGCTTGGACGCATGACTCGTGCTCTGTTGGTAGTGGATGTTCAGAACGATTTCACCGAAGGCGGCTCGCTCGGAATCGATGGCGGCGGTGATGTCGCGCGCAAGATCAGTGCGTTGCTGGCGCGCGAGGGTGATGGTTACGACCTGATCGTGTCTTCCCGCGACTGGCACGACGCCGACAGTGTCAACGGTGGTCACTTCGCGACGATCGATCCGCCGAACTTTTCGACAACCTGGCCGGTGCACTGCGTCGCAGGCACGACGGGCGCGGAGTACCACCCTGATTATGTCACCGGTTCAGTTGACGTGCATGTCTATAAAGGACAGGGCAAGCCGTCGTATTCAGCATTTCAGGGCGTCACCGAGGAGGGCGTCGCTCTCGCCGAGGTCTTGCGCCACAACGAGGTGACCGAACTCGACGTGGTCGGTCTTGCGACGGACTACTGCGTCAAAGCCTCAGCTCTCGATGCCATCGCACTCGGTGTGAAAGTACGGATCCTTACGGACTTGACCGCCGGTGTAGCTGCAGACTCGTCGGAGAAAGCGCTGCAAGAACTTGTGGCTGCCGGTGCGAAGTTGGTCTAGTCGTCGATCGTCGTGGTGATCGTCGTGACGCTGGGTGCCGCCGGGGTGGAACCGAATCCGAATCGCACGGGCGGTTTCACCGGCGTCAGCGAGCCGAGATCTTCCTCGTTCCACGATGCCGTTATGGACGTGACGTGGTGTTGATTGCGCGCTCCGTAGTACTCGCGTCTGCCTTGGCCTGCGCTTCCCCGGGTCCGCACGCCTCGCAGTAGAACGCGGGCGATCGGGTCGGAGAGAAAACAGAACCACGGCGCAGTAGCGATCGCGCGGGGAACGAACCGCAGCGCTCGGCCCAGCGCGGTAGCGGCACCGGTGCGGATTTGCAGCGCCAACATTCCGGCGCGGATGTCGCGCGATCCGTCGTCGAGCTCCCGGAAAGTAACGGGCGTGATGACCGTCTCGTCGAATGTGTAAGTAGCCGAGACGAATTCACGTACAGAATCATCGGGGGCGAGAAGAAGTCGATGACCGTCCGCGAACTCGATCATGACGTCGGTGAAGACACCGAGTGGTGACTCTGTCCAGTGCCCGACCACTATCCGGACGCCCGAGGACGTACCCATCCCAAATATTTCGCCGTGAAACCGTGACCTTCCCATCTCACCGACTGTAACCACGCCACGCGGCAACGCGGTGCATGATGGTTTCATGCCTTCATTGCAACCCACGATCTTCGTCCTGTTCGGTGCGACTGGTGACCTCGCGAAGCGCATGGTCCTGCCCTCGTTCTTCGAGCTTTATGCCGAAGGTCTGCTGCCCGAGAAGTGGCTGCTGATCGGTAACGGCAGGCACGACACGTCCGACGACGAATTCCGAGACCACGTCAACGAAGCGTTGAAGGAGTTCGCCTCGGATTTCGACAGTGAGACGTGGGACGAGTTCTCCCAGCGAATCCACTTCGCCGGAAAGGGTTTCACGGTCGAGGATCCCGGAATTCTTCCCGAGGTCATCGAGGCCGGGCGGAAAGAGTTGGGTGATGCGCAACTCGTGCATTACATCGCCCTGCCTCCGACCACATTCGTCGATTACACTAAAGCCCTCGGTGCACACGGACTCGCCGATGGCGCGCGGGTGGTCTATGAGAAGCCATTCGGCACGTCGCAGAAAGCATTCGAGAAACTCGACAAGATCGTCCACGAGGTGCTGAACGAGCAGCAGGTGTACCGAATCGACCACTTTCTCGGCAAGGAAGCCACGCAGAATCTGCATGTACTGCGCTTCGCCAACGGGATGATCGATGGAATCTGGAATGCTGAGCACGTCGAACAGGTGCAGATCGATGTTCCCGAGACACTGAACATCGACGATCGCGCAGAGTTCTACGACAGCACCGGCGCCGTTCTGGACATGCTCGTTACTCACCTGTTCCAAGTCGCAGCAGAGATCGCGATGGAACCGCCCACGTCGTTGGCTGCGGAAGACTTGCAGTCTGCTCGCGAATCCGTCATCGGATGCTTTCGCCCGCTCGACGTCTCCGAAGTGGTTCTCGGCCAATACAACGGGTACCGCGACGTGGAGGGAGTTGCCGACGACTCGACGGTCGACACGTTCGTCGCCGCGCAGCTGTGGGTCGACACCGACCGTTGGCGCGGCGTGCCGTTCCTGCTGCGCACCGGAAAGATGCTGGGCGTCGGTGCTCAGCGCGTCTCGTTGGTCTTCAAAAAACCGACGAACAGTCCGCTCGAAGATCTTCCACGCGGCGGTGCGGTGCTGACGTTCGACTTGTCCGGGGATGGCGCTATAGATATGGCGATGACCGTCAAGGAGCCGGGGCCGGACTTCGACCTGTCCGTCGGACATCTCTCGTTGCCGCTGCCTGCTGTTCCCGACGCCGAACCGCTGTCGCCGTATTCGAGGTTGATCCTCGATGTCCTCAACGGGGACCGTTCGCTGTTCACCCGGCCCGATGGTCTCGCGCACGTCTGGGAGGTAGCAGCGCCGTTGCTGGACAATCCTCCGGCAGTGAAGTTCTACGACGCGGGTTCCATGGGCCCGAAGGAGTCGGAGGCTCTCGCGGCCCCGTGCGGGTGGCTGGTGAACGGGCAATAGCTGTCAGGCCACCTATGCACATCTGCATAGCGTCCTCTCGACTCTGCGGGCGGGGGCGCACTGACCAGCAAATAACGGTCTATAAAAATCGTTAGGACTTTTTATCGTTGAAATACGGATTGTTTGGCGCATTCAGGTTAATCTCTGGACTGATCAGCAGGATCGCAAAGCTTCGAAAGGAACCATTCAATGTTCGCACAACTTCTCGGCGGTCTTCTCGGCGGTCTTCTCGGCGGCGGCGCGGGCGGCGGCACCGATGTAGGACTCGGAGCATTGCTCGGAGCACTTCTCGGCGGCGGCACCGGAAGCGCAGGCTCCAGCTAGTCGCACCATTTTCTACCGAAGGCCCTGGGCGTCCGGCTTTTGCCGGGCCCCAGGGCCTTCGGCAGTTCTGTAGCGCCAAGCGGTCGGTCCAAGCTGCGCCAAGTCCGTGTTTGACGAGGCGAACGGAATTACCGGATTCTTTGAAAAACCCGACTAATTGCTGATTGAACAACGCAAAAGATGTCGCCGGTAAAGAATTTCCGAAGGGGATGGGCAATAGACCTTTTAAGAAGTTTTGGTCGCTGCGTTGCAGCCTGGAATTTACGGCTGAGATCCCATCTCGGTAGAAAAATGGGGTAAGAAGATACAAGGGTCGTTGATCTCTCGACTCGTTTCCAATTCGAGGAGTTCTCATGGGTTCTGCAAATTTCATCTTTTTCATTATCGACGGCGTTGCCGAGGGCGTTGCCGCTGGCATCGTGGATGCCCTCGTGGATCAGATCGTCGGCGCTCTGACTTCCGGCAGCGCTGGCTAGACATTGATCGTCTGCGGTGGTCGGTTTGTGATGTTTCAGTCAGTGTCGCGACAGGATTTTGTGACAAACGTGTACAAAAGGTAGGGAGTGGGGTATAAATATCCCCGTAGAGATTGTTTCGTGACAACCGTCACATGCGCTCTGCATCACACCCCCCACGAACGAAGGAGTTCCCGCCATGGGATCCACCGAACTTGCCGGTATTCTCGGAATGCTCGCCCAGCTCTTCGGCGCTTTGGGAGCAGGCAGCTCTGCAACGCCTCCCGCCAGCCTGTAACTTTTCTTTGACGATGGCCGGTACTCACTAACCGTGAGTACCGGCCATTGGTCTGTCCGAAGCCGTGAGTTCGAGTCGATGTGTGCCGTGGTTCTTCAACCATGAGTCGTTCGCTGCGCCGGCCTTGCTGTCTTCGGCCCAGGTGGGCGGCACGACGTTCCGGTTCATACGGCGAGGCTGAATCTTCAATAATCGGACGACTACGACGCCGCTGATTCGCTCGTGTTGCACGAGGGTGTCTCTGGTTCAGTCCGGCAAACTCCGCTGCTAGAGCGCAGAATTCGCCAATCTCATACCTCCTGCATGTTTTTGTGTGCAATTTGATACCGGATGCGGTACAAATGGTCGACAGCGTCTCAATCGAGATGTTCGTCACGTTCTGTAACGTAACCAACACTAAGGAGTTCCCGTCATGGGTTCCAGCGAAATCGCCTCCATCCTCGGTTTGCTCGTTCAGCTCGCCCAGATCTTCGGAACGGGTAGCTCAGCAGGCTAAGCCGCCTCTCATCAGCTGATTTCGACAATGGCCGGCACTCGTTGGATGTGAGTGTCGGCCATTTGTCTGTTTACTACCGCTAGTTTCCGTGCGGTGACCTCCTCATTCGGGTCGCAAAACCGCCTAATCCGATTCTCCGGTCTGTTTGTGCGTGCAATTCGATACCGCATGCGGTACAAATAAAGAGTCTCAATCGAGACATGCATCACGTTCTGTAACGAAACGAACAAGAAGGAGTTCTCAAAATGGGATCCAGCGAACTTGCCTCCATCTTCGGACTGCTCGCCCAGCTCGCCGAGCTTCTCGGAGCAGGCGCAGGCAGCTCGGTTTCGGTTCCGGGTAACTGAACCGGGAATTAGTTTTTGACGATGGCCGGTACCCACCAACCGTGAGTACCGGCCATCGGTCTGTTCGAAGCCGCTGGCCCTAGGCTGAACGAGTGCATACCGTTCCCATCCAGATGCCTGACGGTTCGACCGTGCCTGTCTCGCTTTTTCCGGCGGCCGGGCGAGATGATGCGCCTGTCATCGTGATCATGCCCGGCCTAGGAATTCCAGGCGGTTACTATCGGCGGTTCGCTGAAGCCCTTGTCGCACGCGGTTTCCATGCCGCGGTTGGCGACCTCCGCGGACAGGGCGACAGTGTGCCCAAGCCCAGTTCAGCCAGCACCTACGGATATCAAGAACTCGTATCGGTCGACTTCCCGGCGATCTTCGAGGTGGTACGCGAGGAGTTCCCGGCCGCCTCTCCTTATCTTCTGGGACACAGCATGGGTGGCCAACTCGGATCGATGTACGCCGCTCGAATTCGCGGCCGACTTGCCGGTCTGATTCTGGTGGCGTCGGGGTCGCCCTACCACCGAGGTTTCGGAACCACGCGTGGTGTTCCGTTGTACCTCGGCGCCGCAGCAATGGCGTTGACGAGCAACATTGCCGGTTTTTGGCCCGGAGATCGTGTCGGTAATTTTGGGCGGCAATCGAAGGTGTTAATCGACGATTGGTCACGGTTCGCCCGAACCGGACTGATTCAGCCGGCCGGCGCCGATATCGATTACGAGGAGCGGATGAACCGACTGAAGCTACCGGTCCTCACCATCACGATCGAAGGCGACGAGTTGGCTCCGCGCGGATCCATGAGAAATCTGGTGGACAAACTCGGAAACTCCGACGTCACAGCCGAGCACGTCGCCGAACCGCTCGGCCACAACGGTTGGATCCAAAACACGACGACCGTCGTAGACCTCGTCGAGTCCTGGATCCATCGCTGATCGACCGAGCGGCTAGATACGCCACCCACCAGTGAGACGACGCCACAGGAACTGGAAAGACAGCGCAGTCTTGAACGCCAACTGCGCATTGTCCGCGGCGCCGCCGTGCCCGCCCTCGATGTTTTCGAAGTAGCTGACGTCGTGGCCGAGCTCCTCGAGACGTGCCGTCATTTTTCTCGCATGCCCAGGGTGGACACGATCGTCGCGAGTCGAGGTCGCGATCAGGATCGGCGGATAGGTCTTCTCATCCGGTCCGAGAATATTCTGGTAGGGCGAATACTTCGAAATGAACGCCCACTCGTCGGGGTCCTCGGGATTGCCATATTCAGCGACCCAGGATGCCCCGGCCAGCAGAAGGTGATATCGCTTCATATCCAATAGCGGAACCTGGCAGACCAAGGCGCCGAACAACTCTGGGTACTTGGTCAGCATGATCCCCATGAGCAGGCCGCCGTTGCTACCGCCCTGCGCGCCGAGTTGATCTGGCGTGGTTATCCCTCGCGTCACCAGATCCCTCGCGACGGCCGCGAAATCTTCGTGCACCTTGTGCCGGCCGGCGCGCAGTACCTGCGTGTGCCACTCGGGGCCGTACTCACCGCCGCCGCGGATGTTGGCAACGACATACGTGCCGCCGCGCTCGAGCCAGGCGAGCCCGGTCGCGCCGCTGTACGACGGTGTCATCGAGATTTCGAATCCGCCGTAGCCGTACAGCAATGTGGGGCCGGGCGCGGAGCCTGCGGAGTGCCCAGTTGAGTGGGGCGCGGAGCCTGCGGAGTGCCCAGTTGAGCCGGGCGCGGAGCCTGCGGAGTCTTCTCGTCGGATGACGAAGTAGGGGATAGCGGTGCCGTCGAGTGACGTTGCGAAGTGCTGCGCGACGGTCAGTCCATCCGTATCGAAGAACGATGGCGCCTGTTTGAGCGCCTCGATGTTGCCGCCGACCGTGCCGAACAGCAGGGTCGCCGGCGTCAGGTATCCGCTGGATGAGAGGAAGAACTCGTCGCCGTTTTCTTCGGCATCGGTGCCGACGATTTCGATGGAGGTCAGCTCCGGCAGTCCGTCCAGTGGCTGATCGTCCCAACCGTCGGCCCCTGGTGTGAGAACTCGTAGTTCAGTTTTCACATCGACGAGGGTGACGATGAGCAGGTGATTCTCGGTCCAAGCGAACTGGTGTAGCGAGCGGTGATCGTCCGGCGAGAACAGCACCGTCAGCTCTCGGTCCCCGGCCATGAATCGATCGAACTCGGTAGCCAGTAGCGCTCCGGCGCGGTAGGTGGTGTCGCCGACGGTCCAGTCGGTCATCGTCCTGATCAGCAGCCACTGCTTGTAGATCGAGGTCGTCGCATCGGTGGGTGTCTCGACGAGCGTGAGATCTTCGCCCTCGATGAGATAGAGCTCTGCGTTGTAGAAGTCGGTGGCGCGCTGAACGAAGTCGCGTTCGAATCCGGGAGTTCTGTCGTGCCACGCCGAGATAGAGATGTCCGACGACTGTCCCTCGTAGACCAGGGCGGCCTCGGACAGGGGAGTGCCTCGCTTCCACCGCTTGGCGATGCGCGGATAGCCGGAGTCGGTCAACGACCCTTCGCCGAAATCGGTGCCGATGTACACGGAGTCGGCGTCGATGTACCCGATATCCGTTTTGGCCTCGGATACGAAGAACCCACCCGACTCCTGGTCACGGAATGCTCTTGTTTCCAGGTCGAATTCACGTACGACGGTGGCGTCGGCTCCGCCGCGCGACATCGTCACCAGGGCGATCTTCTGATCTGGACGGCGTACTTGGGCGCCGCTCCACACCCAGTTCTCGCCCTCGGCTTCAGCGACGGCATCGAGGTCGAGCAGGACGTCCCATTCGGGGGTGTCTTTGCGGTATTCCTCCATGGTCGTTCGGCGCCACAAGCCGCGGACGTGCGAGGCGTCGCGCCAGAAGTTGTACAGGTACTCACCGCGTCGCCTCGCGTAAGGAATCCGCGCGTCGGTGTCGAGGACCTCGCGCACGCGGGCTTCGATGAGGTCGAATTCTGCGCTCGCCAGCGCTGCGGTGGTTTCCGTATTGCGGGTACGGACCCAATCGAGAGCCTTGTCGTCGGTGACCTCTTCGAGCCACAGGTAAGGATCAGCGGTGTTGCTCATACCCTATTTGTACCCGTGCTGGTACTCCTGTTGGAGGACGACCGGGGATGCGCTTGCGTTCGCACACGTGTGTCTTGTCGTATGCGTGCAGTGGAGCGGAATGACCGACGGCTGATTGCGACTTACTGAGCGGTAACCGGACCATCGCGAGACAGTGATGCCCGACGGGACTACCCTCGGTAATCGTGACCTCACACTATGACGTCGTTGTACTTGGAGCCGGTCCCGGCGGGTACGTCGCTGCTATCCGCGCGGCACAGCTGGGACTGAGCGTTGCCATCATCGAGCAGAAGTATTGGGGCGGTGTGTGCCTCAATGTGGGCTGCATTCCCTCGAAGGCTCTTCTCCGCAATGCGGAGTTGGCACATCTGTTCAACAATGATGCGAAGCTGTTCGGCATCTCCGGTGATGCTTCGTTCGACTTCGGCGCAGCCTTCGACCGCAGCCGCAAGGTCGCCGATGGCCGTGTCAAGGGCATCCACTTCTTGATGAAGAAAAACAAGATCCCCGAGTTCGACGGTAAAGGCACGTTCACCGATGCCAATACCATCGAGGTGGAGTTGACGAAGGGCGGCACCGAGACGCTCACGTTCGACAACGCCATCATCTCGACCGGCAGCACCACCAAGTTGCTGCCCGGTACCGAACTCAGTGAGAACGTTGTCACCTACGAAGAGCAGATCATGACCCGTGAACTTCCGGGTTCGATGCTCATCGTCGGCGCAGGCGCCATCGGCATGGAGTTCGGTTACATCCTGAAGAACTACGGCGTCGACGTCACCATCGTCGAGTTCCTCGATCGTGCGCTTCCCAACGAAGACGCTGACATCTCGAAGGAAATTCAGAAGCAGTACAAGAAGCTGGGCGTCAAGATTATGACCGGCGCGGCAGTGCAGAGCATCGACGACGACGGCTCCAAGGTCACCGTCGCGATCAAGAACAACAAGTCCGGTGAGATCGAGACCGTCACCGTCGACAAGGTGATGCAGTCCGTCGGCTTCGCTCCTCGCGTCGAGGGCTTCGGTCTCGACAAGGCCGGCGTCGAACTCACCGACCGCGGCGCTATCGGGATCACCAACACGATGCAGACCAATGTTCCGCACATCTACGCCATCGGCGACGTCACGGCGAAGCTGCAACTCGCGCACGTTGCAGAGGCTCAGGCCGTGGTTGCTGCCGAGACTATCGGCGGAGCCGAGACGCTGCCGATCGACGATTACCGAATGATGCCGCGCGCGACGTTCTGTCAGCCGCAGGTCGCGAGCTTCGGACTTACTGAGGATCAGGCCCGCGAAGAAGCACAGGCGCGAGGTTCTGACATCAAGGTCGCGAACTTCCCCTTCGCTGCCAACGGCAAGGCACACGGACTCGGTGACGCAACTGGCTTCGTCAAGCTGATCGCAGACACCGAGCACGGTGAGCTGCTCGGCGGGCACCTCATCGGGCCTGATGTCTCGGAGCTGCTTCCCGAGCTGACGCTCGCTCAGAAGTGGGACCTGACGGTCACCGAGCTCGCACGCAATGTGCACACGCACCCGACGCTGTCGGAGGCGTTGCAGGAGGCCATTCACGGCCTCGCGGGACACATGATCAACTTTTGATCTTCGAGTGTGCGCGCGAGCTTCTTAATCTTGGTAAGAGTCACAGCCCGCTCCGCCGCCAAACCTGACGTCGCGTTCTCCTAATCCTGATAGCTTCCTGTTGCCGCGAATGGGGAGTGGCATTGGGGGGAGTTAGATGGCGAAGGCGTCTGCCGCAATTCGGTCTACGCAGGCATATGTGACCGAGGGGCTGACCGGGGGCTTGCGCACATTCGGGGAGGCGCTGGAACTCGCAGCGCGAGCTTTCGGCTTTCTCGTCGGCGATATCGTGCAGCTCCGGCACGCGTGGCGCGATACTGTCGAACAGGCGTGGTTCGTTGTGACCGTGACGGTCATGCCGGCGATTCTCGTCTCCATCCCGTTCGGCGTGATCGTCTCGGTTCAGATCGGTAGTCTCACCGACCAGATCGGTGCAACGTCCATCGCAGGCGCAGCAGGCGGCCTCGGTGTGATTCGGCAGGGCGCGCCGATTGTGGCAGCACTGTTGCTGGGCGGAGCTGCGGGTGCGGCTGTTGCGGCAGACCTCGGTTCGCGGACCATCCGCGACGAGATCGACGCACTGCGTACGATGGGCATCGATCCGGTTCGGCGTCTGGTTGCGCCTCGTTTGGCCGCAATTCTTCTCGTCGCGCCCTTTCTCTGCATCCTGATCATTTTCATGGGACTTGCTGCGGGATATACGATCAACGTCGGCTTTCAAGGCGGGACCCCGGGCAGCTACCTCAGTTCCTTCGCCTCGTTCGCTTCGGTCGGTGACCTGGTCGTCGCACTGGTGAAGACGGAGATCTTCGGCGTCATCGTGATCATCGTGGCGTGTCAGCGAGGCTTTGCCGCAGTCGACGGCCCTCGCGGGGTGGCCAACGCCGTCAATGCCGCTGTTGTGGTCGGGGTCGTCTCGGCGTTCACAGTCAACGTCGTCATCACGCAGTTGGTGGCGATGTTCATGCCTCAGAAGCTGGGGTAAGCGTGACTCCATCGAACTATTCGGTCCGCGGCACAGCGCTGCTCTCGCGCAGTGCACGACGAATCGGACGAGGTCCGTTGTCGGCGTTGGAGATGCTCGGTCACCAGCTGACGTTCTGCGCGAAAGTTCTCGGTGCCATTCCGCACACAGTCCGGTTCTACCGACGGCAAATGATGCTCATTCTCACCGACATCACCTGGGGCAACGGAAAACTGATCGTCGGCGGGGGAACGGTATCGGTTCTCTTCGTGTTGGGGATCGCTGTCGGTGCATCAATCGGGATCGAAGGATTCAACACGCTCGGCATGGTGGGAATGGAACCACTGACGGGATTCGTTTCGGCATACGCGAGTACCCGCGAACTGGCGCCGATGATGGCCGCAATCGGGTTCGCGACGCAAGCAGGTTGTCGGATGACCGCCGAGATCGGCGCCATGCGCATCTCCGAAGAGATAGATGCGTTGGAGGCGCAGGGAATTGCGTCGATACCGTTCGTCGTCACCACTCGGGTCATCGCAGGCATCGTGACGATCGTGCCGCTCTATCTGCTCACCCTGATCCTGGCCTATTTCTCCTGCGCAGTGGTCGTGCGCGTGGGAGGTGGACAGTCCTCTGGTACCTACGACCACTACTTCAGTGCGTTCCTACAACCGATCGACGTGCTGTATTCGCTGCTGAAAGCGGCAGTGTTCGTGGTGGCCATCATCGTCATCCACGGATATCAGGGGTACTACGCGAGAGGAGGACCAGAGGGTGTGGGCCGCGCCTCCGGACGAGCGATCCGAGCGAGTCTCGTGGCAGTCGTCGCGTTGGACATGATTCTGACGCTCGTGTTGTGGGGATTCGACTCGGGGATAAGGATTTCAGGGTAAAGATGGCAGTTTTCGAGGACCTGTCCGGCCGATCGGCCGGACCTGCCACACTACGATCGCGCGGTCTCGTCGTTGTCGCCGTCGGCATCGTCGTCGCTGTGTTGCTGACGGTGTATGCCCGCGGAATGTTCGACTCCACCTTCCCTTTGACGATCGACGCCGCCAGCGTCGGCGATGGACTTGCGCCGGGCTCGGAAGTGAAGTTTCGAGGACTGACAATTGGAACCGTTTCCGACATCGAAACAGACGGATTCGGCAGGCAACGTATCGATCTACAGATGGACCCGGCTCAATCGTCCGACCTGACCGATACGATGACGGTTCGGTTCGCTTCGTCGAACATCTTCGGTTCCACCGCAATCGAACTCGTATCGGATGGGACAGGTCGCGCACTCGCAGAGAACTCGATCCTCACCGTTTCCGAAGACAGCCCGAGCATGACCGTCACCGGTGTCTTTCGGCGGGTGGCGGGCCTGACGGAGGTGCTCGACTCCGAGCAGGTGCAGCATCTACTCGACCTACTGTCCGACACCTCGGTGGAGATCGGCGCAAGCTTGAAGCCCTACTTCGATACTGCACGCATGCTGTCCGAGCACCAGATCGATCCGATGTCCTGGCAGCTTCACCGCGGCGCCGAATTGGGTGAGGGCCTCGATGATCTGGTGCCGCCGTTGCTCGATATCGTCACCGGAGTCGTAGACAAGAGCGCCCACTTCGAGTCGCCGGAAGACCGGACCCGAACCCTTCGGGCGATCAACGGTCTGAGTTCTCAGCTGCTGGTTCCGATCGGCGATTTGCTCGAGACCAACAATGCGGACCTGACGAAAGTGCTGTCGACAGTGCTGGATCTGCTGGTTCCGATTACTGCATCCCTCGGGACGCTAGCGCCCAGCTATGACAGGATCCCGCAGGTGATCGACGGTATCGGTGATGCATTTCCGATCGTCGACGGTGCGCCGCAGCTGCAGCTGGATGTGATCGTGCGGGCGATGCCGAACCTTGCCGGGCCAGTCTCCGCATATGAGCAGGGAGCCCACAATTGATCAAAGTCACAGGACCACTCACGAAGCTGCTGGTCTTCATCGGTGCCACAGTGCTGTGCGGTGTGGTCATCATCGCGGCGCTGCGGTCGCCGATCTCCGGGCCGACTTCGGATTACGCGGCACTGTTCACCGACGTATCAGGGCTGTACGTCGGTGACGACGTCCGAATGTCCGGGGTGCAGATCGGCAAGGTGACATCGGTCGAGCTCGACGGTAGGTCAGCGCGCGTGGAGTTTGCCATCGAGGACTCACGCCAGCTGTACCGGAGCACGCAGGCCGGGGTTCGCTACCAGAATCTTCTGGGACAGCGCTACGTCGAATTGGTCCAGAGAAGCAACACGGGATCCGACGAGACGCTGGCTGCTGGTGCAACCATCTACCGCGACAACACCATTCCGTCGTTCGATATCTCGACACTGTTCAACGGATTCAAGCCGATCTTCGACACGCTCGACTCCGCGCAGTTGAATCAGTTCGCCGAGAACATTCTGAGATTGGTCCAGGGTGACGGCAGCGGCTTGGCGCCAGTGATGCGTGACGTCGAGCGGATAACAACGTTCGCGGTGCAACGCGAGGCCATCATCGGCCTCCTGATCGACAATCTAGGCCAGATATCATCGACGATCGGTGGGAAGTCGGCGGCCGTCGCCGATCTGGTGGAGCAACTGCACGGGCTCGTGTCGCGGTTGAGTACCGAGATGGACCGCGTACTGAGTTCCCTCGACCAGGCCAACTACGGCCTCGGGCCTCTGGTCGGACTGGCGGAGAAGCTTCGCGGCGCCTACGACGACGGCTACACCCCGATCGACGGAGTGCTTCGGCGGCTGCTCCCGCAGGCAGATCAGGTGACCGAGATTTTGGCATTGACGCCGAGCCTGCTGACCGGGTTGAACCAGAGTATCCCGACCCCAGGGGCGAACGAGGACTTCACCTGCAGTAAAGGGCAACAGGACATTCCGGGAATAGGACAGATCGTGCTCGGTAGTCAGAACCTTGTGGTGTGCCGATGATCCGCAGTACACCGATGATCCGCAGTACACCGACGATCCGAAGTGTGCCGACGGTTCGCAGGGGAGTGCGAGATGAAGAATCCGAAAATAGGATCCACCTCTATCGGGGCGCGCTGGGAGTAGCTGTCCTCGTGGTCCTGCTGCTCATAACTGGGGCGGTGTACATGCTTCCGCTCGGGGAGCGCACGTATACGGCGAACTTTCGATCCGCTGGAGGAATGAGCGCAGGCGACGAAATACGAGTCGCGGGAATTGCCGTTGGGACGGTTCGCTCAGTGCGGCTCGCCGGTGATCATGTCGACGTCGAATTCGGTGTAGACAAGGACGTGTTCGTCGGTGATGCGTCGAGTGTGACCGTGAAGCTGTTGACTCCGATCGGCGGGCATTACGTCATGCTGTATCCCGCTGGTGACGAGGAGCTCGGATCGGCAGAGATCCCGCCCGAGCGGACACAGACCCCGTTCGAGCTGTCCGAGGTCATCGAGGCATCGGCACCGCTTGTGCGCGATATCGACGGTTCGACGCTGCGATCGACCATCGCCGAAGTGGATCGTGCGCTCACCGTGCAACCCGAATCGACACGCGAGTTCGTCGACAACTTGAGTTCGTTGACCGACGTCATTGCGCAACGTTCCGATCAACTCGAGCGGGGGGTGACGGTCTCGGACGAATACGTAGGCGCCCTGTCCACGGACAATGTGATGTTGGTGGAGCTGGTACGTCAGATCGGCACTCTCACACAGGGTTTCGGTGACAAGCGTGAGGACGTCGTGCGTGCTTTCAATGTGTTGCATCGGCTCTTTCAGCTGTTCCATCGCCCCATAATGGCGTTCGAGCAAGGTTTGGAGCCATCGATAATCCAACTGGAAGAAATAACCCGCAAACTCTTCGCGAGACTCGGTGACGTGGACGGTGCCATCACGACGATGAAGGACAGTTCAGAGAAACTGTCCACATTGCTTTCCGGGGGAGCAGGGCCGGTAATCGATCAGTCGCAGAGCACGGTGCGCGGCGTCGGCGTGTGCATTCCACTACCCGGACGGGTGTGCTGATGCGGCGGAGCATATTCGTCGGTGGGGCGATGTTGATCATCACGGCGTTGGTGGGGACTGCCGCGTCGGCAAGTGGGGTCATCGACATGAAGACGCGTACCTCGACAGTCTGCGCAGAGTTCACCGACACCGTCGGCCTGTACGAGGGCAACAGTGTGGCGATGCTCGGAGTGAATGTCGGAACGGTGAAGCGCATCGAAAATACCGACAGGGCTGTGGTGGTGACCATGGAGATCGACGACACCGTTGCGCTACCCGCCGATGTGGGCGCAGTGACGATGTCGAGTTCCATCGTGACCGACCGCCACGTCGAGTTCACGACCCCTTTTACGGGGGGTGCGGAATTGGATCGCTCCCGATGTATTCCGTTGGAGCGAACAAAGACTCCGCTCGGCATCAGCGAGACGTTTGAGGCAGTGTCGACCCTGGCCTCGGATCTTCTGGGGCCACCCCGCGCCGATGGCACCTACGACGAGGTCCTCGGCGACACTCTTCGCTCGGTCGATGGTTCGCTGCGAGGGTCCAGCGATCAACTCAATTCGTCTCTAGCGCAGCTGAGCACGCTGGTAGGCGAGCCGGCCGACCGCGATGCGACGGTCCGACGCCTGATCGACAACCTCGATCGGCTGATCGACACTTTTGCGGTCTCCTGGCCCGAGGTGGCAAGGCTCCTCGACAACCTGAAGGCGGGGATGATGACGCTGTCGGAATTCACGCAGGAGTTCGCCGGGGCGGTTGTGTTGTCGAACGAATTTCTCCCGCCGTTGTCGCGAACCATCGCCAAGTACGACGATCGAGTTTACGGGTTCCTCGATCAGCTGATGCCGATCGTCGACGTCGGGTTGGGCCGCGTCGGCGACATCAAAGACATCCTGGAGCAGGTTCCCGCCGTCAGCGACAACTTGATGACGATGTACGACAAAGATTTTCGCTCCGGTCGTGTGATCTACCGAGCGCCGCAATTCGAAATCGACACTGATTCACCCAATGAAGTGTGCGCGCTGATAAACAAGTACATGCCCACCTGCTCGGCGGATCAGCATCGCGGCGATGTCATCGATGTGGGCCTGGTTCAGCTGATTCTCGGATCGGCCGGATGGCGATGATGCGACTGTATGCAGTGCCGAGATTTCGTGAACTGACGTGTGTGTTGGCCAGCAGTGCGCTGATTCTGGTCGGCTGTACGGCGAACCCGGCGGACCTGCCGATACCCGGCACTTACGTGTCAGGCGACTCGTACTCGATCGAAATCGAGTTCTCCAGTGTGCTCAACTTGCCGAGCAAAGCGAAGGTAGTGGTCGACGGCGTCGATGCCGGGGTCCTCGACGACGTGGAACTGATCGGCTCGATGGCCGTCGCGACCGTCGATCTACGCCAGAACGTGCGACTGCCGCGGGACACCGTCGCCGAACTTCGTCAATCCACGATCCTCGGTGAGATCTACATTTCGCTGCAACCGCCGATCGGGGCGTCACGCGGCGGAATCCTGCAGGACGGGGACGTCATCCCTATCGAGCGAACGGTTCCCGCGGACAACGTAGAGGACGTACTTCGCGGACTGTCGAACGTGTTGACCGGCGGCCACTACGTTCAGTTGCAGGAGGCGGTGACCAGTGTCAACGCGGCGCTGCCGCAGGATCCCGCGGAAATCGTGAAGGTGAGCGGCGCGGCCCGCGCAGCGTTGACCGATCTTGCCGACAACACCGGCAATATCGATCGAATTCTCGGAGCCGCCGAGGGGGTTTCGAGGACCATCGTCGAACAGCAGTCCGGCCTGGATCGAATTCTCACACTTGGGCCTGCGCGTGCCGAAGGCTTGTCGGAGGTGCTCTTCGGCGTCGTCGATCTGATTTTCGCCCTTGGCTACATGTCGCAGAATATCGGCGACATGCTCGCGCAGCCGTACACGGAATTGAGCGACGCGATCGGCATCATCGGACCCGCTTTGATGACCATCGGAAGGGCCGATTCGACGGTGCCGATGAATGTGGACAAGGTGAACACACTGCTCCGTGAGCGACTTGTGCCGTATTTCGCCTCGACCCCCAATATTGCTGTTCGATCCGTCTCGACCGACCAGGGTGCAGCCGCCCGAGCCGACGAGATGATCGGCGTATTACGCGGGATTGGAATCGTCCGATGAGGGAAGGTCGACGAACCGGAGTGCTTTCACTCATTGCGCTCGCGGTGCTCACCGTCAGTGGGATTGCCTACATGACCGTGGGTGTACTCGACATGGATCCACGACGCAGCGAGAACATCGTCACGGTACGGATGCCGAGTACGGGTGGCCTGATGGAGACCTCGCAAGTGACGTTTCGCGGAATGAAAGTCGGTGGGGTACGGAATATTTCGGTGGTGCCGGACGGACTGGAGGTGAGCGTCGGCCTCGACGCGAGCTACGACATTCCGGCCAACTCGGACGTCTCGGTAGCCAATCTGTCCGCAGTGGGAGAGCAGTACCTCGACATCCGTCCCCGCAACTCTGGCGGGCCACTACTGACCGACGGCGCAATTATCGAGGGAAACCGCGTGCATTCTGCGGCGACGGTCAGCGACACGCTACGGCTCGGTGATGCCCTGGTAGCCCAATTGGATACGACCGCACTGACCGGCTTGGCGCAGACGGCAACCGGCGCCGTCGATGGCCGAGATGCCGACATCGATCGACTGATCGAGACATACCGATACCTGGCCGCAACGCTCCGCGACAAGCACGCGCAGCTCGAGAATCTCTACGACAATGCGCAGCAGGTCGGCCGTGAGGGGTACGGCTACGGGCCGGTGCTGACCGAGGCTGCCCCACACGTAGGCGCTACCAACAAAGGTGTTGCGGGTCTGCTCGAGTCCTTCGCCGAGTATTCGATCGTTGCGTCCGACGTCTGGGACGACCCGCTCGGTCCGCTCACCGTGAAAATCGATGGATACCTCACTCCCGTATCGCCAGATCTTGCGCTCATCGCGACCCTGCTGAAGCCACACACGGAGCCGCTCAAGCCATTGCGCTTCGACGCCGGGTCGATCGTCGACGTGTTGAACACCGTGTTCCCACCCGGCGGGCCCGCGAGGCTCTCCGTAGAGATACCGAACTGATAGGAACCATCATGACTGAAACCGAGAATGCGTCGGAGTTGTCCAAATCTGTGGAACTGTCGAAGTCTGCGGACTCGTCGGAACCGATGACCCCCGAGCGCGTGCGGGCTCCATGGTTGTTGGGCGGGGTAGCAGTTTTGGGAGTTGTATTGGCGGTGGTGTTCGGGTTCCTCTGGAAGTCGGCCGCTGGTGATCTGGCGGACGCTACAGCGCAGGATCGTGATCGACAGATTGCCCTCAACACCGCCACCGACTACGCCGCAAGGTCACTGACGTACGACTACCGCAATCTCGACGCGTTCTTCGCGGGAGTCAAGGACGGCGCATCGCAGTCGCTGCAGGATCGATACGACGGCGTCGAAGCTGCTTTGACGGCGATCATGACCGAGTCTCGGGTAGTCGCGACCGGCGAAGTCCTCTCTGCTGCTGTCGATTCGGAGTCCGGCGGTGAATACAAGATTTCGGTGTTCGCGCAGCAGACGACCCAGAATCTGCAGCAGCCCGACCCGGGGAAGGTGCCGAACCTTCTGGTGGTGACGGTGACCAATCAGGGAGGGCAGTGGATCGTCAGCGATTATGGTCCGAAGGTGTAGCAGTGCAGTTGTGGGCGGGAGACAAGTCAGCTCCGCTTCGTCGCGCTGACGAATTGCGCGAGCCCCCGAATGTCCTGCTCGATCTCGGTCATACCTGCCTGCTCGAACATCCCGGTGAAGGTGTCCTTGTCGAACATGGTGACGCCGATGCGTTCCGATCCTGCATTCAGTGCAGCCCGCACCGGCGGCGAGTTCCGTCCGTAGCTCGTCATGATCGCGATCCGGCCGCCGGGCCGAAGGACCCTCACGAGTTCGGCAGCGATGGTTAGAGGTTCGGGGATGAGATACAGCGCCGCGTAGCAGCAGACGGCGTCGAAAGTTCCGTCCGCGAACGGTAAGGCCTGCGCGTCGCCCCTGGCGTAGGCGGCATGCGGCCCGCGGTTGTCCCGGACGGCCCGCTCGATCATCGGCGCCGAGATGTCGAAGCCGAGCGCGAGACCGTCGCCGGACAGGTGGGTCGAGAGATATTTGGTGAAGTTGCCGGGGCCGGACGCCACATCCAGGACCGTCATCTCCCCGGACAGGCGGAGGTCGGTGACGGCCTTGGTGCGCTCGGCAGACATCGACAGTCCGCCGATGCCCATCATGGCGATACCGGCTGGGCGCCAGAGTTTCTCGTAAATCGATGCGACGAGCTTGTTGTTCATTGCGCGACTAGCGGCCGTCGGGGTGGGCGCGGGGGTGTCACTGAGTAGTTCCACGTACCCCTTCGAGATGTCGGCGGCCGCGCGAAGGTCGGCAGGCTCGATCAACGCCAACGCACGATTCAAAGCTGCATCCGAGGGGGCGATCGCCATCGCGGTCTCCTTGTGCTCGTCTGGCTGTTCCGCAGGATCGACTCGATACGGCGGAGCGCTCACTCCCTGCACGCGATAGCGACCCCAAAAATCCACTTCGCCGACGGTGACGCCGGCGTTCCCCTCGGCGGTGCGCAGCGTTCCCGAGCGAGCCCGCCCGCCGGCGCCTTCCATGAAGACGGCCAGGTCTGGGTGTGGACGCACGCGCCCGTACCACCGGAAGAGACCGTCGATGGGCTGCGAGTGCCCCCGAAGCTCCACCTCCACATCGAACTGTGGTTCACCGGGTGCGGCGTCGTCGAACAGCAGTGTTGCGGGTCCCTGGAAGTCGGGTCCGCCGGACAAGTCGCTCATGACTGTTCCCCTGATCTCGTAAATGCACAATGCATGGGTAGGTCCGATTCGATGGTGACTCCGGCCAGCGCACAAGAAGATTCGATCAACCCTCGCACGATCGAGGCGACATAGGCGGAGAAGGTCTCGATGGGCATCGGACGTTCCTGTCCATCGGCGGCGCCCAACCACCAGTCGGTGGCCGAGGCGACCGCGCCGAAGGAGGAGTAGGAGACGAGTTCGATCGCGGCGCTGTCCATGCCTTGCGCGCTGGTGGCGTCGGCGAACAGTGTTGCCAGTCCCCGTGCGGCCGCTCGTGCCGAGTCGAGAGCAGTATCGGCCGAAGCCCCTTCGCTCGCGTGCTGAGTGAAGTGACTGTGGACGAGAAACCGAAAAAGGTTGGGATGCTCGCTGACGATCTTTGCGTACTCGCCCATGCCGCGGTCGATGAGAACTGCAACCGAATCGGCGAAGAGGTTGATCTGCATCAGGATTCGGTCCCAGAGCATGTCCTCGACGTTTTCGACGATGGCACCATAGAGATCGGCCTTGTCCGCGAAGTGGCGGTACAGCTTGGGTTTTGCGGCCCCGGCAGTTTTAGCGATGTCGTCCATGCTGACGTCGGGGCCGTGGATGTCGATGGCTTCGAGTGCTGCGTCGACGAAGCTCTGACGGACGGAGAGTCGGTGCTCGCGCCACCTCTCACTGCGTGCGTCCGGCTTGGACGTGCTCCCCCCAGAGTCGCCACGCGCAGACTCGCCACGCGCGGAGCCGTCCGGAGTCGGGGGCTTGACACTGTCGGTGACCTGAACCACACTCGCATAGTACCCATTACCAGCGGTACTGGCTACCGGGGGTCATAGGTAGTCGGAGGTCTAGGTAGTCGGGGTCTGAGTTGTCGAGGGTCGGTCAGGTCGGCCGATCGCTAGGGGGATCGATTGTGGGACCGCTGAAGCTGGACAGTGCTTCTCCCGGGGCAGCGAACGCCGATGAAAGTGGCGGCCGAACTGCACGCGTGAAAAGTATCGGCCCGCGAGACAAGACTGCTGCGCGGCTGCTCAAGTCGACGGCGAACAAGTATTACGACGCCGAGGTGGACATCGACTGGGATGCACCTCTCGAAGAGGGCAAGCAATGGATGCCTGCGCACCGAGTCTCCTTGTACGGCACGAAGCTGTGGGACAGGCTTTCCCCCGAGCAACGCATCGAGTTGGGACGGCACGAGATCGTCAGCATCCTCTCGTACGGGATCTACGCTGAAGGATTTCTCAGTTCCAACCTGCTGCGAGTGTTCGGCAACGGCGATATGTCTGATCACGCGATGTACTCGATCGCAGAGATCGAGGAAGAATCACGCCACTCGATCATGTTCGGCAAATTGATCGAGAAGGCCGGATTGAAGCCGTATCTGCTGCCGAAGGGGTCACTCTTTCTCGCCAAGTTGCAGCAGTTCATCCCGGTCGGCCCCGCTACCTACGGCGCAACGCTGCTGATCGAGGAATTGCTCGACCGCGCTCAGCGCGAGGCGCAGAACGATCCGGACATGCAGCCACATCTCCGCCAGATGATGAAGATTCACGTCCTCGAAGAATCCCGTCACATCACCTATGCGCGTGAAGAAATGGTGCGCGGAATGCAGAGCGCCAATCGGGTGAACAAGGCGCTGTATCGAGTCGTCCTGGCGACGATCGCAAACTTCACCTACCCGGTTCTGGTGAGTCCGAAGGTATATCGCTCGGTCGGCATCAACCCGATCCGCGGCATCGTGACCGCTATGACGAGCGCAACCTACAAAACCAACATGCAGTTCGCGTCGGAGCCGATGCTTCGTTTCTTCATCGACGCCGGCATGTACGAGGGTTTCATCACCAAACGCCTATGGCGGATGACGCGCGCCATCCCGGACGATGTTCGATGACAGAGACTCGCTACGACCCGCACGTCGACATCGACTGGAATGCGCCGTGGCAACACGAATTGTTCGCAATGGATCCGACGGCCGTATCGCTGTACGGCACCCGGCGCTGGAAGCGGTTGAAGCCGGAGCAGCAGCGGGTGTTGGCGCTGCACGAGGCCGTCAGTCTGTGGTCCATTGTGTCGTATCTGTCGGCGATGCTCACCGGAAATCAGCTGCGCAGTGCAGCGGAAGAAGGGCTCAACAGTCCTGCGTCCCGAGCGGCTTTTGTCGAGGTGGCCGGCAGTTCGCGAACCACCACGACCTTTGGGAAGTTGGCTCGTGCCAGCGGAATCGCGCCGTACAAGCTTCCTCGCGGCACCGCCTCAGCGGTCAAGATGCTGACCTTTCTGCCCCTCGGAGCAGCGTCGCACGCGTCCACCCTTCTCGTCGAAGAGTGCTTTGCGCGGACGTTCTCGGCTGTCGTGGACGATCCGCAGATCGAACCGCATGTTCGTCAGGCCATCAACATCCATCGCATCGAGTCTGTCGATCGGTTTGCTGATGCACGTTCGAAAGTAGTTGCCGCACAGTCACAGTCAGGAAAGCTCCGTGCTGCTTACAATCGGGTTCTGCTGGCTGCGCTTGCTAATGTGTTGCTTCGTTTGACGGTGACTCCGGCCGTGTACCGCTCGGTCGGCATGTCGCCGGTGCTCGGATACCTGGCCTCACGGAGGAGGCGTACCGCGCGCCGGGGCGAGGTAGCCGCGCCTGTGGTCAGTTTTCTCGCTACGGCCGACATGCTCGACGGCGCACTCACATCTCGCTTGTGGCGGCTGGTCGGCGCGAAAATCGAACTGCGACCAGAGAAGAATTCATGACTGAGATTCGCACCAACATCCTTGTCGTCGGGACCGGATTCTCCGGACTCGGGATGGCCATCGAACTGAGCAAGCGCGGCCGCGAAGACTTCATCGTGCTCGAAAAAGCCGACAGTGTCGGCGGCACTTGGCGCGACAACACCTATCCAGGCTGTGCCTGCGACGTGCCGTCGCATATGTACTCGTACTCCGCCGAGCCCAATCCTGACTGGACCCAGATGTGGTCGGGCCAGCCCGAGATTCTTGCGTATCTCCAAGGGCTGTTCGACAAGTATCAACTCGACAAGCGCATTCATTTTGGTACGGCATGCACCGGTGGCTACTGGGACGAGAACGAGAATCGCTGGCACATCGAAACCGATACCGGGGACGAATACGTCGCGCAGTTCGTCGTCTCGGGAATCGGAGCGCTTCACATACCCAACATCCCAGAGTTCGACGGCATCGATACCTTCACGGGAAAGACGTTTCACTCGGCCAGGTGGGACCACAATGTGGATCTCCGTGGCAAGAAGGTAGCGGTTATCGGTACGGGGGCGAGCGCCGTACAGTTCGTGCCGCAGATCGTAGACGACGTCGCCGAACTTCAGCTCTACCAACGATCTCCCGCCTGGGTGCTTCCGCGTCGCAATTTTTCGATTCCGAGCCCTGTACGTAAAGCTTTTACGAAGGTGCCGCTGCTGCGCAGGGTGTTTCGCGACTCGGTGTACTGGTCAGCGGAGTCGCTTGCTCTGGGGCTGAACGGGCACTCCAGCTTGCTCGGGCCCGTGGAGTTTCTGGCTAAGCGATTCATCAAGCGCGAGGTGAAGGATCCAGATCTTCGGCGCAAATTGACGCCCAGCTACCGCATCGGATGCAAGCGGATCCTGGGATCCAACAGTTACTACGCAGCACTGACCCGCGAGCACAGCGAAGTGGTGTCCGACGGGATCGCCGAAGTGCGGTCCAGGTCGATCGTCACCAACGACGGAACCGAACGCGACGTGGATGTCATCATCTACGCCACCGGCTTTCACGTTACCGACGGTTTCGACAACTTCGATCTAGCGGGTATTGGTGGCCGCCGCCTAGTGCCGCACTGGGAACGCAACGGCATCCAAACACACCTCGGGATCGCTGCAGCCGGCTATCCCAATGCGTTCTTCCTGCTCGGGCCCAATACCGGCCTCGGTCACAACTCTGTCGTGTTCATGATCGAGCAGCAGATCCGATACACACGGCGCGCCATCGAGTTCGTGGAGGCACACGCAGCCGATGCGATTACCGTCCGACCAGAGGTTCAGAACGACTTCACCGCAGAGATTCAGAAGAAGCTGGCCGACGGTGTGTGGAGCACCGGTGGTTGCACGAGCTGGTACCTCGATTCCGCGGGTGTCAACCGCACGGTATGGCCTGGATTCACCTGGCAGTATTGGCTTCGCACAAGAACATTCGAGCCCACTGAGTACGAGTTCATCCTTCCGAACGAGTCGGCATCCGTCGACGACCGCGACACGACCGACGACGCGAAAGAAGTACTGGCATGAAGAGCTTCGACAACAAGGTTGCAGTCGTCACCGGGGCTGGTTCTGGAATCGGTCGAGCCCTGGCGATCGGATTAGCCAACCGCGGCGCCAAGTTGGCCCTGTCGGATGTCGACGGTGCAGGACTGTCCGAGACGGTGGCCAAGTGCGAGAAAGTCGGTGCCCGGGTCGCGGCGTATGAACTCGATGTCGCCGATCGCGCCGCCGTCTACTTCCACGCCGACGCGGTAGTCAGCGAATTCGGGCGTGTGAACCTGGTGATCAACAATGCCGGAGTTGCCCTCAACTCCGATGTCCTCGAGATGAGTTGGGACGATTTCGAATGGGTCATGGACATTGACTTCTGGGGAGTCGTGAACGGATCCAAAGCCTTCCTCCCGGCCCTGATCGAGTCCGGCGACGGGCATCTGGTCAACCTTTCCAGTGTCTTCGGGCTCATGGGAATTCCCAACCAGAGCGCCTACAACGCGGCTAAGTTCGCGGTCCGCGGATTTACCGAGTCGCTTCGGCAAGAAATGCGAATCGCCCGCCATCCGGTAGGCGTGAGTTGCGTGCACCCTGGCGGTATCAAGACCAACATCGTCGCCAACGCGCGCGGTATGGACAAACTTGGTGAACATGACGAAGTGTCCCGACGGTTTCAGCAGATCGCCCTCACGACGCCGACCCGTGCGTCGAAAGTCATTCTCAACGGTGTCAAACGCAACAAGCCGCGAATTCTGATCGGCCCGGACGCGCGCGGATTCGATCTCGTTCCGCGCGTCATCGGACCGCGCTACCAAGATGTCCTGGCCCCGCTGAACCGCATGGGTTTCGCAGCGGGTAGAAAGCTTGGCGTTCTGAAGTAGATCAGCTCTCTCGCCACTTCTTCTCGGACAGACCGAGTTCGGTGACGGGAGCATCGCCGTAGATCCACTCTCGGGCAATTCGATGCCAGTTCCCGGTGGCCTCGAGTTGCCCGAGAACGCCGAAAGTCAGAAAGTCTGCCCGTCGGGAGAACAGGTGTTCAGGCGGTAGGTTCTGGCTTGTCATACCGGCGAACTGAGCACCTCGCGGATCGATCGCCAGTAGCAAGCTGCTGGACGCAAGTGCAGGCGTGACCGTAAGAGTTCGATCGACGAGATTCCATTCCGATGCTGCGTAGGTGTAGTCGAGACATTCGGCTGGCGATACGTCGGCGTCGGGGGCGACGATGCCGCGAGCCACCATCAGAGAAAGTAGGTCTTCTCCGCGTTCCTCCGCGGCTGCGCGGAAACAAGCAAGCTCGAATTCGACGTATTCGTTCTTCATGCGATTGAACAATCCGAAATCGATGAACCCGACGCGGCCGTCGTCAGCGAGAAGGACATTGCCGGGGTGCGGGTCGCCGCAGAACTCGCCGTATCGATACAACGAACCGACGTAGAAGCGGTAAATCGCCTCACCTATCCGATTTCGTTCCGGGGCGCCGAGGGTACGGATGTGATCGAAACTTTTGCCGTGCACGAACTCGGTGACGAGTACGCGCCCGGTGGACAGTTCGCCGATGGCATCTGGAACGACGATGTCGGGATGGCCGGCAAATCTCTGGTGGAGACGGTGCTGGGTACGTGCTTCACCTTTGTAGTCGAGTTCGCGCTCGAAGTTGATTCGCAGTTCCTCAGTCAGCGCGGGAGCCGAGATCGACGGTACCGCCGAGCGCCAGAACTTCAAGAAAAGCGCAAGGTTCTTCATGTCGGCGGCAATCGCGACGTCGACGCCCGGGTACTGCACCTTTACGGCGACGTCCCGGCCATCGTGCAAAAGCGCCCGGTACACCTGGCCGATCGATGCAGAAGCCACGGCATCAGTGTCGAAATCTGCGAACGCTTCCGAGATCGGGCGGTCGAGATCGTCCTCGATCACGTTCTGCATCGATGAGAACGGAACTTGCGGGGCGCGATCCCGCAGCACTGCAAGTTTGGTTTGAAATTGCTCGCGGTGCTCCTCTGGTATGAGCGCCAGATCGAGTACGGACAGCAATTGGCCCAGCTTCATCGCCGCGCCCTTCATGCTGCCGAGCACGTTGACGAGTTGGTCGGCGGCTTGGATCGATGCCTTCTCCGATGCCCGTGCACGCAATTCCTCGGACCGGCCGATCATCGACATCCGTGTGCCGGCGCCGCGAAGGGCTTGCCCGGCGACGACACGTCCAAGTTTGGAGCCACGGGCAACCCTCGTTGTGGGAATGCGTTGCTCGCGTGAACATTCAGACATGTCTGCTCCGTTGTTGGCGTCGCACTGTGAGACAGGTAGGCCGGGGGCCTCAGAAGTCTCGCTGCACTCGCAGAGTTTCGATAGTGGTTGCCAGACCGTCGTATTGGCCGACCAGGAGTAGGAATTCGATGAGTTGTCGGTCGTCGAACTCGCGAGCCAATGCAGCCCAGGTCGTATCCGAAAGGTTCTTCGTGCCCAGAAGTTCGTCCGTGGCCATCAAGATGGTGCGATGTCTGCCGCTCAGACCCTCGGCCTGTGGTCCTTCTACGATCTGTGAGAGTAGTTCTTTCGTCACCCCGACTCGCCTGCCGATACGGCTGTGATGGTCCATCTCGTAGCCGCAGTCACGGAGGTGTGCCACACGATTGATCACGATTTCTGTTTCTTTGCGAGAAATTTTGCCACCGGGCATCAATTTTCCGCTGTAGAACAACCAACCACGAAATAGACCTTTGGTGCGTCCCAGGGTGCTGAAAAGGTGTGCATTCGGTGTGCCGGCAACCTTCGAAAGAATGCGCCACAGCACCCAATTGATCGGGCCGAGGTCCTTGAAGGAGCCATGCGGAATTCGCGGTGTATTCACCAAGTCGACGCTACCTGCGGAGCCTGCCCGGCACCAGGAAATTCGAGTCGTGGCCCTGTGCTTCGTCGTGGTGTGGTTCCGCTACTGCTCGCTGGGGCACCGGCCTCCAACGATGTACTCCTCGAATGTGCGTTTTCGGTGTCCGTGGCGCACAACAGGGGAATAGATCCTGCATGGCTAGATCGTTACGACAAGCATGGTTGACATTTTATGACAAGAGGAGTTGACTTTTGGCATGGTTAACGCACTGAAGACCAATGCGGTGCGCGAATTTCGGAAGGCCGCTCGGCTGACGCAAGCCGAGCTCGGTAAGGCGTGCGGCGTCAGTAGACAAAGCATCGTTTCAGTAGAGGGTGGTGACTACGCGCCGAGCGTCTACCTTGCGCTCGAGCTCGCCAGAGCACTGGACACCACTGTCGAAACATTGTTTGCGGTAAAGGAGTGATGAGCATGTGTACCTTCACCAACACGATGCGGTTCATCGGCGACTTCGATGACGAGTTCTACGACGATGAGCGTCAGCGCGATGTATGGAACGAAGCCGCTGCAGTCGGAATGCAGATGTTCATATGGGCCTCCCTCATTGCAGGGGCGATTCTGCCCTGGATCGCCGGCGTCGCAGGGAGCTGGACCGCTCTGGGGATAGTCCTAATCTTCTTGGTTGTGTCCAATTCAGTTCTGGCATACGCACGGTCACGGGGGGTGGATATGCAGACGTCGCAGAAACTATTGCGATCGAGAATCGTACTGGCGGCCTGCCTGTACCTACTCGCGCTGCTGGGCGCGGTCGCAAACCTGATGTTCGATCTGGCCGGGAGCGGACCGCTGCTTACGATCGGCATGGTTGCGGGCACAGTAGTCGGTGCAACCGCAGGCTATGTGGGTATTGCTCGCAAACGTCGACTTGCCCGCGAGGATGACCGTGCCGCCGAACTTCGATCCTTCGAGGAAGAGGAGTCCAGATCATGAACGTCTTCCTGAAGACAATGCGGTTCATCGGCGACCTCGATGACGAGTTCTACGACGATGAGCGTCAGCGCGATGTATGGAACGAAGCCGCTGCCATAGGTTTTCAACTCTTCTATTGGTCCGTGTTGATCGGGGCAGCTGTGCTTCCGTGGGCGGCGGGGGAGACCGGAGCGTGGATCGCGCTGGGCGCGCTGGTTGTTTCCACTCTGATCAGCTTCGCGACCCTCAGCTATGCCGCCGCGCGAGACGTCAACCTCTACACCGCGTCGAAACTGTTGCGCGTGCGTGGATTCGTCGCTGCAGTGCTGATCGCCGTGGGCGCCGTGGGCATTCTGCTTCGACTGCAACCGGACGTCTATGCCGAAGCGAGTTCGTGGGCGGGCGCCGCCACCGGGGCGATCGTCGGCGGCGGCGCAGTTGGTGCGATGGTCTGGTTCATGCGAAAGCGTGCCGCGCGATTCGAGAACGAAGAGCTGTAGCGTTTTGCTCATGAGTAGCGGGGAAGGTCTGACCCAGGTTGCCGACAATGTGTGGGCATTTCTGCGGCCTCCCGGCAGTTGGGGCGAGACCAACACTGGCGTCATCGTCGACCCCGGAGTCGCATCGATGGTGGTGGACACCGTCTGGGACACGGGCTGGGCGCAGCGAGTGGCAGCCGAAACCCTGCCGCTGGTCGGCATGGCGCCGATCGCTGAGGTCGTCAATACGCACTCCGACGGCGATCACTGGTGGGGCAACGACACCGTACCCGCCGACGCAAGAATCACCACCAGTACGGCTTCGCTAGCGGCGATGAAGGAAGAAACACCGCCCTCAGGTGTCTCTGCGTTCGCATCATTGGGAGCTCTCGTCGGTTGGATGCCAGGGCCGGTCGGCGCAATGGGGAGCTACATGAACCGCGTCCGGGGCGGTGCTCGATTCCCACGAACACTTCCGCGACTGCCGGATCACACTTTCGACGTAGCTGAGCGGATTGAACTCGGAGGCAGAGATATTCGGCTCAGATATCTTGGTCCGGCGCACACCGCCGGAGACCTGGTTGCGCATGTGCCCGATGCCGGCGTCGTATTCGCGGGCGATCTACTGTTCATCGGTTCGACTCCCATCCTGTGGCACGGTCCGCTGGAGAATTGGACGAGCGCACTCGATCATCTGCTGTCCCTCGACGCGGCTGTCTACGTGCCCGGCCACGGACCATTGTGTGGGACGACGCAGATCAAGGCGGTGCGCGACTATTGGACCTGGGTCGACGTAGCGGGACGTCAGCACTTCGACGCGGGAGTCGGGGCCGCCCAGGCGGCGCGCAACATGATGCAGTCCAAGGATTTCGAGCCTTTCTGCGGTTGGGATTCGCCGGAACGGCTGGTGCTGAGCATGTCCACGCTCTACCGGCTGTGGCACGGCAATCCCGCTGCCCCGCCGTCGCTTGCCCGGCGGGCGAGGGCATTCGCGGACGCTGGTGGACTGCTCCGCGAGCTCGGTTCACGCTGATCGAGGCTCTCGTTCGGATTGCCCCCGCCAGTGACATTTCGCCAGTGACATTTCGCCGCTGACACTCACCGGTGGCGTACGGCCAGGACACGATGCTCGCGTGGGCCATGATCTTCTTCGTCCCTGCGAACGGGCGGAGCGAGATCAGCGGACGAGGTAGGGCGAGACCGAGCTTCGGTGCTCGTCGATGTCGAGTTCCTTGCCTAGCGGCGGGAATGCGCGCTGCGGGCAGTTCGATCGTTCGCACACCCGGCACCCGGCACCGATCGGGGTGGCGACGGCCGATCCGTGGATGTCTAGGCCGTCTGCATAGACCAAACGGCTGGCATGGCGGATCTCGCAGCCCAGGCCGATCGCGAACGTCTTGCTCGGCTGACGATAACGAGCAGCCCTGCGCTCGACGGTCCGCGCGATCCAGAGGTAGTTACGACCGTCTGGCATCTCGGCGAGCTGAGTCATGATCTTGCCGGGGTACGCGAATGTCTCGTACACGTTCCACAGCGGGCACGTGCCGCCACTCGACGAGAAGTGGAATCCCGTGGCCGATTGACGTTTCGACATGTTGCCCGCGCGGTCGACACGAACGAATGAGAACGGCACGCCGCGAAGCGTTGCGCGTTGAAGCGTCGACAATCTGTGACAGATGGTCTCGTAGCTGGCAGAGAAAAATGCGGAGAGCCGCTCAATGTCGTAACGAAAATCTTCTGCGACATCATGAAACTGGCCGTAGGGAAGCACGGTGGCTGCGGCGAAGTAGTTGGCGAAACCGAGTAGCGCGAGCTTTCTCGACTCCTCACTCGTGAAGGCGCCTTCCTCGACCATCTTCTCGAGCAGATCCGAGCATTCGAGGTAGGCGAGTTCCGCGGCGAACTTGAACACCTTCTGTCCGCCCGAAAGGTGCGGCGAAATCTCGAGGAGCCGTGTCTTTGGATCGAAACGGTGTAACACGTTCTCGCCGAGATCAATCCGGTTGACGATCTGAACCTCGTGCACCGTCTGCAAACGCTTGGCGATCTCATTTCCCACGTCCGCACGATGGAAACGAATTCGTGATGTCAATTCTTCTGCAGCAGAGTCCAATTCATGCAGGTAGTTCTGGCGCTGATAAAAGTAGTCGCGGACTTCCTCGTGCGGTTTACTGATCGAAGCACTGCCACTTCCGTCGCCGAAACGCTCCTCGGTGGCTGCCGCGAGCTGAGCCGTCGTATTGCGGTACCGGCGGTGCATGTTCACCATCGCTCGCGCAAGCTGCGGGTGCGCGGACACCATCTGGGCGATCTCGTGCGATTCGGCCCCGATGCCCAGATCCTGGTCGAGCGCTACCTCGCGGAGCTCCGCGACGAGTCGGGTGTCATCCTCGGATGAGAAGAACGAGGTGTCGACCCCGAACACTTCGGCAATTCGGAGCAGTACCGGAACGGTCAGGGGTCTGACGTCGTGCTCGATTTGGTTGAGGTAACTTGCCGAGATTTCGAGCTGCCCGGCGAGCGCGACTTGGCTCATCCTGCGTTCGGTGCGCAGCTGCCGCAACCGGGCGCCGACGAAGGTTTTGGACATGCGCCCAGGTTACGCCTGCGAAGACGAGGGTTAGCAACGTTCGCTTCATCGCTGTATCCACCGTAATTGGTCGATCTGGGGGGACAGGGTGGGCGTCGGGAGAGCGTGCCTAGTACGTCGGTGTGTCGGCGCCCGGGTTCTCATCGCCGCCCCGGTCCGAAACCCATCCTTGCTACGGGTGCGCGCCAACTACTGAACCAGCCTCGGCCTCTGTACCGGCGCCGCTGACGGCAGTGTGGGTCGCGGCGTTTTGCGCTGGTTGTCGCGTGCAGACGTGACGAGGGGCGAGTGATTGCGCTCACAACCCTCGAAAAGGGCTAACTCTTCTGGCTCGATTCAGACGACTTCAGCCAAGCAGTACAAGCGTCCGGTTGAAATTTCGTAAATTGCGTTCATGAACAGCGGGTTAGTCCCTACTGGCGGGTAGGCGGCCGGTCCGATCTCGAAGGCTCGTTCGACATCAATCTTCGCAAAGTTAGCAATCGTTGTAGAAAACATAGCCAAGATTGGCACTAGCAACAGGTGGACGGGCCTTTTGGGGTGTGCCATTGTTTTAGAGAACACCCGAAGGGCCTGGCAACGGTGTGAAGAATTGCGCACGAGCCGGCCGATCAGATCAGAAAGAGACTGGAGCTGACGATGTCGACCACCGGCACCCCCAAGACCACAGAAGAAATCCAGAAGGATTGGGACACGAACCCCCGCTGGAATGGCGTGACGCGCAATTTTACCGCCGAGCAGGTTTCCCTGCTGCAGGGCACCGTCGTCGAAGAGGCCACTCTTGCTCGCCGTGGCTCGGAGATCCTCTGGGATCTCGTCAACAACGAGGACTACATCAACTCGCTCGGTGCACTCACCGGCAACCAGGCAGTTCAGCAGGTCCGCGCCGGACTGAAGGCTATCTACCTCTCCGGCTGGCAGGTCGCGGGCGATGCCAACCTCTCCGGCCACACGTACCCTGACCAGAGCCTTTACCCGGCCAACTCGGTTCCGTCCGTTGTTCGCCGCATCAACAACGCACTGCTGCGCGCCGACGAAATCGCCCGCGTCGAGGGTGACACCTCGGTCAAGAATTGGGTTGCACCCATCGTGGCCGACGCCGAAGCAGGCTTCGGTGGCGCACTGA
>JBBSSG010000007.1:0-41504 GCA_038242295.1 Mycobacteriales bacterium | reverse complement strand
GAAGGCCATGTCTGTTGACTCCTCGACAGTTGTATGCGGGTAATTTAGTTCGATGACTTGTGGTCTTCGACCATTGTGCTGGCGTTGCAAGGCTCGCGGACGATACTTGCGTAATTTGCAATCTTTTGCGCTTTCGACGTCCGCACCGAGCAGTCGAAAATTCTGCTCCATGATCCGTGGATCATCACAGCCGACACGGAGACGTCCTTTCGATCCAATCGGCAATCGTTCTCTGTTACGAGTGAGTTGAACCCTCGACCTTCATCCTTCCATCCCCAGAGTGTTCGCGTGTCCCGAGGGCCGATGTGGAATCAGGCAACTGGCGAGTAACAAAGCCTGCGGCACGGCCGAAATGCCCGAGTGCATTGTGGCCGTGCCACTGCCGCGGAACGCCTATCCGTTTGCAGCGATGTCCTCGAGCACTGCGAACATCGTCCGGACCGGCACTCCGGTACCGCCTTTGCCGACGTAGCCGAACGGGCCTGCAGTGTTGTACGCCGGGCCTGCCACGTCGATGTGTGCCCACTCCACTCCGTCGGCGACGAACTCCTTGAGAAACAGTGCGGCAGCAAGCATTCCGCCTGCTCGTCCGTTTGTGACGTTCGCTAGGTCGGCCACCTTCGAATCGAGTTCGCGGCGAATCTCGCCCGGCAGCGGCATGGCCCAGCCACCCTCGCCGACGGTCTGCGAGATCTCCGCGACCCGGTCGCGAAAGTCGTCAGTACCCATGACTCCAGGTGTCCGGTTACCGAGCGCAACAACCTGCGCACCCGTCAGCGTCGCGGTGTCGATGAGGTAATCAGGATCGTCCTCGCACGCGCGGACGATCGCGTCGGCGAGCACGAGACGGCCCTCGGCGTCGGTGTTGATGACCTCCACGGTGATGCCGCCGTACTGTGTCAGCACGTCACCAGGACGCTGGGCGGTTCCCGACGGCATGTTCTCGGCCATCGGCACCGTTGCGATGATGTCGAGCGGCAGACCGACCTTCGCGGCGAGGATGACCGTCGCGATGACGGCTGCAGCCCCTGCCATGTCCGAGGTCATGATTTCCATACCGGCCGCGGGCTTGATGGAGATACCGCCGGTGTCGAAGGTGATGCCCTTGCCTACGAGCGCAACCTTCTTGGACTTTCGGTTGCCGCCGGAGTGCGTCAGGCGAACAAGCCGCGGTAGCCGCGATGAGCCTTTTCCGACGCCATGGATACCGCCGTAGCCGCCTTTTTCCAACGCTTTGTCGTCGAGAATTTGCACGCTCAGACCGGCCGCCGTTCCGAGGGACTTTGCTTGCGCCGCGAATTCCTCGGGATACAGGTGGCTCGGGGGAGTATTGACGAAATCGCGAGCAATGGCGACGGACTCAGCGATGGCGATCGAGCGCGCCAACTCGGCTTTCGTCTCCTTGGCACGGGAATCGGAAACAAGCAGTTCGACGCGAGCGAGAGGTCCGGCGTCGGGGCCTGGTGCGGACAACGCGGACTTGAATTCCTCGAAAGTGTAAGCGCCGAGGAAGAAGCCTTCGGCTGCCGCTCCGACGTCTAGCGAGGACAGCGTCGTTGCGGCCGTTGCGATCGAAGACAGGGCGCGCGCAGCGGTGCCGGCCGAGCGACGAATTCGCTCGGTGTCGATTTCGGCTGAGTTGCCGAGTCCGACGGCAAGAACGCTGCCCACTGCGAGGCCGGTAGGGGATGGAATGCGAGTGATCTCGTCGGCTTTGCCGGTGGCTCCGACGGCCTCGAAGGAGTCCAACAGTTCGGAAGCGACGGCGTCGTCGGAGATTTCATCGGTGATGACGAGTTCGAGTCCATCTTCACTCGTGCTCAGCGCGACGACGAGAACGTCGACGTTCTTGCCGAGACGATCGGCCAGTACCAGTTCGGGTCCGAGAGCGCGGGGTGAAGTCGAGGGCACAGAGCAGCTCCTACAGATCGAAGAAATTGTGTCGGTCGAACTCGATCGTAGTGATAGCTCGGGACGTAGCGTCTTCCGCTAGCGTTGGCGCCCATGAGTGAAGAGCAACTTTTGCGCGGACCTGTGCACGCTGCCCATGTCGATCTCGGGGCGACGTTCGCGCCGTTCGGTGGGTGGGAGATGCCGGTTTCGTATGCCGGTGTCGTAGCCGAACACAAGGCGGTACGCGAGAATGTCGGCCTGTTCGACGTCAGCCACTTGGGGAAGGTGCTCGTCAGCGGTCCCGGCGCTGCAGATTTCGTGAATTCGGTGTTCACGAATGATCTCGATCGCGTCGGGCCAGGTAAGGCCCAATACACGTTGTGCTGCAATGAGACCGGCGGTGTGGTGGACGATTTGATCGCGTACTTCGTCGCCGCTGACGAAGTGTTTCTCGTCCCCAATGCTGCCAACACTGCAGCAGTCGTCGCAGCGTTGACGGCGCAGGCACCGGAGGGCGTTTCGGTAGTCGATCAGCACCGAAAGTTCGGTGTGCTGGCCGTGCAGGGCCCGGTCTCGCGCGCGATCGTCGAGCGACTCGGTCTTCCGGTGGACATGGGCTACATGGCCTTCGAGGACGCGCACTGGGGTGATGTGCTGGTGCGGGTATGCCGGACCGGTTACACGGGAGAGCACGGGTACGAGTTGATTCCATCCTGGGACGACGCCGAAGCATTGTTCCGTGCGATCGTCGACCTGGTTCGCGAGGTCGACGGGCAGGTCGCCGGACTGGGCGCGCGAGACACTCTTCGGACCGAGATGGGGTATCCACTCCACGGCCATGAACTATCCCTGGACATTTCACCGCTGCAGGCCAGATGCGGCTGGGCCGTCGGGTGGAAGAAGGATCGATTCTGGGGCAAGGACGCACTCGTGGCGGAGAAGCAAGCAGGCCCGACCAAGGTGATCCGAGGTATCAAAGCCCTAGACCGCGGCGTGCTGCGCCAAGGACTGACTGTGCAGCGCGAGGGTTCACCGATCGGGCTCACGACGTCGGGAACTTTCTCACCGTCCCTGGGGCTGGGAATTGCACTTGCACTTGTCGACACAGCCGCTGAAGTCGTCCCGGGTGATGTCGTAGAGGTAGATGTGCGCGGGCGGGCGCTCAAATGCGAGATCGTTGCGCCGCCGTTCGTTTCGGTGAACACCAAGTGAGCGGCGTTGTTGTCATTCGATAAGATTCCTGACCATGACTGGTGTTTTCGAATTCACTCGTGTGCAGCACCCCTCCCCGGCACCCTCGGAGGCCAGGGAAGCGGTACTGGCTGCGCCGGGGTTCGGGAAGTTCTTCACGGACCACATGGTGATCATCGACTACACCTCGGGCAAGGGTTGGTACGACGCGACGGTCGCGCCGTACGGTCCCATTGAGCTCGACCCCGCGGCGATGGTGTTGCACTACGGTCAGGCCATTTTCGAGGGGCTCAAAGTGTACCGGCAGGCGGACGGCACACTCGCCTCGTTCCGCATCGGTTCGAACGCCGAGCGCCTCCAGACATCGGCGCGCCGACTGGCAATGCCTGAACTTCCCGCCGAGTTGTTCATCGCATCGATCGAGCAGTTGCTCGCGGTCGATCATGAGTGGGTCCCGGCCGCGGGCGGCGAGGACGCGCTGTATCTGCGACCTTTCATGTTCTCGACCGAGGCAGGCCTCGGTGTCCGCCCGGCCACGGCTTACCGCTATATGCTCATCGCCTCTCCGGCGGGCGCGTATTTCCCGCGTGGGGTCAAGCCGGTGAGCGTCTGGCTCTCCACGGAGTACGTGCGTGCAGCCCCCGGTGGCACTGGCGCTGCGAAGTTCGCGGGCAACTACGCCGCATCGCTACTCGCGCAGGCACAGGCCAGTGATCAGGGTTGCGACCAGGTGGTGTGGCTCGATGCCATCGAACGTTGCTATGTCGAGGAAATGGGGGGGATGAACCTGTTCTTCGTGTTCGGGTCGGGTTCGGATGCTCGACTGGTGACGCCGTCGTTGTCGGGTTCGCTGCTTCCCGGCATCACTCGCGACTCCCTACTCGCACTTGCGATCGACTCCGGTATTCCAGTCGAGGAACGTCGCATTTCCACCGACGAATGGCAGAAGAAGGCCGAGTCCGGCGAGATCACCGAGGTG
The DNA here is from genome assembly GCA_038242295.1 of Mycobacteriales bacterium. Taxonomy (GTDB): domain Bacteria; phylum Actinomycetota; class Actinomycetes; order Mycobacteriales; family Mycobacteriaceae; genus Rhodococcoides. Next base: position 37,441 of record JBBSSG010000007.1, on the reverse strand, counting down.
TTCGCGTGTGGTACTGCCGCTGTCATCACCCCAGTGGGCAGGGTCAAGTCGGCAGACGGAGAGTTCCAGATCGCCGACGGCGAACCAGGGGCGATCACCCTTGTGCTGCGTGAGATGTTGACCGGGATTCAGCGTGGAACGGTCGCGGACACCCACGGTTGGATGACCACGCTCTGCTGATCAACCCCCCAGCAGGAGTCCGACTACAACGATGGTTGTGGTCACTTCCAGCATCGCGCCGAGGACATCGCCGCTCATGCCCCCGAATCGTCGTGAGCAATGGCGGACAGCAATTTCCGCTGCCCCGAACGCAACCGCCACGACCACTGGGCCCTGCCACCAGCGGTCCTCGACAACCCACATCGACGCACCCAACGCCGCTGCGCACCACAGCGCGACGAGCGACAGTGGCTGGGTGCCTGCGACGAGCACACCGAAGCCCTTGTCCGTAGCAGCCTCGATGCCGCGGCGGCAGACTACTACGACCACGACACGGCCGGTGGCGACGGCAAGCACGATCGCTCCCCAAGATTGGGCGTCGGCCAGTGCGCCGAATCCAGTTGCCTGTATGGCCAGTACGAGCGCTACGGCGGCGACGCCGAAAGGCCCCGCACTGCCGGACTGCATGACCTCGCGTGCGCGCTCGGGTGGGCCGTAACACCCCAACCCGTCCGCAGTGTCGGCAAGGCCATCGATGTGCATGCCGCGGGTGAGAAGCGCGAGTGCACCGGCGGTAAGCAAACCGGCAAGTAGACCGCTGAGTGAGGCGGCAGTCGAACCCCACAACAGCGCTGCGGCAATCGCACCCAACACGAGTCCGATGAGGGGAGTCGCAGCGATGGCCTTGCGAGCTTCCGTGCGGCCGATATCGGCAGGGCCATGAACCGGGAAGACGGTCAGCCATGACAGAGCCAGTCGAGGTCCGACCAGCACACGTTTCATCGGTCAACTCGCCGTGGTTTCGATCGGCTCAGCATTGTCGACAGTCTCAGCAGTTTCGGTGCTGACCCCGGCTTCGGCGAAGGTCGTCATCGAAGTCAATGTTGCGATGGCTGCATGGATGAGGGGGAGTGCAACCAGTGCACCCGAACCTTCCCCCAGCCGCATGTCGAGTTCTAGCAACGGCTCGATTCGCAGATGCCGCAATGCAAGGGAGTGCGCAGGCTCGCTCGACCTGTGCCCGGCGATCCACCACTCACGTGCACCACGCGCCGATTCTTCGGCGACGAGCGCGGCTGCGGTCACGACCAGCCCGTCGAGAATTACGGGAGTGCGGCGATGCGCAGCTTGAGCCACGAATCCAGCTAGTGCGGCGATGTCTGCACCGCCTGCAACTCGGAGAAGAGCAATGGGGTCTTTTACGACGGGCCTAGCTCTGCGCATGGCATCGCGGATCGCCGCCGTCTTGCGCGCCCAGCCGGCATCGTCGATGCCCGTGCCGCGGCCGACTGCGGCGACTGGCTCGGTGTCGGTGAGCGCGGCGATCAAAGCTGTTGCTGCAGTGGTGTTTCCGATTCCCATATCGCCGGCGATCAACAAATCGGCGCCGCCGTCGACCTCCTCGTCGGCGATGGCTCGGCCCGCGTCGATTGCGGCGAGGACTTCGTCCTCGCTCAGCGCATCCTCACGGTCGATAGATCCACTGGACCGTCTGACTTTGTGGGCGCTCACCGAAGGGTCGGTGTCGCTCGCAACACAGATGTCGACCACTCGCACCGTCGCTCCCGCCACCTCCGCTATCGCGTTGATGGCAGCGCCCCCGGCGATGATGTTCGCGACCATCTGTCGGGTCACCTCGATCGGATACGCCGAAACGCCATGGGCTGCAACGCCATGGTCACCGGCGAACACGACCACTCGCGGCCGCGTCAACGGCGCGGGTGGGCAGCGGTCTTGGCAGGCCGCGATCCATTCGCCGATCGCTTCGAGTCGGCCGAGGCTACCTGCGGGCTTGGTGAGGCAAGCTTGACGGTCCGAAGCTTGCGTGCGTGCCTCTGCCGATGGAGGCAAAGCCGGACGCAGCGGCGTCGAGTCCTCAGTGGGCTCCGAAGTGGCTGTCACAATGGACCTTTCATGAATTCGGACTCTTCAACGTCAGCGGCATCCCCGCTATGACGAGTACGACCGTGTCACATACGGCGGACAGTCTTCCGTTGAGGATGCCCATCTCGTCCTGAAACAAGCGACCACTTCGAGTGGCCGGTACGACGCTCAGGCCGACCTCCGGGCTGACCAGCAACACTCGCTCACGGCAACGGGCAACAGCGTCGACCAGCGCATCGGTGTCCGGCGCTATGGATCCGCGAGGAAGATCCCAGGCGCGGCGATTATCGATGGCAGAGGTCAACCACGTGCCGAGATCATCGACGATGCTCACGCCGCCCGTCGACTCCAGCAGAGTTGTAGGCAGATCGGCAGAACTCTCGACAGTGGTCCACTCGGGAGGCCGGCGACGTCGATGATCAGCGATTCGGGACTCCCAGTCGACATCGAGAGGGTCACGCTTCGCGGTCGCTATGTACCGCACGCGTGGTGCGCCGTCCACGAGTTGCTCTGCGTGCACCGACTTACCCGACCGCGCACCTCCGAGAACCAGAGTGCGCAGCGGTGACATCATCTTTGTAGGACGATAGCAGTCAGACGGCCGCGCCGCGCTCGACGCGAGGCTTGGGTGCACGCATCTTCCGCAACTGCGATGCCCGCACAAACGCGTACCAGCCGAGCTTGAAACCACCGTCCAGGGTGTCGGGGTATCGATCGCGGACGCGATTGTTGATCTGCCGACCAATGAAGATGCCCTCGAACACCATGAACAGCATCATCACGAACATGGCCAGCGTCACATACGCCTGGACGGCTGGACTGAGGAACAGCGCGAAGATGAGCAACAGAGCGAGGGGCATGAACAATCCGACAAGGTTGCGTCGGGCATCCACGAGATCTCGCGTGTAGGCGCGGACTGGACCTTTGTCGCGTGGCAGCAGAAACTTTTCGTCACCGGCGAGCATCCGTTCGCGGCGTTGAGCCGATGCTGCGCGGCGATCGGTGGAAGCTTGCTTGCGATCCACTTTCGAACCACGGTTGGCCTTGCGACGTTCGCGGGCTTCTTTGCTCGTCATCGGGGGCGGAGGAACGGGGCCGCGGCGTCTGCCTTCTGCCTCACGTCGTTTCGGCGTGGGACGTCCCTTGCCGGCCGACCCGGCTGGCGAGCTCTCGATGGGAGCGGCCGATTCGACCGACTTCGATTTGTGATCGTCCGAATTGTCGGAGTTTCCGCGGCGTAGCAACTTCACCCTCTCAGGTTATGGGATAGCAGCGCACAGTTGAACACCGGCCGTGTCAGATAAGCCTTTCGGCTAGATATCGGTTGCGTGGTGTGAGCATGCGCGGCCGAATACCGGCCCTAGACTGCGGTACGTGCGAGTGATGGTTGCCCCCGACTCCTTCGGAGAGACACTGACGGCGAACCAAGCGGCCGACGCTATCTGCCGCGGTTGGCGTCGAGCCCGACCTGCCGATCAGCTGACGCTCGCACCCCAATCGGACGGCGGACCCGGGTTCGTGGATGTCCTGGCCACCCGTCTCGGTCAGATCCAGGAACTCGACGTCGAGGGGCCCTCGGGTGAAACGGTGCGAGCGGCGTGGCTGCTCGATGGCGATGCCGCCTACATAGAGGCCGCAACGGCGTGCGGACTCGCCTTGCTCGGCGGTCCGCCCACTGTCTCCAGCGCGCTGAAGTCCTCCAGCTACGGGGTGGGCCAGCTGATCACCGCCGCAGTCGATGTTTCGGATGTGCGCACCATCTACGTCGGCCTCGGCGGGAGCAGTTGCACAGACGGCGGCCGCGGCATGGTCGGCGCGCTCGGCGGATTGACTGCCGCGACCAGAAAACTCCGCGACATCGCGTTGATCGCTGCGACCGACGTCGAGAATCCACTGCTGGGCGCGAGCGGCGCGGCTCAAGTGTTCGGTCCGCAGAAGGGCGCCGACGACGCCTTGATCGACAGGCTGGACGAACTCAACCGGCAGTGGGCGGCGGTGTTGAAGCGCGAGGCCGGCCGCGACGTCTCGGAACTATCCGGGGCGGGGGCTGCCGGAGGCATCGGGGCTGCCCTTTTCGCCCTCGGCGGGGTTCGTGAGTCGGGAGCGTCCGTGGTGGCTGACCGCACTGATCAAGCTGCGAGACTTGCCGCCGTCGACCTGGTTGTCACTGGCGAAGGAAAGCTGGACCGACAATCGTTGGGCGGGAAACTCGTGATGCGGCTGGCCTCGGCAAGTGCGCAGTCGGGCGTATCGACCATCGTTCTTGCCGGTCAGGTTGTGCTCGATCGATCTCAATTCGAATCCGCAGGCATCTTGCGGGCCTACTCGATGGCAGATTTCGCAGGCTCGATCGAAACAGCGATGTCCGACGCCGATCGCCAGCTCGAGCTACTTGCAGCTCACGCCGCAAACCACTACACAGAGCTATCCGACGAGCCCGTCCACCCGACTCCTCGTTAATAGTCATCGGCGGACCATGAGGAATACCCGCCAGCGGAGTACGGTTGAGGTGTTCACGGGTTGAGTACGACTGATAGGGAGAGCCCATGACCGTCTCGAACGACACCGCAACCACCGATGCCGCAACGACCGATGTCGTTACGGACGACACGTTGGCGCACAAGGTCATCATGACAGAAACTGCATCGTCGAAGGCCAAGGCGCTGCTGGACCAAGAAGGACGCGACGACCTCGCGCTGCGCATCGCTGTGCAGCCTGGTGGCTGCGCGGGCCTGCGCTATCAGCTCTTTTTCGATGATCGCAACCTGGATGGTGACCTCGTAGTGGACTTCAACGGAGTCACGCTCGCGGTCGACCGGATGAGTGCCCCTTACGTAGAGGGTGCATCCATCGACTTCCTCGACACCATCGAGAAGCAGGGCTTTACGATCGACAACCCGAACGCCACAGGCTCGTGTGCCTGCGGTGATTCGTTCAACTGAGCTATAGCGGCATCACACTCTGACCGGTACTCGCATTGCGGGTACCGGTCAGAGCTCTGTGCGTGCAACGCTCGCTTTACCGGGCCATCAATTTTTTTTACACACCAAGTGGGGTATCACCGACAATACGGGTGCCCCGACGACCACGACCGAAAGGCCCAAATACGTGACTCTCGCGGTATCGGGATCCATAGCGACCGATCACCTCATGCGGTTTCCGGGCAAGTTCGCCGAGCAGTTGATCTCGGACCAACTGTCGAATATCTCGCTGAGCTTCCTCGTCGACGACCTTGTCATCCGGAAGGGCGGTGTCGGCGGAAATATTGCGTACGCACTCGGAGTCTTAGGTGGGTCACCACTGCTGGTGGGTGCAGTGGGACCTGACTTTGCCGAGTACCGGTCGTGGCTTGAAACGAACGGCGTCGACTGCGGCGGAGTGCGCGTGTCCAGTACCGCTCACACCGCACGTTTCGTGTGCACCACCGATGAGGACATGGCGCAGATCGCGTCGTTCTATCCGGGGGCAATGAGTGAGGCACGCGAGATATCGATTTCCGAACTGGCCTCCGAACAGCCGCTCGAACTCGTGTTGATCGGCGCCAACGATCCCGACGCGATGCTCGCCCACACTTCGCAATGCCGTGCGTCCAACATCCGTTTCGCTGCCGACCCCTCACAGCAGCTGGCGCGACTGTCCGGGGAACAAGCAATTGCACTGATCGAGGGTGCGGAATACCTGTTCACCAACGAGTACGAATGGGCCCTCCTGCGTCAGAAGACGGGACTGTCCGAGACCGAAATCGCAGCCAAGGTCGGTATCCGAGTAACTACGCTGGGCAAGTCCGGCGTCGATATCGTCACCGCGGACGGAACCACAACTCACGTGGGCGTCGTCCCGGAAACCAGCAAGGTCGATCCAACCGGGGTCGGAGACGGCTTCCGAGCAGGATTCCTTCTCGCGCACCTAGCGGGCGCGTCGGTCGAGCGAGCAGCCCAGCTCGGGTCCTTGGTGGCGGTACTAGTGCTCGAGACGACAGGAACTCAGGAGTGGACATTCGTTCGCGACGATGCACTCAAGCGTCTCGGCGCGGCGTACGGGACCGCCGCAGCTGAAGAGGTCGGCGCGCTGCTCCCGGCGTAGTCCGCCCTTGTTTCGCACTGTCGGTTTTCGCACTGTCGGTTTTCGCACTGTCGGTTTTCGCATGAATGGGCCATTACAACCGTCTAGCCGTTGTGATGGCCCATTCATGCGCGAGTGGGGGAGCCGGGGAGCTGGTCAGAGATCGACGGGATAGGTCGGTTCGGAAATATTCGGAACTATGCGCTTCTCGACAAAGATCCCATGCCACACCATGAAGATCAATAAGGTCCACAGACGACGGCTGTGGTCGGACTTGCCGTCACGGTGATCGTTCAGCATCTCGGTGATAGCTGCTCTGTTCAAAATGTGATCAGTCTCGGACTCTGCGATCTGCTGGTGGGCCCAGTCGAACAGTTCCGAACCACGCAGCCAATGTCGTAGTGGGACGGGGAATCCCAGCTTTGCCCGGTTCAGGACGTGTCCGGGCACGATGCCATCCAGAGCTTGACGGAGTGCGTATTTGGTCGTGTCCTTGGTGATTTTCTGGTCCAAGGGCAGCTTCTGCGCGACGGCGAACACCTCGGAATCGAGGAACGGAACGCGTAATTCCAGGGAGTTGGCCATCGTGATTTTGTCTGCTTTGACGAGGATGTCGCCGCGCAACCAGGTGAAAAGATCAAGGTGCTGCATCCGCGCTACCGGATCCCAACCCCGAGACTGAGCATAGATCGGCGCCGTGACGTCGGTGTGGGTCCACTCTGGACGGAAGTCACGCAGGACCGCCCGCAGTTGTGCATCGCCGAAACTTCGCGCGTTTCCGTAGTACCGCTCTTCGAGCGGCATAGACCCTCGATGCAGCAGACTCTTGCCGCGAGTACCGTCGGGGATCTTCTCGCTCAGTGCGCCCGCGGCACGACGCAGGACCTTCGGTAGATACTCGAACGGCTTGAGCGACAACGGCTCCCGATAGATCGTGTATCCGCCGAACAACTCATCCGCGCCCTCACCGGACAATACGACCTTGACGTGTTTGCGTGCTTCCTTGGCTACGAAGTACAACGGAATCAGCGCCGGGTCGGCGACCGGGTCGTCGAGGTACCAGACAAGCTCCGGTATCGACGCAGCGAACTCTTCGGGCCCGACGACCTTCACGATATGTCTCGCGCCGATCGCTGCAGCGGACTCGGCAGCTACATCGACCTCGGAATACCCCTCGCGTTCGAAGCCGGCCGTAAACGTGATGAGGTTTGGATTGTGGCGTATCGCGAGCGCCGCAATGGCGGTCGAGTCGATACCCCCGGATAGAAATGAACCGACCGTGACATCCGCCCGCATGTGCTTGGCGACCGAATCCTCCAGCGCCTCTGTGATCTCTTGGTAGCGTGCCGACGCGGAACCTGGCGTGAACTGCTCCACCGGGAACTTAGGTGTGAAGTACCGGCTCACGGTCGGGGCCGAGCCGGGGGAGAGCGTCGCGTAGCAGCCTGATTCGAGGCGTCGGATATCCGCGTGCAAGGTCTCTGGCTCGGGGACGTACTGCAAGACCGTGTAGTGCTCGATCGCCCGCGGATCCAACTCCTCGCCGATGCCAATGAGGCTCGTCAGCTCCAGCAGGCTCTTCTTCTCGCTACCGAATGCGGTGCCCCCAGCGCCGGTGGCAATGAAAAGTGGCTTGATCCCAAAGGGGTCGCGTGCGAGGAACATTTCGCGGGTCTCGGTATCCCAGATCGCGAAGGCGAACATTCCGCGCAACCGGTGCAAGGACTCAGCGCCCCAATGATGGAACGCGGCGACGATCGACTCGCCGTCACCCTGGGTGAAGAACTCGGTGCCGTGATCGCGCGTCAACTCTTCGCGGAGCTCGAGGTAGTTGTAGATCTCACCGTTGAAGATCAACGCGTATCGCGTCGGATTCTCGGGCGGGCCCCACCTCAGTGGCTGATGCGAGTGCTCGATATCGATGATCGAGAGGCGATTGAAGCCATAAACCACATCGTCGTCGTACCAAGTACCTGGCTCGTCGGGGCCGCGGTGACGCATGCAGTGCATTGCGGAGGAGACGAGATCGACTCCCGCGGGATCAGTACCGGTCGACGTCAGTACGCCGAGTAGTCCACACACAGCGTCTACTACCTCGTTTCGCAGTTGGAGAAAGGGTTCCGCCGACCGCGCGCTCGTCTCGTGGGCGCGGCGGACGATGCAAGAGTTCGAGTATGCAGCAGACACGGCAGAGGTTTGTTAACGACCCGACAGTGGTTCTGCATCAGCTTTGGTCTACGCTGCGTAGTACTAGGGCATCCGCATGTGGAGGCCCTTATCCTTCAGTGTTGGGCGATCAGGAAGGCGTGAACGTGGCGCAGAGTCGGATCCTTCGGCGAACTGGGCTGACAACATTTCTCGGCTTAGCCGCGTTGCTGTTGTCGGGCTGTTCCATCGACAGCGAAATTCTGCGCTTCGGTTTTCCGTCGGGCATAACGCCTCAAAGTAGGGCGACTCGCGAGTTGTGGACATGGTCCGTGGTGGCAGCCCTGATCATGGGCATCATCGTGTGGGCATTGATCTTCTGGGTGGTCATCTTCCACCGTAAAAAGAAGGACTCACCTGAGTTCCCGCGTCAGACGGCATACAACGTGCCTCTGGAGCTGTTTTACACCGCAATCCCGTTCGTCATCATCGCGGTGCTGTTCTACTTCACCGTTGTCGTACAAAACTACATAACCGATAAAGAGCCGAATCCGGACGTGACCGTCGATGTGACGGCCTTCCAGTGGAACTGGAAATTCGGATACCAGACTGTCGACCTCAAGGACGGACAGCCCAAGTACGACGGCACCGACATCGAGGCGCAGGAAGCAGCCGAGGCGAACTCAGTTCCTACTCCAGGCGATGCCAATGGTGAAGCGAGCGGCGAGTTCACTCCCGGAGCCATCAACGGTGTGAACCCGTCAGATCTGTCCTACCTGAATTACAACGAGATCGAAACAGTCGGAACCAGCGACGAGATCCCGGTTTTGGTGCTCCCGACTGGTAAGCGCATCGAGTTCGTTCTCGCGGCGTCGGACGTTATTCACGGCTTCTGGGTGCCGGAGTTCCTGTTCAAACGCGACGTGATGCCGAACCCGAGGGAAAACCACTCGGATAACGTGTTCCAGATTTCCGAGATCGAACGTGAGGGCGCGTTCGTAGGGCGCTGCACTGAGATGTGTGGCACTTATCACGCGATGATGAACTTCGAGATTCGAGCGGTGTCACCCGACGACTTCCAGACTTATATCGATTCGCGTAAGTCGAAGGCTGAAGGCGGCGAGGGTTTGACCAATGCCCAGGCATTGGAAGCGATCGGCCAATCGCCAGTCGCGACAAGCACCATTCCGTTCACGACGGATCGCACGCAGAAGTCCGAATCCGTCGCCGAAGGCAACTGACCCAGGAAGAATGTTGAAATGAAAATCGAAGCGAAGATCTTCGAAATCCTGACTGTCTTCTTTCTCCTTGTCGGGATCGTCTATGCCGTATTCACAGGCTTGTCACGAACCGGTGTCGAGTGGGCGGGTGTCACTGCGATTGCCTTGTCGGTGGGCTTGACTCTGATAATCGGAACGTACTTCCGGTTCGTCGCTCGCCGTCTCGACACCAGGCCCGAAGATTTCGACGACGCAGAGATCAGCGATGGTGCGGGCGATCTGGGGTTCTTCAGCCCAGGCAGCTTCTGGCCGATCCTGCTTGCGGGCGCAGCGTCAGTTGTAGCCATAGGATTGGCATTCTTCATGTGGTGGCTGATTGTGCTCGGAGTGGTACTGGTTATCGCGACATCAGCAGGTCTGGTGTTCGAATACCACCTCGGAGCTGAGAAGCACTGATCGCCTAATTCGTCAGTTCGGCAATCGAGCGCCGGTCGTCCATACGGACGATCGGCGCTTGCGTCGTTTCGAGTCGAGCGCGGACCCACACACCCCCCACCGGGGCCCGTTCGTTCTGTGTGAGGTGCTGACGGGGCCGCAAGGGCGCACCTCCGAGTGACTCAGGACGGCGCGTCCCTCCGCGGTTCTCCGCGGTAGCTGACGGATCTTGTGCAATTTCCGAAGAGACTGTGTTCGGACGGTATAGGCCGGGAAGGCAACGGGTACTTGAAAATCGGGTCGGCCCGCCGTAGCTGCGCAGGGCGCGTACGTGAGCTTCGCCCACATCGATCCGGAACAGGTGCTGGATGTCGATAGCCGTACAGACTCGGCACGACGGAGGTATGGGGTCCGATAGTCGCGAGTGAGTGGTTCCCTTCCGCCGAAGTGCGTAAGAATGATGTCGCACGTTCGGGTCGACCACAGGGGTGCCTACCGCGAGTCCATCGAGTCCGGAGCAGGTGAGTTTTTACAAAGGTTGGCGGGGCCGCTCGCTGACAAGCTGATCCGCCGCCGGCAATGCATCGGTACACGGGATTCGAGTCGGCTATCGAATGCTTGAGTGCGGCCTCGCACGCGTGCATTGTGTCGAAGTGTCGAAAGCTTCGCAATCTTGGCTTAGGCCAGGGGTATCTCGACAGATCGTGCGACTGTGTAAGACACCGGGAGATGCGTGGCCAGGAATGTACTGGATGAGACCCGGCGGGGGAGGGGAGTGGTACTGCCGAGGGAACGGTACATGCTGGTGCCTGACTCTGATCAGATGTGCTGCAGATCTGCCGTCCCTGTGGTTGGAGGTTGAGTCGCCGCGGTCGGTCGAAAAGCTTTACGCCGCACAGTCAGTGCGCCTAGTAGAGCACTTCCGAGGCACGCACCATTGCTCGAGGGTGCCGAACGCAAGAAGAGGGCGACACCTTTGTGGTGTCGCCCTCTTCTTATGTCTGACTATCAGCGTTCGTTGTCGCTTTCCTGGGTGGCAGGAGCGCGATCAGCTTGGCCGTTGCCGTTCGAATGACCGTTGGAACCGTTGGAACCGTTGCCGTACAGATCCCTCTGGTAATTCTTGAGCATCGTCAGCTGCTGGACCTCGCCCTGGTGCAAAGCTTGCTCGAGGGCTTGACTCTCCGACACTGGGTCCGGCCGGAACAGTGATCCTGAACCTGGCTTGCCGGCGGAACCGAGCTTGCTCATCTTCTTGGGAACTGCTGCACCCTGGTAAGCGAGCGGGATCGGGTGACCGTGCTCGTCAACCTGTCCGAGTGGCTGGTGCACCTCGACATACTGGCCGTGAGGCAGACGCTTGATAATGCCGGTCTCGATGCCGTGGTCGAGGACTGTGCGGTCACTGCGCTGCAATCCAATGCAGAAGCGGTATGCCACGAAGTACGCTATCGGCGGCAGAATCAGCATGCCGATACGGCCCATCCAGGTCGTCGCGTTCAATGAAATATCCAGCTTGTACGCGATGATGTCGTTCACACACGAGAGTGTGAGCACGATGTAGAACGCTAGAACCATTGCACCGATAGCCGTACGGACCGGCACGTCGCGCGGACGCTGAAGCAGGTTGTGATGCGCAGTGTCGCCAGTGAGTCGCTTCTCGATCCATGGGTAAGCAATCATCACCGTGAACACCAAGCCCATGATCAACGCAACAGCGAACACGGCAGGGATGGTGTAGCTACTGCCGATGTAGATGTCCCATGCTGGCCAAAGGCGTGCGAGACCGTCAGTCCACATCATGTAGAAGTCTGGTTGCGAACCCGCTGAGACCTGAGATGGGTTGTACGGGCCGATATTCCAGACCGGATTGATCTGAAGAAGACCGCCCATCATCGCCATGATGCCGAAAGTGACGGCGAAGAAAGCGCCGGACTTGACTGCGAACACCGGAAGAATGCGGACGCCGACGACGTTCTGTTCGGTACGACCAGGTCCGGGGAACTGCGTGTGCTTCTGGTACCAGACAAGTGCAAGGTGGGCAGCGATCAGCGCAAGAATAATCGCCGGCAACAGAAGAACGTGCGCAACGTAGAGGCGCGGAACGATGATCGTCCCGGGGAAGTCTCCGTCGAATATCAACCAGTGCAACCAAGTACCGATAATCGGAATACTCATCGATATACCGGAGAATGCTGCGCGAAGACCGGTGCCCGAGAGCAGGTCGTCAGGAAGCGAGTAACCGAAGAAACCCTCGAACATCGCCAGGATCAGCAGCAAGCAGCCGATGACCCAGTTCGCTTCACGTGGGCGTCGGAACGCACCAGTGAAGAAGATACGCATCATGTGGACGATGATCGAAGCCGCGAACATCAGTGCGGCCCAGTGGTGGATCTGGCGCATGAACAAGCCGCCTCGCACCTCGAACGAGATATTCAGCGTCGTCTCGTATGCACGAGACATCGTGACGCCGCGAAGCGGTTCGTAGATGCCGTTGTACTCGACCTCACTCATAGAGGGGTCATAGAACAACGTCAGGAAAGTACCGGAGATCAGCAGGATGACGAAGCTGTACAGCGCGATCTCACCGAGCAAGAAAGACCAGTGCGTCGGAAAGACCTTATTGATCTGTCGACGCAAGCCCGGGGCGAGATGGTATCGGCTGTCGACATTATCTGCTTGCTTGGCAGCAAGGGTCTGGAGTGAGGGACTCATGATCAGCTCTCCCTACCGGTGGGACGCTCCCAGAAGGCGGGTCCCAGGGCTTCGATGAAGTCGCCATCGGCGACAAGGAATCCATCCTTGTCGACTGTGATCGCAAGTTGAGGCACCGCGCGCGCTGCCGGTCCGAAGACCGGCTTTGCATACTCCAACGCGTCGAACTGCGACTGGTGACATGGGCACAAAATAAGGTTGGTCTGCTGCTCGAACAAAGAAGTCGGGCAACCAAGGTGCGTGCAAATCTTGGAATACGCGAAGTAATCGCCGTAGTTGAAGCTCTCCTGGTCCTTACGCTTGACGACCTGTTCCGCGTCTTCGGTGCGGAGACGAATCAACATGACTGCGTTGCGGATCCCGCGCAAAGCACTGAAAAGCGCATGATCGTCACCGCGGTCAGCCTCGCGGAACGGAAACACAGTCTCCATGGAACCAGCATCCATATCCTCGGGGCGAACCAATACGACATCATGGGGACGTCCAGTGTCGCGCCGAAGGTAAATCGTCTCTCCAGGGTAACGCGGTGTCCATCCGGAGACCCAGAGCGGCGATTTGTCACCCTCGGCCCATGGGTTCTTGATGAGGCCACCGAGCGGCATGAGAGCCATGATTCCGAGTGCGCCACCGCCGAAGTACAGCGAACGCTTGATGACCTTGCGTCGACCAATGGTCGAGGTATCCAACGAATCGCCGAGCTGGGCGACGACCGTCACGCGGTCGACCTGTGAAGATTCGCCATCGTGGCGATCCTGGATCGAGACCTCTTCAGGGATGAACTTCTTGGTGAACTGCACCGCACCTACGCCGACTCCGAGGATCGCAAGACCCATCGTGAGACCGATCAGAGGGGTGTAAAGGGAATAGGCATCATATTTCGCGTCGCCCATGCCCGCGTACTGCCACGGCCAAAAAATGTAGATGCCAATAAAAGCGAGAGCTGAGACCCCAGACAAACCGAACCAGAACGCGACACTCCGCTCGGCGCGCTTCTCAGCGCGAGTACCCTCGACGGCCCAACGGTTGCGACGGTAAGCAACGTCGACATGATCGAGGTTGGTTCCCAATTCGAACAGTTGGTCGCGAGTCATCCCAGCGAGTTCTTCGTCGGTGTAACTCTTGTTCACGTCCACTTTATCGACATTTGTACCGTCGACATTTGCACCGTCGGCGTCATCGCTGTCGGTACGGCGGGAATCAGCCTCGCTCATGATCTTGCTCCGATCCACAATGTTGCGCCGACCACGGCACCAATTCCAATTATCCAGATTGCGATGGCCTCTGTACCGGGACCGAAGCCTCCGAGGCCCCACCCGCCGGGTGACTTCGTTTCCTGCGCAGACTTGACGTAGGAGATGATGTCGATCTTCTCTTCTTGCGTCAGCTGACGATCGGAGAACTTCGGCATGTTTTGCGGTCCGGTGATCATGGCGGTGTAGATTTCTTGCTCATTTGCCGGTCCGAGCGAAGGTGCAAACTTTCCGGAAGACAAGGCGCCGCCCTGGCCGGTGAAGTTGTGGCATGAGGCGCAGTTCAGACGAAACAGCTCACTGCCGCGGGCGACGTTGCCGTCGGCCAAGGAGGACTGAGCAATCTCGCCGTCGCTCTCACGTAGCAATGTCGGGCCACCGCCGTTGGTCTGGATGTACGCGCCGAGCGCGTCGACCTGCTTGTTATCGAACTTCGGGGGTTTGCGAATTGCCTGAGCTTCGTTGCGGACTGCGGGCATGCGGCCCGACGAAACCTGGAAGTAGACTGCCGCCTCACCGACACCGATCAAGCTAGGGCCGCGGTCCTGCACTCCCTGCAAGTTCACGCCGTGGCACGTCACACACGACGTGTCGTAAAGCTGCTTGCCTTCGCGAATCAATGCAGCCGAGTCTTGATCTGCGGTCGCGACCTGAGGAGTAGGGGTCAGGGCTGAAGCAAGGAACCCGGCACTGAGGAGACCCATCATGAGCACGAGGGTTCCCGTCACGCGGCGGCGTACTTTGCGCTGCCGCCGACTCTTTACGACAGAGACGGTTGCGGATCGGTCTGATCCACTCATGCTGTCACCGGATTTTGCTGGGGGAGATGTACTCATCTTCTATCCCTTGTCGTGTCGGGACTGACCGGACGTCGGGCCCTGAGACCGGACGTCCGCTGCAATTGGCGAAGTGAAAACACGTGATCTATTCATGCGTGCTATCGGACGAAGTAGATCGTGGCGAACAGTGCGATCCAGACGATGTCGACGAAGTGCCAGTAGTACGACACCACGATTGCCGCGGTGGCCTGTGCAGGCGTGAACTTGCTGACCAGAGTTCGCGTGATCAGGAAGACGAATGCGATGAGTCCGCCGATAACGTGTAGTCCGTGAAATCCGGTCGTTATGTAGAAGACCGACCCGTACACACTCGAAGACAACGTCGTGCCCGTATGGACCAGGTGGTAATACTCATAAGCTTGACCGGCAACGAAGAACGTGCCCATTGCCAACGTGATGATGTACCAGCGTCGCAATCCGAAGACGTCACCGCGCTCTGCGGCGAATACGCCGAGTTGGCACGTGAACGAGGACGCGATCAGCACGGTAGTAACCGGTACCGCTAGTCCTAGATTCAGCTCGGTCGGTGCTGGTGGCCAGTTGCCGTCGGCCTGTGCCCTTGCGACGAAGTACATCGCAAAAAGTCCAGCGAAGAACATGAGTTCGCTCGACAGCCACACAATGGTGCCGACGCTGACCATGTTTGGCCGGTTCAGCGAATGCACGCGTTGGGTGATTGCCGATCCTTGAGTACCTACAGCGCTCGTCACAGAAAGAAGTATGACTGTTCGTAGTACCGAAGTCATACCCGGGTCCGGTGTTGGCGCGTCTCCACGTCATCTACGTGAGCTAGCGGCGGCAAATCTGCTGCTCACGGCATGTGGGTCGGCGTCATCAGCGCGACCGTGGAAGGCTTGCCTAATGGCAACGACCGGTGGCGCATCATGGTTCCGACGACTCTTCTCCAGGGTGAAGACAGCTCCGCTCGACGCAGCCAGAATCGACCTCGTGGTCGTTGCCTCGTCCTTCGACGACGCCGAGTCGTGTTCAGCGGCATTGGAGCGCGGAACCGTGATGTACGGATGGGTCGCAGAGGCCGAGGCAGTATTACGGCACCACCTGGTGCTGCCCAGTGACATGGTCGCCGACGCCGCCGCGGTAGCGAGTCAAGATGGCTACTTTCAGGCTGACGTGGCCGCGCTGGATCCGGCGGTTCCAAAAACCGAGAGCAGCCGTGCGGTGGCAAACGGTGTTTGTCTTGTTCTTCAGCGAGTCCAGGTCATCGACGCGCTGCACTGCTCGCAGGAGCGGTCACGGATGGCAGGCCTTGCGCAGCGCCGGGGCGGAATGGTGTTGGGTTGGGATGCGTTGCAGCCTGCCGCCAGTGACTCCCGTCCTGCTGATTAGGCTGCTCTGGCACATCTGAGCTACGCCGGCAGTCGAGAAAGACACGGAGAACAAGATGACCGAACCGAGGCACGGCGAGCAGGCACGAACCTGGAGGGCAGTTCTCGGGGCATTGTCTTCGAACGTTGATTTGACCAGTGGAGACACGGGTTGGGCAATGGACGAGATAATGTCCGACAACGCGACACCGGCCCAGATTGCCGCATTCGGAGTTGCGCTGAAAATGAAGGGTCCAACGCCTGCCGAGGTCAGAGGTTTGGCGGACGCGATGCTTGCGCATGCCACGTTGGTCGACAGTGAGCCGAACGCGGTAGACGTCGTGGGAACCGGCGGCGACGGCGCGGACACAGTCAATATCTCGACGATGGCGGCCATCGTCGTTGCATCCGCGGGTGGGCGCGTGGTCAAGCACGGAAACCGTGCCGCATCCTCGCAGAGCGGCACGACGGATGTTCTGGAGGCTCTCGGGGTCAAGTTCGGGCTCGGTCCGGCCGGTGTCGCCACCAGTGTTCGCGAGGTAGGTATCGGATTCTGCTTCGCTCCGGTGTATCACCCCGCACTGAGGTTCGCTGGGCCCGCGCGCAAGGAGATTGGAATACCGACGGTCTTCAACGTGCTCGGTCCGTTGACCAATCCTGGCCGCCCACGGGCTGGATTGATCGGCTGCGCGTTCGAGTCGTTGGTCCCGGTCGTGGCGGAGGTGTTCGCCGAGCGGGGCACGAGCGCTCTTGTTGTGCGAGGAGACGACGGCTTGGACGAGATCACGTTGTCGACGACGACGACGGTCTACGTAGTCTCTGGCGGCGTCGTTACCGCTGTAAAAATTGACCCTAGAACCTTCGGCATGAAACTAGTGCCCATCGGGGAACTCAAGGGCGGCGACGCCGCGTTCAACGCGCGAGTGGCGCACGAAGTTTTCGCGGGCCGGCCAGGTCCGGTGCGGGATGCCGTGCTGCTCAATGCAGCTGCGGCGTTGACAGCTTTGGATGGCATCGTTGATGGCATCGACGCAGAGAACCTCGACGATTCATTGTTCAAGGGGCTTCTGCTCGCCGCGGACGCTGTGGACTCCGGTGCCACTGCGGATCTATTGGCTCGCTGGGTCGTTCGGTCCAACGAACTGGACTGACCGCCAAACGTCATTCACCGATAGAGAATCCCGCATCGATGTCGGCGCTCGAGTATGACTGGAACGCGATGTGGGTGGCAGTGTTCAGCACTCCGGGCACCTTGTTGATTCTTTGTGTCACGACCTCGGCGACCCGCTGGTGATCACGAACCTTGACCACAGCGATGAGATCGACGTCGCCCGCGCAGGAGTAGACCTCGGTCACTCCGTCGACGTCCGCTACTGCCTGTGCAGTTTCGGGGATTGCGCTTGCCTCGGCGTCGATCATGACGATGGCGTTGATCATGTGTCTCCTTCACAACCGGCGGTAACGCGCAGTACGGCGCGTCGGCCACGAGTTTAGAGGGATGCCTGTCTGGTCATCTCGTTCGTGCCACCTTCCCGGCGGGAAATTTCCCGGACGAGTGTGCACCATTGTTTCCATGCTCCCGCACCGTTGGCAGGCTCTGCGTATCCGGAGGTAGTGCGCACTATTCGGACACCGTCCGTGCCCAACCAACGGGCGATGAGTCCGACCTCCTCCGGGGGCGCGCCGCGCAGCGGCGTCATGTCTGGCACCACGGTCTCGGCCGCGGCAACGATGGCTTCGACAACTGGCATCGGATGCACACGAGGCGCTGTCGTCGCAGCGCCGGCGAGCATGCCATGGCGAACGACTGCCAATTCCCATCCGCCGTCTGCGATTCTTCGCGCCACCACGAGTTCTGCGATCGCCGCGATCGCCGCGAGGCGGTGTAACCGGTGTAGAACATCGGCGGCGATGGTGAGCCGATCACGCAACCGTGCTGCGGATTCGAACAATTCGGCATCGGAGAGTGCGGTGATCCGGTTGCGGATCGCATCGAGGATCGAACCGTTGGTTCCGGCCGCGAGTTCATAGAATCTGCCAGGCGCGCCGGAGTATTGGTCCGACGTCACAACGCCGGTGGATGCCGCGGCGCATCCGCCCACGGCGGTCGGCTCACAGTTCGCGCCGTGGGTACTGGTCAGGGGGACGCGCCGCGTGCACGTTCGAATGGCGGCGAACTCGGAGATCAGAGCGGCGACGTCGAGCGCGTCGCCGCGGGCGTGGAACGGCCCTATCGAGTGGGGAGTCGGTGTCCGTACTACTGACAATCGAGGAAACGCTTCCGTGGTGGCAGTTATCCACCACCCCTTCTTGGGAAACTTCGATCGCCTGTTGTACGGCGGTATGTGCGCGCTGAGCAGTCGGAGCTCACGCACTCCCGCTTCGAGTGCATGCGAGCATTCGACGTGGTCCACCCTGACGGCCAAGCTCGCCATTTCTTTCATTCGACCGCGGGTCTCGGAACCGGTGAAGTAGGTGCGAACCCGGCGTTGCAGATTGTTCGACGTGCCCACGTACAGCACTTCGTCTCCGGGACCTTTGAACAGGTAGACGCCAGGAGAACGTGGGAGGTCCGCGGCGAGAGAGCGTTTTGCGCGTTGCCCTGCAGAGATGTTCGGCATGTAGTCGACGAGTTCCGCATAGCTGTGTACTCCCTGGTTCCCCACTCGCTCGATGAGCGCATGCAGGACGTCGACAGTCGCGCGGGCATCGTCGAGAGCACGGTGTGTGGGCTGAGTGCTCACTTGAAACAGGGTGGAGAGCGCCGAGAGCTTCACCGACGGCGCTTCGTCTCGAGTGAGAACGCGTCGAGCGAGCTTGACAGTGCACAACACCTGGAATTTGGGCCAGGCCATATCGAGGCGGCTTGCCGCAGCTCGCAGGAATCCAGTGTCGAAGCGTGCGTTGTGCGCGACGAGGACAGTTCCGTGGGCGAATTCCAGGAAGGCCGGCAGCACCCGGTCTATACGAGGGGCACCGATCAGCATCGCAGTGGTGATTCCGGTCAACTCGACGATGTACGGCGGAATGGACCGCCCCGGATCGACGAGCGTGGCGAACTCTCCGATCACCTGCCCGCCGCGGATCTTCACCGCCCCAATTTCAGTGATGCTTTCAGTATCGGCGCTGGCGCCGGTCGTCTCCAGATCAACGACGACGAAAGTTGTCTCCTGTAGGGGAGTGTCGAGTTCGTCGAAGCTCAGCTGGATCGGGAGGGTCACGGATCGGAACGTTAGCGGGATCCACCGACAAAGCCCGTGGCGTTATTGCATCGGTTTCTTGTCGGACGACACGCTTACATTCCCGTTTGCTGAGGAAAAAAACGAGCTTGACCGACGAAAGAGATGAGGATCACATGATCATCGACTGTAGCGATTGCCGAGTACGTCACATCGCCTGTTCCGACTGTGTCGTCACGGTCCTTCTCGGTGCCCCTGGGGCACCCGGACAAGAGCTCGAGAGGGTGGGGGCAAGGTCTTAAAAGTCGACTTCGACCAGGCGGAATTGGGTGCGATGGGGGTGTTGGCGGACGTCGGACTTGTGCCGCGTCTGCGGCTCGTAGTGGACGAGCGAGGCCCGTCGGCAGGGCAATCGTTATCGCGTCGTGACAATGGTGGCGTTCGGCGGGCCGTGTAGTGCAAAGTCAAACGATTTCACACTTGTCGGCGCGTTGGGCTCGACATAGGGGATGCCATTTCGTAACCTTTTCGAGACCTTGCGGAGTCTCGTCAATCCAACCCGGAGTGACGTCGCAAGTCACCGCCTAATCGAGCACTCGTGAGAGTGGTCGTACCGGGAACCCGATTTTTACTGGGGTGAATCCTGCGGAGTCGCTGAGCGACGAAGCGGGTAGGGCTGATCTTCCCAGCCCGAACCCGTCAGCTAACTCGGTCGGCGGACGAGTGGAAGAAACGGAGCAACCCTTTTCGTGGTGTCACATACTTCAACCCGTCAATTGCGTCGAATACTCGTAGCCGGTGCGATTACAGCCGGCGCGGTGATTCTCCCCGCTGCCCCCGCAATGGCGGTCCCCCTCACGATTCCTGGCGTCGGCACGTTCGAGATCCCCGAGATCCCGGGCCTGCCGCCACTTCCAACTGAAATTCCGGGCATGCCTGCTGTTCCAGCCCCGATCGCACCGCAGGTCACCCCGGCAGCCAAGGCTGTCAAGGCTGCTGAGACCAAGCTCGGCGCCCCCTACGTGTACGGCGCTTCGGGCCCGAATTCGTTCGACTGCTCGGGTCTGGTGCAGTGGGCCTACAAGGAGGCAGGAATCAGCCTCCCTCGTACCAGCTACGACCAAGCCGCGGTCGGCGTGCCGGTATCGCAGTCGGACCTGCGGCCCGGCGACGTCGTGTCGTTCTACGGAGGATCGCACTCCGGGATCTATGCAGGCAACGGCAACGTTATCCACGCCTCGACCTCCGGAGTTCCGGTCAAGGTCGCACCAGTGGCTTCTATGCCGTTCGACGGAGCTCGTCGCTACTGATTCGACTCAGCGGCTCACGGGCAGCATCAGGTTCCACGGCTTCGGTCGTGTCTGATGCTGCTCAGTCGTTTATCGGGTCCATGGCGCGCTGCATACCCCCCCGACAGGGAGCTTGCGAGACTGTTCCGTAACCTTATTGTGTCTTCGAGTTGCGCCGAAGAAATCAATTTACCTGTAAAAGACTTACTTGCAGGCGCTGTTTCCGCCCATGAGGCGCTACTCATGCGTAAGGTTTGTTTATCAATCGTTACCGCCGTCGAATCGATATCGACGATCACCGCAAGAACGGAGAGTCACTTCCCGTGGCGACACCGACAGTCAAGCGCGTAACCCGCTCGAAGGGCAGCGTCCTCGCTGCCGCATCCATGGCAGCCTGCCTTCTGGTGGCACCTTCCGCTACTGCGAACGCGCAGCCAGGAGGGGGCTCCGAGCCCGATGGGCAGGCGAAGCTTGCTGAGCTCTCTCGTGAGTCCGAGCAAACGAACGAGGCGCTGCACAACGCGCAGATCGACCTCGACGCCAAGACTGCTGTGAAGAAGGATGCTGAAGACGCGCTTGCCGTCCAGCAAGATGCTCTGGAGACAGCGAAGGCGGCACTTGCGGAGCTGAAGCCGGCCGTCGACAAAGTGGCCAACGTCAACTATCAAGGCGGTCGAACCAATCGGCTTTTCGCCGTCATGGTCAGTGATTCACCGCAGCAACTCCTCGATCAGATGTCAGCCCTCGACATCATTTCCACCGAGACCGGTCGTCAAGTTGCGCAGTTCAAGCAGGCAACATCTGCGGCAACCGCCGCTGAGGAAGCGTCGCGAGCCGCGGCTGACGACGCGCGCAGTGCAGCGGAGCAGGCAAAGGTCGTCAGCGATGACCTTCAGGCCAAGCAGAGTGAATTGAAGTCTCAGACGGCTGATGTCATCGCTTCCTTCAACTCTCTTTCCGGAGCTCAACAAGCAGAGCTCGCCGGATCGACGTTACCTCCGGGCTTCGATCTGTCGAAGATGCTTTCAGGTTTGGTTCCGGGCTCGGGTTCCGGCGCTCTGCAGGCTGGCATGACTCAGATCGGTAAGCCTTACGTCTGGGGTGCAACCGGTCCCGACGGTTTCGATTGCTCCGGCCTCGTGGTGTGGGCGTACAACCAGGTTGGAAAGAAACTGCCTCGGTCCAGTCAGGCGCAGGCTGCAGGTGGAACGCCAATCGATCAGAAGGATCTACAAGCCGGTGATGTTGTTGCATTTTATTCCGATGCCTCACACATTGGCCTGTATGCAGGCAACGGAAACGTTCTGCACGCGTCGACCTTCGGTGTCCCGGTAAAGGTGCAATCCATGGCATCTTTCCCGTATTACGGCGCGCGCCGCTACTGATCTGCACCTGATCGACGCGAATGTGGGATGTCGACTGTGGGTCCTGTACGTCGGCTTCGCGCTGACTGCGAGTGCATCGTGTGGTTCGGCCCCGCAAACGGAGTCGCGGACGGCGCCTACAGCCGTGTCGAATCCATATCTGGAACAGCGACGTACCGGTGTGGAAAGCATGCTGCAGCAGTGGGCCGAGGCGATTCGCACCAATAACTCCACTGCCCTCGCAGCGTTGATCGATCCTTCTTCGGCGCCCGACTTCCTGGAAGCCGAACTTCGCCGTGCCGCCGCACTGGCAGCCGTTCCGCTGAGTGACTGGGGCTACGAACTGGTCGACGAACCGGAAACACCGGTGCCGTCCGACATCGCGACATCTCTCGGTGCAGCCGATGTGTGGGCTCCGACCGTAGTTCTCCATTACGCTATTTCCGATATCGACACGGTGCCCACGCGTCGCACGGTGTCGCTACTGCTGGCCGAGCGCGATGACCAATGGCGGATTGTGTCCGACGCTGATGTACCCGGAATAGACCGCCATACGTGGCGAGGACCGTGGGATTTCGGGCCGGTGACGGTGACGCCCGTCGAGACTGCCGGAGGAAAGTCGATCATTCTGGGGCATCGAGATCAGGCCTCGCTCGTATCGCAGTTGGTGAAGGAATTGCCGGCAGCAGTGAAGGCCGTGACAAACTTCACCGGTTCCGATTGGACGAGGAAGGCAGTGTTGTTCACGACTGGCTCGTCGGACGAGTTCGCTGCTTCGGCAGGCACTTCGACAGCAAGTTCAGGTGTTGCAGCCGTCACAGTGTCCGATGTGATGAGGCCGGATTCGCCGATCAGCGGCCAACGCGTCGTATTCAGCCCGGCGGCGCCTGAGCGTCTCACCGAATTCACGACCCGATCGGTGCTGCGACACGAACTGACTCACATTGCTGTTCGCGCAGAGACAGTCGACGGATCGCCGACTTGGTTGTTGGAGGGCTTTGCCGACTACGCCGGCTACCGCGGTTCCGGCTCGGATTTCACACAGCTTGCACCGACGCTGAGCGCCGTCGTCGCGAAAAGCGGCCCGCCTACGGTTCTGCCCCAGGATTCCGACTTTGCGGCGTCGGGATTGCGGTCGACTCTCGCTTATGAATCGGCCTGGTCGGTCTGTGCGTTCGTTGCGGAGCGATTCGGTGAGCCCATGCTGCGTGCGCTGTATTCCCGACTCGCGACCGGGCCCAAGAACGCCGCTGACGTCGATGCTGGACTTTCGAGTACAACCGGATTGAATACTGCGCAATTTGTGCAGGCGTGGGGGGCATGGGTTCAGAAGCTGTCCAGTTGACCTACGGTAGTTACATGCGTCGGACTCTGCTGGTGACGAACGATTTTCCGCCCCGAGCCGGTGGCATCCAGTCGTATCTGCACAGCTTGGCTACTCGAATTCCGCCAGAGGAATTGGTTGTGTACGCACCGCGGTGGCGTGGGGATACTCACGTGAAGTTCGATGCGCTGCAACCCTTCGAGGTGGTGCGTCATCCCACTACGTTGATGCTGCCAACCCCGTTCGTCGCCAGGAAGGCTGCGGAACTGATCAGATCGCACTCTTGCGACAGTGCATGGTTCGGTGCGGCAGCGCCGCTTGCGGTGATGGCCCCGGCACTACGCAGGGCCGGCGCAGAGACGATCGTTGCCAGTACTCACGGTCACGAGGTCGGTTGGTCGATGATTCCCGGGGGCCGAGGGGTACTGCGAACAATAGGTAACTCGGTCGACACAGTTACCTATGTCAGCAAGTACACACGCGGCCGTTTCGCGTCTGCGTTCGGTCCTCGAGCAGCTCTCGAGCATGTCCCGCCCGGAGTGGACACCGACGTGTTCAAGCCAGATGAAGCTGCACGTTCAGAACTGAGGGCTCGTTACGGTTTGGGGGACCGGCCGACAGTTCTGTGTCTCTCGCGTCTTGTTCCGCGTAAAGGACAGGACTACTTGATCCGTTCGATCGAAAGTATCCGGGACCGGGTCGACGGCGCGGTGCTCGTCATCGTCGGAGGTGGTCCGTACGAGGGTGCACTGCGCAGCCTTGTCCGCAAAGAAGGCGTCGAAAATCACGTCATATTCACCGGGACAGTCCCTTCCGATGAGCTGGCCGCTCATCATACGATCGCCGATGTGTTCGCGATGCCCAGCCGCACGCGCGGCGCCGGCCTCGACGTCGAAGGCCTGGGGATTGTCTATTTGGAGGCTTCCGCATGCGGAGTCCCGGTGGTGGCGGGGATGTCCGGCGGTGCACCGGAGACCGTGCAGCAGAACAAGACCGGCCTGGTCGTGGACGGGCGGTCGACCCAACAAATCAGCGACGCCATCGTCCGCATTCTGTCCGACCGAGCTTTGGCGACCTCCATGGGAATGGCCGGCCGACGGTGGGTCGAAAAGAGCTGGCGCTGGGACGTTCTGGCGGAGAAGCTGCGCGGATTGCTCTAGTTCGTCCGTCGCGCGGCGGCGCTACGGGGCGTAGATTGCCTCGATCTCATCCGCGTAGGAGTCAGTGATGACGCTCCTCTTGAGCTTCATCGTCGGTGTCATCTCGCCGGCCTCCTCGGTGAAGTCCGTCGGAAGAATTCGATACTTCTTTATCCCCTCGGCGTGCGAGACGGACTTGTTGGCTTCGGCCACGGCGGCGTCCATCTCAGCAATCAAGTCAGGGTCCTGAGCAAGGTCTGCAGCGGTAGCGTCGCCTGGTTTGCCGTGGGATGCGTTCCATCCAGCAAGCGCATCTGCGTCCAGCGTCACCAACGCGCCGATGAAGGGTTTCTGATCGCCGACGACGATGGCTTGACTGATCAGCGGGTGGGCCCGCAACTGGTCTTCGAGACCGGCGGGGGAGACGTTCTTTCCTCCCGCGGTCACGATCAGCTCCTTCTTTCTTCCAGTGATGGTGATGTACCCGTCTTCGTCGAGAGACCCGAGATCACCGGTCTTGAACCAGCCGTCATGGAGTGCCTCTGCGCTGGCGTCGTGGTTTCGCCAGTAGCCGTCGAACACCACCGGCCCGGACAGTTCAATCTCGCCGTCCTCCGCAACCCGCGCAGCGTTACCGGGCACTGGCCGTCCGACGCTGCCGACGCGCTGATGTCCAATGGTGTTCACCGCGAATGCTGCAGTGGTCTCGGTGAGGCCGTAGCCCTCGTAAATGGGAACACCGATCCCGCGGTAGAAGTGGCCGAGGCGTGCACCGAGTGGTGCGCCGCCCGAAATAGCCAGTTGGCAGCGCCCTCCGAGTGCAGCGCGAAGTTTCGAATAGACGAGTTTGCCGAACACCGCGTGCTTGACGCGGAGCACAATGCCGGGGCCGCGGTCCTGTGCTTCGCTCCAGGCAACTGCTGTTTCGGTTGCGGCATCGAAGATTTTGCCTCTGCCGTCGGCGTGAGCCTTCTGCTTGGCAGAGTTGAATACCTTTTCGAATACGCGGGGAACCGAAAGAATGAAGTCCGGTTGAAACTCACCGAATGTCGCAACGAGAGTCGGGATGTCGTTGCTGTGGCCGATGACAGTGCCTGCATCGAAGGCAGCGATAGTAACTGCGCGCGCCAATACGTGAGCGAGCGGCAAGAACATCAGGGTCCGACTGTCAGCGTTGAGCAACGATGACAGGGATGTTTCGCGAATCCCGCGTGATTCCGAGATCAAATTCGCGTGCGTCAATTGCACGCCTTTCGGACGACCCGTCGTGCCCGATGTGTAGATGAGTGTGGCCGGGTCCGAGGATCGCAGAGCAGAGATGCGAGCGCTGATGTCCTTATCCGAGACCGCCGCGCCGAGATCGGTTAGTGCCGCAACGGCACCAGCGTCGGTACTCGCCCCATCGATACGCAACGTCCGGCGTACGGTCGTCGACGCTGAAACCACCTCGGCGGTCTCTACCTCGTGCTGTTCGGTCTCGAGGACAAGCAGGACTGGTTCCGCGTCGGACAGAATCCACTCGACCTGACCTGCGGACGAAGTTTCGTACACCGGTACGGTCACGCCGCCCGAAGCCCAGATCGCGTAATCGATCAGCGACCACTCGTAACGAGTCGAGGACATCAGCGCGACACGGTCGCCTTGCTGAACTCCGGCGGCGATCAGGCCTTTGGCAACGCCGCGTACCTGCGCGGCGAAAGTCTCTGCCGTGACGTCTGACCAGGCGCCGTCTTCCAAACGTCGAAAGGCGACGGCATTCGGTGTGTTCGATGCTCGCGCGAACACGATGTCGACGGCAGACTCGCGGTCTGCGACTGTGAATCGGGCGGTCGAGGTGTACTCGCGCATGGGGACCTCCAGCACATAAAAGATTAGCTCTACTTACGAGTAGCTCGGGCCTGACTCACCTTAGACCCGACACTGCCGCTGGATCGACCGCCTCGTGTGCGCCGCGTCCACCGGGTATGTGAAGCTCATCGCATGAGCAGTGTCCAAGTTGCCGATCAAACCTTCGTTGCTGCGTCAGGTACTTCGGTCTCCGAGATCGTGGCCTCCAAAGATCTATGGCGGTCCTGGTGGCCGGATCTATCCATGAATGTGACGGACGACCGCGGCGACAAGGGCATCAGATGGACGGTCGGGGGTGCATTGACGGGGACCATGGAGGTTTGGCTCGAGCCGGTGCCGATCCTCGATGGAGTGATACTCCACTACTTTTTGCACGCCGGTCCTGCTGCTCAGGCGCGGTTCGATGTGATCGAGGAGAATCGCCGACGCAGGGTAGCGGGCAAGGTGATGGCATTCGAGGTGAAACGTCGACTCGAAGCAGGTCGAGCTGCGGGCGAGCGGCCTGCGCACGCTTTCCTCCAGCAAGTGTGAGCCGGCTGCAGATAGTGCCCCGTTGTGCAGAGCGCCGACGATCGTGTGAGATGAGTGACGTCGCGGACGCCTCGTTGCCGTGCCAACGTTCAGAAACAAAGCTCCAGAGGCCGAATTTTTCAAAGACCAAGTAGAAGGGGAACGGACTAAAAGCATGGCCGAGAAAACTCAGAGGTCGATCACTGTCGATGCCCCATCCGCGCAGGTCATGGATGTGATCGCAGATTTCGACGCCTACCCGTCCTGGGTTTCGGCAGCGAAGTCCGTGGAGGTGTTGACGACGGGTGACAACGGACGTGCTGATCGGGTCAAGTTCGTCCTCGATGCCGGAATGGTCAAGGACACCTACGAGCTCGGTTACGTGTGGGCCGCAGATGGGATGAAAGTTTCCTGGGAACTGATCTCAGGTGAGATGCAGAAGTCGCAAGCGGGGTCCTACACGTTGAAGGACAACAAGGATGGTGGCACGGACGTCACCTACGAGTTGACCGTCGACCTGAACATCCCGATGATCGGCCTGTTCAAACGCAAGGCTGAGAAAGTCATCACCGATACGGCACTGAAAGAACTGAAGAAGCGGGTCGAAGGCTGAGCGAAGTCCGCGCCGATGCCCCCACCGCTGTCCGACTCTTCGTCGGCAAGGGCGGTGTGGGCAAGACGACCCTTGCTGCGAAGGCTGCGCTCGATCATGCTCGGCTCGGCTACCGAGCTTTGGTGGTGTCCTTCGATCAGGCACATTCGCTGAAAGATGTTGTCGGCTGGTGCGACGACCGCGCCGTCGCCGCCGATATCGTCCGTGTGCAGGATGGACTCGATCTCCTCGAACTGAACACCCTCGAATTGGTCGAGGAGGGGTACCGCACCCTGGCGACGATTCTGGCGATGTCCGGTACCGGTCACGAACACGGGGTGCGATTCGGGGCCGTCGCCCCCGAGGAGGTCATCGGTGCACCCGGAGTTCAGGAGTTTCTCGGGCTGCGTCGCATAGTCGAACTCGTCGCCGAGAACACCTGGCACACGGTGTTCGTCGACTTGCCGGCTACCGCGGATGCGATGCGTACGCTGCAGCTGCCGGATTTGATCTGTGGATACCTCGAACGGTTATGGCCTCAACATGACCGCATCGTCGCTGGAACCGGGACTGACCCACGGCTGACGATTGTCGTCGCTATGATCGAGCGCGTCGTGGTCGACGCAGAAGCAGTCCGAAATCTTTTCTTCGATCGAACACGAACGACGGTGAGCCTGGTGCTGACGCCGGAGCGTGTCGGGGTAGCCGAAGCGCGTCGTACCATTTCGGCTGCTGCGTTGACCGGGCTGCCGATCGATTCGATTATGGTCAATATGGTTCTGCCTCAGCTGAACTCGGCATCAGTAAGTCTGGTCGGTGCGCACCCCGCAGTGTTCTGGTTCGAAAGTTGGCGATCGGCGCAGCAATCCCTGCTTGCCGAGATCGAACAGATGGCATCGGGATACTCGTTGGTGCTCATCGAGCGCGCCGCGCTGGAGCCGGTAGGGTTGGGCACTCTCGGCGCGCTCGAGGTTCGAGATGGCATTACACGGGCCCGTGTTCGGTACGACGAGGCCGGGGCGACATCAGGTAGGGACGTAGGCAGCAGTGGTATCGACAGCAGGGGTGAGGATGCGGCTGTTGTTGCCCACGAATCGGGTTCGGGGTTGGAGTCGGTGTACACGATGACGATGCTGCTCCCGATTGTCGACTCCTCGACACTCAGTCTCGGTCGAGTGCAGGACGACTTGATCGTCGGTGCCGATGGAACACGTAGCCGAGTTCGCTTGGCGTCGGTGCTGCGAAGATGCATCGTGACAGGGGCTGATTTCGAGTCCGAAAAGCTTGTGGTCCGGTTCAAGCCCGACCCATCGGTATGGCCGACGTGAGAGTGAGGCGGTAAGTGGCTACGGAGCATTCCGACGTCGCAGCCGATCTGTGGACGCTGGCCGAGACAGTACTGACGCACCTTGAACCGGTCCTGCGGCAGGCCATGGACGACCAGCGGGAACGACCACGTCAGGGCTGTAGTTGGTGCCCAGTGTGTGCGCTGTCGGCTCTGGTGAGGGGCGAGCAGCACGATCTGTTGACGTTGCTGGCAACCGAGGGCGCCGCTGTTCTTGTCCTGATTCGTCAACTTGTCGCGGAGCACACCGGCAGCGGGAAAGCGTCCACCGAAGGCGACCGCCGCACCAACGACGACACCGCGGTTCACGACCCTGATGTAGAAGGTCACCAGACCGACCCAACTCCTGGGCGCGAGACAGAAGAGTCGGTAATCCAACAGCCGGGATTCGTACCGATTAACGTGACTGTGAAAGGTTCGACAAGCGCGGATACTGAGTAGTTCCGGGATCGCTGGGCGTCTACGGTCCACATCCCTGATCCTCCGATCACGCTTGACGAGTTCGTGCTCCGTTGGGAGCGGCCGAGAAAGGTCGGACGATGAGGCGGCAGCGCGAAGATTTCACCATCGGAATCGACGTCGGTGGCACAAGCCTTCGAGCCTCTGTCGTCAACAGCACTGGCCAGGTTATCGACTCGTTTCAATCGCCGACGCCGCATTCGGCGAAGGCATTGGAACACGGTCTCGATTGCGCCGTTGCCGAACTGGCGGCGCGGCATCCCGTTTCCGCAGTGGGTCTCGCTATCGCTGGTTTTTTGAATTCTGATCGGACCTTGGTGAGGTTTGCACCGCATCTGCCATGGGTGGATACGCCGGTCGCTCGGCGGATGAGTGACAGAATCGGATTTCCGGTGCTTCTCGAGCACGACGCGAATTCCGCGGCCTGGGCCGAATACCGTTTCGGGGCAGCGGCCGACGGGCGAAACGTTGTGATGATTGCGATCGGCACCGGCATCGGGGCAGCACTTCTCATCGACGGTCGAATCTATCGCGGCAGTTTCGGTATCGCACCAGAACTCGGGCATATTCAAGTTGTGCCCGACGGCCGGGCGTGCCCATGTGGAAAGCGCGGTTGTTGGGAACGCTATTGCAGCGGGACAGCTCTGGTGGACACAGCCGTGGAACTTCTCGCCGCCGAGCAGGAATCGTCGACGATACTGGCGAAGGAAGCGTTTCTCGATCCTGGTTCGTTGACCGGTCGTCGGATTTCCTCTGCTGCGCAGGAGGGCGATGACATAGGGCGGCGGGCCATGGAGGATTTCGCACAATGGCTGGGTGTCGGCCTGGCGATAGTGAGTGATGTGTACGACCCGGATCTGATCGTCATTGCGGGCGGGGTCGCAACTTCGTCGGGCCAGTTCCTGCCGGAGGCCCGTGACCACTACTCGCAGCTCGTGACCGGCGCAGGTCATCGTCCGCTCGCCCGAATCAGGAGTACTCAACTCGGAGAAGCAGCGGGGATGATCGGTGCGGCTGATCTCGCACGGTTGAAATTTCTATCTCCAGCGCGACGCCAGATGTGATGTCTGTCGCCTACGCCGCGTCGATATGCTTGACGTCATAATGGGTAGGTACAGTCACCCCTGGAACTCGCAATACGAGAATCTGTCATCAGGAAAGGCGCCATGTGGTACTGGCTCGTCAAGTTCGTGCTCATCGGTCCGATCCTGGCCGCTATGGGCAGACCCACTATCGAGGGCGTCGAGAATATCCCCGCAAGCGGGCCGGCAATCCTTGCTAGCAATCATCAGGCGGTTCTCGACTCGTTCTATCTCCCACTGAAGGTGCAGCGCCGCATCACGTTTTTGGCCAAGAGCGAATACTTCACCGCTTCGGGACTCAAGGGTGCGTTCCAGAAATGGTTCTTCTCGGCGCTCGGCCAGGTGCCGATCGACAGGACCGGTGCCGACGCGGCCCAAGATGCTCTGAATGCAGGGGCGCGTGTCATCGGAAAGGGAAAGCTACTCGGTATCTATCCCGAGGGCACGCGGTCACCCGACGGGCGTCTCTACAAAGGTAAGACGGGTATGGCCCGGTTGGCGTTGCAGACGGGGGTTCCGGTTATTCCGGTTGCCATGATCGGCACCGACAAGATGAATCCAATCGGATCGAAGATCTGGAAGCCGGCCAAGATCACGATCAAAATCGGTAAGCCCATCGACTTTTCGCGCTTCGAGGGTATGGCGGGTAACCGCTTCGTCGAACGGGCAGTAACCGACGAGGTCATGTACGACCTCATGTTGCTGTCGGGCCAGGAATACGTCGACGTGTATGCCGCTTCGCTCAAGAAGCCTGCGAGTGCTGCCTCTGTAGTCGAACCTGAGCGCGTGCCGCACACCAAAGCCAGCTGAACCGCTCTAGCTCTGTATCGGCGCGCTCTGTATCTGCGCTTCGGTTGAATTCTTTGTCGCGGGTCGGCTCCACGGGGTGATCGCCACTATCGCGATTGCCCCGAGGCACCACCAGACGTAGGAAGACGCGGCGAACTGGTCCCACAGTGGCCAACCGAGACCGGAAGAGCGTCCGTGTGCCAGCCTCCAATGCGGCGCGAAGTGCAGCAAGACGACGCCGAGGCCTACGAACGCGAGAATGGCCGTGTTTCGTTGGCGATAAGCAAGTGTTCCCAATGTCACGAGGAATGGAACGGCCCAGACCCAATGGTGGGACCACGACACCGGGGAGACCAGAAGGCCGAACATTGCGTTGACGCCGAGGGCCACAGCGGTCTGATCTGATGCGAGCGCCTTCTTCATAGCAACCGCCGAAACCACCAGCAGTGCACACGACAATGCAATCCACATCACCGAGCGAAATGAATCGTCGAGACCGAATCGAGCGAGCGCTCCGGTTATCGATTGATTCGCCGGATACGCGGGTTTTCCGATGCGGTCGGAGTCGATGAGCGTCTCGGTCCAGTATGTGACCGAATCGGAGAACGTGGCGAGGAAGCCGATGGCAGTGAATACGCCGAAGCTGATTCCCGAGACAACCGCTGCTCGAAAGTCTTTACGAATCAACAAGAAGAGGACGAAGACCGCGGGGGTCAACTTTACGGCCGCGACGAATCCGATCAATGCTCCTCGGGGCCACGGTGTCTTTCGTGGCAGGCAGTCTGCCGCCACGAATGCCATGAGGATGATGTTGATCTGTCCGTAGTCCAGCGTGGAGAAGACTGGTTCGAGAACCATCGCGGTTGCAAATACTGCACCGGCGGCCCACAGCAACAATGTTCGCGGCGTATAGCCGAGTGAACGAAGCGTCAGTGCGATAGTTCCGAACAACAGCACCAAAGACAGTGTCGTGACGACGATCCCAGCCCAGTAGAGCGATATCCACGACAGGGGGCTGAACACTATTGCGGCGATCGGTGGATACGTGAACGGCAAGGTATTTCCGAGCGAGGTGGGAGGCATTGCGCCGTAGAGGGGTGCCCCGGAAGCGAACACACCGCCGCCGATCCGATACACATCGAGATCGATTCGGTAGTAGTCGCCCAGCGGCGACAACGCGCGCAGACCGGGCAATCCCAGGATGTTGTATGCAATTGCTGCCAGGGCGGCAGCAGCGATGGCCAAGCATGCGATCACGACCAGTAGGGACGAAGACCGTCGCGGTGGCAAAGGCCGGATCTGTGACGCTTGCGTGGTGGTCTCGGGTGGCGTCAACTTGCTTCCTTCTACTGGCAGCTCTACGGGGTCGGTACTGGGGCGGGGGCTAGTCTGTCCTGCGTGCGTTACTTCTACGACACCGAGTTCATCGAGGATGGTCGCACAATCGAGCTGGTCTCGATCGCTGTGGTTTCCGAAGACGGCCGCGAATTCTACGCGGTGTCCTCCGAGTTCGACCCTGAGCGGGCAGGAAAGTGGGTTCGACGGAACGTTTTACCCAAGCTGCCACCGTACTCGTCGCCGCTATGGATGAGCAGGGCGAGCATTCGCGACGAGTTGCTCGACTTCCTTGTGCCGTCTCCGCAGGCAGACGTCGAGCTGTGGGCCTGGATCGGTGCGTACGATCATGTCGCTCTGTGCCAGTTGTGGGGTTCGATGACCGAGTTGCCGAGATCCCTCCCGCGGTTCACTCGCGAATTACGCCAGCATTGGGAAGATGCCGGTAGCCCGTACCTCCCGCCCGCCCCGGACGATGCGCACGATGCCCTCGCGGATGCGCGTCACAATCTGGCCAAATTTCAGAGCATTCGAGCGGCGTCCGACTGAACCTGTCGGCGGACGAGGGTGCCGGGCACCGCTGGTCGTGATCACGATAGCCTGAGCAGGTGAACTGGACTGTAGACGTACCCATCGACCGCTTGCCCGAGCTGCCGCCGTTGTCTACGACTCTTCGGACCCAACTGGACGACGCGTTGGCCAGGCCCGCGGCACAACAGCCCACTTGGGACGCAGCGCAGGCCGCGGACATGCGCAAGGTGCTCGAAAGCGTGCCGCCGATCACTGTGGCGAGCGAGGTCGAAGCCCTGTCCGACCAGCTCGCGGCAGTCGCACGCGGCGAGGCGTTTCTGCTTCAGGGTGGTGACTGTGCAGAGACCTTCGTGGACAACACTGAACCTCACATCAAGGGCAATATTCGAACCCTGCTGCAGATGGCGGTTGTCTTGACTTACGGCGCCAGCATGCCTGTCGTCAAAGTCGGGCGTATCGCGGGGCAGTACGCCAAGCCACGTTCATCCGACGTCGATGCGCTAGGCCTGAAGTCCTACCGTGGCGACATGGTCAACTCACTCGTAGCCGAGGATGCGGTGCGGCAGCACGACCCGTCGCGACTCGTTCGCGCCTATGCCAATGCGAGCGCCGCGATGAACCTGGTGCGGGCTCTCACCGGAGCCGGCATGGCTGATCTGCACAAGGTCCATGACTGGAATCGTGAGTTCGTACAGAGCTCACCAGCAGGGGCGCGCTACGAGGCGCTCGCCGGTGAGATCGATCGTGGGCTGCGCTTCATGGATGCTTGTGGAGTCACCGACCCCAAGCTGCAGAGCGCTCAAATCTTTGCCAGCCACGAGGCTCTAGTGCTCGACTACGAGCGCGCCATGCTGAGACTGGACAATGCGGATGCAGATCACCCCAAGCTGTACGACCTGTCCGCTCATTTTCTCTGGATCGGGGATCGAACCCGTCAACTCGATGGTGCACACATCGCATTGGCAGCATTGATCAGCAATCCCATCGGATTGAAGATCGGTCCATCGACGACGCCGGACATGGCCGTCGAATACGTCGAGCGACTGGATCCGACGAACAAGCCGGGCAGGTTGACCTTGATTTCACGTATGGGCAACGGCAAGGTCCGCGAGTTGCTACCGCCGATCATCGAGAAGGTTCAGGCCACGGGGCATCAGGTCATTTGGCAATGCGACCCTATGCACGGAAACACCCACGAGGCGTCGACTGGCTACAAAACCCGACATTTCGATCGCATTGTCGACGAAGTTCAAGGCTTCTTCGAAATCCATCGCGGCCTCGGAACTCACCCGGGCGGCATCCACGTCGAGCTCACCGGCGACGATGTGACCGAGTGCCTCGGCGGGGCCCAGGAAATTTCGGATTTGGACTTGTCAGGACGATACGAGACCGCATGTGACCCTCGACTCAACACTCAGCAGTCGCTCGAGTTGGCCTTCCTGGTCGCTGAGATGCTGCGTGGGTGATCAATCGCCGTCACGGTAGAGAAACGACGCTGACCGAGGAGCCCGGGGCCACCCTGGTTCCTGGGCCCGGGGTCTGCGATACGACGAGAGATCCGTCGGTGTCGAATACCTGCCGGACCTGAACGCCGAGTGCGAGACGGTCGAGCGTGTCCCGCGCCGACCCGACCGAACGTCCCAGCAACGACGGAACAGTGATCGCGTTCGACACCTGCAGTCGGACAGTGGCCCCAGCATTGACAGTGCCGCCAATCGCTGGATCGGTACCGATGACTCTTCCGCCGTCGACCTTCTTGTCGAACGAGGTCTCGGTCTCAGTGACTGAGAGCCCCACCGATGTCAGGGCTGTAGTGGCCTCTACGGGCGACATGCCGGAAACATCGGGAACGGCCACCGGCGGAGAACCTTTGGAGCGAAAAATTTTCACAATGTCACCGACCGAGAGCGTTGTGCCCGGAGTCGGGTCGAGTGCTGCCACGCTACCGATGGGTGCAGTGGTACTGAACGTCTCGCCGCCGTCGGACGGCTCGAATGTCCGCTCCCGCAACAAATCCTTCATATCCTCGACCGTGGTATCCACTGAAATCTGGGGAACCGACGGTCTCCCCAAAGACACCAGTAGCGATACCGTGCTGCCCTTGGTTACTCGTGTGCCAGTATCCGGATCGCTTCCGATCAGCGAATCGACCGGTGCAGTGTCGGAATATGTCCCTCTGACATCACCTGTCAGATCGGCTGCGTCCAAGGTGCTGGTCGCACCGGGAACGTCCAAGCCGCCGATCGTCGGAACAGTGGTGTAACGCCCCGATCCCATCCACCAACCGCCGACACCGACGAACACGGCGAGCAACGCTACGACGGTCAGCCACACGATCATGGTGCGACGTGATCTCATTCGGTCTGCGTCGAAGTCAGGGAATTCGTATTGCTGTCGCCCATCGCGTGTCGGGGGAGCGGTGCCGGCCTCCTGTGTGTCCCGCGGTGTCGGCGCTGTCTGGACCCGCGTCTGGTGCACCCCGGAATCGACGGGAACCTGGTTCACTTCCGTAGCAGGTGCCGCGGCTTCGACCTGTCGTTGACCGGCGAACATCGTTGGAGCGCCGAGTGCAGCGGCGCTGCGGTGTTCGGCAGAGCCACGGGGCGCAGGTACGCGGTACGGCGGCAATTCCAGACGCGCCGCGACCTCTCGAAGCGCACGCCCCATCTCGTCGGCGTTCTGGTACCTACCTGCTGGATCCCGCACGGTTGCGAGCCGAACCAACTCGTCGAACTCAGGAGGAACTCCCGCGATGATGCTGCTCGGTCGCGGGACGTCGTTGTCGATGCGTTGATACGCGATGGACAGCGACGTGTCTCCGGTGAACGGTGTGCGGCCTGTCAGAAGCTCGAAGAGAACGACGCCGACCCCGTAGACATCGCTGCCTGCATTCGCCGAGCCAACCGTAACTTGTTCGGGTGACAGGTAGGCGGCTGTGCCGAGTATCACACTGGCCGAGGTGGTGTTCGACGCGGCGACTGCCCGAACAAGGCCGAAATCGGCGATTTTCACATCGCCAGAATCCGAGACCAGGATGTTCTCCGGTTTGATGTCGCGGTGCACCAGACCTGCTCGATGCGCGGTACCGATTGCGTCCAACACAGGACGGACGACAGCGGCAGCGGCGTGCGGTGGCATCGGACCGCGCTCGCGTAGCAACTCGCGCAGCGTTCCGCCCTCGACCAGCTCCATGACCAGAAAAGCAAACTCGCCGTCGCGTCCATGGTCGTACACGGCGACGAGTCCCGGGTTGTTGAGCCTGGCAACGGCGCGAGCCTCGAATTCGAAACGCGCAACGAACTGCGGATCCTCGGCGAACTTGGGATCCATGATCTTGACCGCAACGGGACGATCGAGGCGTGTGTCGAGTGCACGGTAGACCGTCGACATACCGCCGCGGGCGATGGTGGCATCGATGCGGTACCGCCGATCCAGCAGTGAACCCACCGACACGGATCCTCCGGTAATCACCGTCGTATACCTCCTGGGAGCGTAGCCCGCAGGATTGCGGGAGAAAAAGTCGCTACCGAGTGATGGTAGCTACGCGTGGATTACACCTAGAGCTCGACAGACCGAACTTTTGACGGTGCTTTTCGTATCCCAGCGCGAACCCGTTAACGTTACGTCAGTGAGTGTGATCCCTTATGCCGACGACGTCCTCGACCCGTCCATTTCGTTGCTTCAGCTAGTCGATGTGAGCAAGATCCTCGACGTTCCCAAATCTCGGGTCGAGCAGATGCTCCGCGATCGACAGCTGATCGCGATCAAGCGCAACAGGGTTCCTGGCGTGCCCGAGATCTTTCTGAACGCATCGGACGGCCAGATCGTGAAGGGTCTGCCGGGGTTGCTTGCTGTGCTCCATGACGGCGGTTACGACGACGAGGAAATCCTGCGCTGGCTGTTCGAATCGGACGACTCGCTGCCCGGTACTCCTGCCGAAGCTATGCACGGCGATCTTATGCGTGAAGTAATAAGGCGTGCACAGGCAATGGCATTCTGAACTGCTGACCTTCACTCGTAGTGCAATACGAGTAGATCCAGATCTACTGCGGTCGAAGTCGTGTTGCGACGTTGTGCCAACCGGTGGCAGCAAGTCGAGGCGCAGCGATCGACAGGCGGCGCCATTGTGGAACATGTGCTCGCTCGTTGAGAACCGAAAAGCCGCTGTCCTCCACCTCGCGCAGAATGTGGCCGTAGAGCAACAGAGCAGTGCGCATACCCGGCCGTACTCGCGGATCGAGCATGTCGATTCCGGGTTCGGCGACGCGATACACGGCTCGGGTGTGCGCGATCAGGTGTGCGAGCGCGCGGTCGATGCGTCGGTCTCCTCGGCCAGAGGAACGACAGTGTTTGAGCAGTTCCTCGTCGACGCCGAATGCATTCAGCTCGTCGGTCGGTAGATAGATCCGATCTCGGTCGAGGTCCTCGCCCATGTCTCGGATGAAGTTGGTCAGCTGAAATGCTTCACCCAAGGCCGCGGCGGGAACTCGTGCATCTTCGGTTGTCGCACCCAAGATAGGAAGCATTTCGAGGCCGATGACTGCGGCCGATCCGTACATGTATTCCGCGAGCTCGTACATGGTCCGGTACCGCGACTTGAACATCGGGCTTCCGGGGATGT
>JBBSSG010000006.1:0-43404 GCA_038242295.1 Mycobacteriales bacterium | reverse complement strand
GTCGATGAGCATCAGGGTCGGCGGCTGGCCATCAGCGGAAGACGATGCCTTGGATGCGGATGCGGCACTGGTTTCGGTTGCGGGGCTCACGGCGCCCAGTCTATGTAGCGCGTCCGACAGTGCGGAAGCGGATACGTAAGGCTCCCGTTTCGCCTGCACAAAGGCTTCGATGCAAAAATATTGTTTCCGAAAATTCGAGTCGCCGTTTTCGTGCGCTCGCAACGGTTAGAGTCCGACAATTGCAACAGCTGCGCCCACCGCGGGCACAGCACCGACAACCGTCCGGAGGACGTGAGTGGCTCAAATTGTTGGATGGGCCAGAAGGAAGAATCGAATTCGATCGGGTAACCGATTATCGCTTCGCCTTCTCAGACAGACCCTCATGCTGGCACTACTAGGATCCATCGCAGCAGTCGCCTTCGGCGGCACCGCGCTCGCGCAGGAACCTGTTCCTACTCCCCCACCGGCGGCCTCGACTTCACAGGCGCCACCAGCTGACGCCGTCGCAGTCAGCGGCAGCCTCAACAACGGCGGCGAACGCCTCACCGACGTCGACGTCACTGCCATCGACGACGCAGGGAACGAAGTCGCACGCACCACCTCCGCCAAAGGCGGCCGATGGACGCTCGAATTATCGCCCGGCTCATACACATTCGCAGTGGACTCCGAAACCCTCCCGGACGGCGTCAGCGTGCAGAACGAAATCGAACGCGACGTGGCAGCCGCGCGCACCAACACTGTCATCTTTTCGTTCGGCGAAGCCAGGACTTCGGCCGACATCCCGTTCTATGAAAAATTCCTCAGGACAACGGTCGACGGCATCCGTTTCGGCCTCGTCATAGCGCTCGCCGCAGTCGGCCTGAGCCTGATCTTCGGCACCACAGGCCTCACCAACTTCGCGCACGGGGAGCTGGTGACC
Organism: Mycobacteriales bacterium; assembly: GCA_038242295.1. Classification (GTDB taxonomy): domain Bacteria; phylum Actinomycetota; class Actinomycetes; order Mycobacteriales; family Mycobacteriaceae; genus Rhodococcoides. The sequence continues at coordinate 42,485 of JBBSSG010000006.1, read as the reverse complement.
CTCGGGGCTGTCGCCGCGTGGGTGTTCAACGTAAGTCTCGGCATTCAGCTGATACCTGCGACGATTCTCGCGATTGCCGTCGGCGTCGCCTTCGGCTGGCTGAACAACGCCGCGATTTGGCGGCCGCTACGAAAACGCAAAGCCGGCCTGATCGCTCAGTTGGTGGTGTCCATCGGTCTGGCCATCGCACTGCGTTACCTGATCCTGATCTTCTTCTCGGATCGATCGAAGCCGTTCGATGACTATCAAGCCCAGACACAAAACGAGTGGGGCCCGTTCGCAATCACCAACGTCAACTTGGCCAGCATCATCATCAGCATCGTCGTTCTCCTCGGCGTCGCAGTGATGTTGCAACGCACCCGAATCGGTAAGGCCATGCGCGCCGTGGCCGACAACCGCGACCTCGCAGCTTCGTCCGGTATCAACGTCGAACGTGTCGTGACATTCGTGTGGTGCATGGGAGGCGGCCTCGCTGCCCTGGGCGGCGTTCTCTTCGGAATGTCCGAACTGGGCGGACGCGTGCAGTGGGAGATGGGCTTCAAACTCCTACTGCTGATGTTCGCCGGAATCACTCTGGGCGGCTTGGGAACTGCCTACGGGGCTCTCCTGGGCTGCGTCATCGTCGGTCTCCTCGTGCAGTGGTCGACGATGATCATCAATCCCGATCTCAAATACATCGGAGGACTGCTCATCTTGATTCTCATCCTCGTCGTCAGACCTCAGGGCATACTCGGCTCGCGACAAAGGATCGGTTGACCTGATGGATATTCTCGGAGCTCTCCAGGTCTCATTGGCCCAGCTGATCGGCCCGTCGGCGATCTTCTACGCACTCCTGGCAATTGGATTGAACCTGCACTTCGGCTATGCGGGACTGCTCAACTTCGGTCAAATCGGTTTCGCGCTGCTCGGCGGCTACGGCGTCGGCATCATGACAATCACTTATCACCAACCGCTGTGGCTGGGAATTCTCGTCGGCCTGAGCGCGGCAGGTCTGCTGGCCCTTGTCCTCGGGATCCCGACGCTGCGGCTGCGAGCCGACTACCTGGCAATCGTGACCATCGCAGCGTCCGAAATACTCCGTCTCATATTTCGTTCCACAGCAACAGATTCGGTGACGCAGTCGACGAATGGCATCTTCGGGTTCGCCGACCCGTTCACCTCGCTGAGCCCGTTCGACTCCGGCAAGCAATATGCGTTCATCGGGATCAAGTTCTACGGTGACGACCTGTGGGCGATGGTAGTGGGCTGGTCGCTCGTTCTGCTCCTCTGCGGTTTGGTATACCTGCTCACCCACAGTCCGTGGGGTCGTGTCCTGAAAGCTATTCGGGAAGATGAGGATGCGGCGCGCTCGCTCGGCAAGAACGTCTTCGTTTACAAGATGCAAGCTCTCGTCATGGGCGGCGTCATCGGCGGAATGGGCGGTGTATTCAACGCATTGCAGACCAAGTCCATCAACCCCGACTTCTACTCGACAGCACAGACATTCTTCGCGTTCGGCGCTCTCATCCTGGGCGGCGCTGCAACGGTCTTCGGGCCGGTGCTCGGAGCCATGCTTTTCTGGTTTCTTCTCTCCATCCCAGATGCGCTTCTCCGCCAGGCGATCTCCGGCCCCGACCCCTTACTCCACCTCAGTGAACAACAGGTCGGCGCAACGCGATTCGTTCTCCTAGGCATCCTGATCGCCGTCCTGATGGTATTCAGACCTCAGGGCATCCTCGGCAACAAGCGAGAGGTCCAACTCAATGCCTAACTCGCCAACAACAGGGCCTAACTCGCCAACAACAGGGCCTAACTCCTTGACGTCGAAGTCTGCTTCCGCGCGAGCGACCAGGGCTCTCAGCGCCGACGAGCGGGCAGCGCTCTTCTCGGGTGTACCGCAGTCACCCGGCGTACCAAAACCCGACGCCGCCTTGGTGGTCGACGGTGTGTCTCGCACCTTCGGCGGCCTCAAGGCCGTCAACGTCGACCACCTCGAAATTCAGCGAGGATGCATAACAGGTCTCATCGGTCCCAACGGAGCTGGAAAGACGACCCTGTTCAACCTCCTCACCGGATTCGACCGCCCGGATACCGGAACATGGTCCATGGACGGCCAATCCCTCGGCAGAATGCATCCACACCAAGTAGCCCGCAAAGGCGTCGTCCGAACGTTCCAGCTCACGAAAGCACTCTCGAGGTTGACCGTCCTCGACAACGTCCGCCTGGGCGCAACAGGTCAACGGGGCGAGCGCATCCTCAACACCTTGATGCCGTGGACATGGAAGAAGCAAGAACGGCAGATCACCGAGCGGGCTCACGAGTTGTTGGCGAGATTCAAGCTCGACACCAAAGCAGATGACCTCGCCGGCTCATTGTCGGGAGGACAACGCAAGCTGTTGGAGATGGCACGCGCGCTGATGACCAACCCCGCGGTCATCATGCTCGACGAACCCATGGCCGGCGTGAATCCCGCTCTCACACAGAGTCTCCTGGAACACATCAAATCTCTACGCGACGACGGAATGACGGTTGTGTTCGTCGAGCACGACATGGACGTTATTCGCGACATCAGCGACTGGGTTGTGGTCATGGCGCAGGGCAGTGTCATTGCAGAATCCACTCCGGGTGAACTATCAAACAACGGTGCGGTGGTAGATGCGTACCTCGGAAGTCACCACGATCAAGCACTCGAGTTCGACGACGAGGGGAACCCTGTCGGTGCCACCGCAGAATTGGCGGAAGCGCTTCAGCAGGCAGAAACCGACGAGCTGAGAGCCGGCGGCGACCTGTCCGAACCCGAGTTCGCGACACCAAAATTTGGTGCACCCCAGGATGACGAACCGGTGCCGGGCAAGACCACCAAGGAAGAAGACGGCACATGAGTGAACCGAGCATAGAGAAACTGAGCCCCGCCGAGTTGGCGGCGACACCGGCGGAGCATGCACGTCTCGCCGAGGGCGCACTTCTTCGAGCAGACAACCTCGTCGCGGGATACATCCCCGGGGTGAATATCTTGAACGAGTGCAACTTCTTTCTCCGCGACGGTGAGATCGTCGGAATAATCGGCCCGAACGGAGCCGGCAAGTCCACTCTGCTGAAAACTCTCTTCGGCCTCATTCCGGTTCGAGAGGGATCGGTGAAGCTGCGAGGAGACAACATCACCTCGGCCGAGGCACACGTCCTCGTCACAAAAGGCGTCGGATATGTGCCGCAAACACAGAACATCTTCCCCTCACTGACTATCGAAGAGAATTTGGAGATGGGAATCTATCTGCGTCCCAAAAAGTTCGTCGAACGCTTCGAGTTCGTCCGCGAGCTGTTCCCCCTCCTCGGCGAGCGAAGGAAAGTCAAAGCGGGTGCACTGTCCGGTGGCGAGCGCCAGATGGTCGCTATGGGCCGTGCGCTGATGATGGAGCCGTCCGTGCTGCTCTTGGACGAGCCCTCGGCAGGCCTGTCGCCGATGTTTCAGGACGAGGTGTTCATCCGCTGCAAGAAGATCAACGCGGCAGGCGTCTCGATCATCATGGTCGAGCAGAACGCGCGACGCTGTCTCCAGATCTGCAATCGCGGATACGTTCTGGACCAAGGCCGTAACGCGTACACGGACACGGGGCCGAACTTGATGAACGACCCCAAGGTGATCGAGTTGTATCTCGGCACGCTAGCCGGAAGCAAAGAGAAGAAATAAGCACGAGCCTCATGCTTTGCGCTCTCCGAAGGGCCCGATCTACGCCCGCGTTGTGCGCGACCCGAGCCTTGCCGCGCACAACCGAGGCGTAGATCCATCAGATGAGTCGAGCCCCGATCTGCGACACGGATCGGGGCTCGACTCAGTCCTGCAACTAGATCACTCGCCGACGGTGATGAACCCGTCTGTCGTGAGGGCGTTGTCCGGTCCGTAGACCAAGTTGCCGTACGAACCTGTAGCCGGCTCTCCTCCGTCACTGAAGTTCAGTTCACCGGTAACACCGTCGTAGTCGATGTCGGTTCCCTCTTGAACGAGCGGAAGGCACTGCGCATACGTCGTGCACTTCTCGCCGCCCTTGGTGACGGCGTTGATGTTGGCTGCGATGTCGGTTCCCGCAGTCGATTTGGCCTGCTCTGCGGCAAGCGCAGAAATGACAACCGCATCGTAGGCCTCGCCGGCGTAGTTGAAGTCGACCAGAGCTGGGTCGACTGTCTTGAGCCGGTCCTGGAAGGCAGCACCGACATCGGTCAGCGGCGTGGTGCCCCGCATCGTGTCGAGCAAGCCTTTGGCAACGCCCGCGCCGAGAGCGTTACCCATGTTGCCATCGACTCCGTAGACCAGCATGTCATCGGACGGACCGATGCCAACCTCGTGCATACGGGTGATGATTTTGGCCGACTCGTCGAAGCCGATGACCAACACTGCGTCCGGAGCGAAGTTCTTGACGTCGTCGATCTCGGCGTTGAAGGACTGCGCATTGGGGTCGTAAATGATCTTTTGAATCTGATCCGTCGGGATTCCCGCTGCTTCGAGATTGTTCACCGTGTTGGTCGCCAGACCGGTCCCGTAGGGGTCGTTCAACGCGAGAATGGAGACACGTTGAGCGCCGTCTTCGGCGATGAGCTTCGAAACCGCCTGAGCCTGCAAAACGTCGGTTGGTGCGGTCCGGAAGAACTGCCCCTTGTCCGGGTAGCAGACGAACTGATCCGAAGTGTTCGCCGGCGAGAATTGAACGACCCCGGAGCCGGTGACTTTATCGATCACCTTGAGCGACACCGACGATGACGCCGCACCGATAATGACGCTCGAACCACCAGCGAGCAGCCGGTCGACCGTCGTGGTGGCTGTGTCGGTCGTCGTGTCACCGGAATCTCCCGGAATCAGCTGCACAGGCTGACCGAGTACCCCGCCCGCACCGTTGACCTCATCGAGAGCCAATCGGACACCCGCAACCTCGGGCGGACCGAGGAAGGCGAGTGATCCTGTCTCGGGAAGCAGCGTTCCGATGACCAGTGGAGTCGTAACCGGGGTATCTCCTGCCGTCGCGGTCTCCGGTGTGCAATCGGTCGATACCGCTGACTCTTCTGCGGCCGAGCTCCCTCCATTGTTGGAGCCGGTGCTGTCACCGGAGTTGGAATCGTCGCCCGAGGAACAGCCGACAAGTGCCAATGACACAGCCCCCAGCAATGCAGCCGTGCGGACGTAGGTCCGTTTTGCCATCAAGGTCTCCTTCATCGATCTTCGATGAGACGAACGTGGATTGCGTGCCCCATGTGTGGATCCGACGCTAGCGGTCCGAGTCGATTTGCGATCGACGAGAAGTCGCCTCGTGACCTGAATGTGACCTGAAAGCTCGAAGTCCTTCGCGCTCTGACATTCAGTGGACGCAGGCTCAGCCTTCGACGGGCTTTCCGAGTGTTTCGATGATCACCTCTGCGACAGACTTCATAGTCGAACGGCGATCCATCGCCGCGCGCTGAATCCACTTGAACGCCTGTGGCTCTGTGAGCGATTGCGACGCCATGAGCGCACTCTTGGCGCGCTCGACCAGTTTGCGGGTCTCCATACGGTCCTCGAGGTTCGAGATCTCACTTTCCAGCGAAGATATCTCGGTGTACCGGCTGGCAGCGATTTCGACGGCAGGAATCAGGTCGGCTTTGGAGAACGGTTTCACCAGATATGCCATGGCACCGGCGTCGCGCGCTTTCTCCACGAGCTCGCGCTGACTGAAAGCCGTAAGTATCACCACTGGCGCAATGCGCTTCTCGGCGATTTCCGACGCAGCGTCTATCCCGTCGCGACGAGGCATCTTTACATCCATGATCACCAGATCCGGACGAAGCTCGATAGCGAGATCGACCGCTTGCTGGCCGTCGGCGGCCTCCCCGACCACCTCGTAACCTTCCTCGCGCAGCATCTCCACCAGGTCCAGCCTGATGAGCGATTCGTCCTCGGCCACCACGACACGAAGAGCGGGCTTGCCGCTCTCCTGCGCTACAGGAGCTTTCATAAATATCAGTCTCCTTCTTACATGTCATCGACCAGCAAACTTTCGCACGCCGCAGTTCTCGAGCAGGCCCCCGCCGGTTCCTCGAGCAAATGAAGGGTACCGGTGCAGGGGCCCGTAGACGCATCTTCTAAAGTAGTGAACCGCACGACAATGCCAGCCCTCGTATCCCAATTGGCAGAGGAAACGGATTCAAAACCCGTCCAGTGTCGGTTCGAGTCCGACCGAGGGCACCACATCACCGCCCGTAACGACTGTCGCGTCAGTGGTTGCACCGCGCGGTGCAACCACTTTGGCGTGCTTGCCGAGATGTTGGAGACTGGTGACGCTGCCACTCATATTGCGCGCAGATTGACGCGTCCGACACTGTTGCCGCTGAGAGAGTCAGCGGGGTTGGCGGCGCTATCTCGGATAGCAAAACGGCTGAATGCGGCGCATGAGATCGCGGGCTCCAACGTTAAAGTCTCGCCCATAATGACTTGGCTGTGGGCTCCAATCTGGTTTGCCTCCCACACTCGGTATCTGCAGCGCCGGGTCAACATCCTCGCTACTGTCACGGGGAGTAAGCAGACCCAAAACGTATGAAATTCTGGGTGTAGCTGCAGGATGTCGAGAACTGGTGAATCGCGAGACTCGACAGGAACCCGTTGAAGGCACGTGCTCGTACATGTGTCAATAACACGTACACCACGACGTGGCCCAGGGGTTCTCCCAAGCCGAAGCGCGTTCCTTTGTCGCGCTTCAGCTTTCGAGCACGAGGAAGCCGGCAACTGATTCGCCGAGAGATTCAGTCGAAGCTCATGCGGCCCGAACATGACTCAAGGTCAATCCTATCGGAATACTCACGATCAGAATGACGAGTACGGCACGGTAGGCGATGGCAGGTACCGGACGTTGAGCGCCCCTGGTCGACTGAAGAGTAAGCACCAGCGTGACTACCAACGGGATAGCGCCGATGTCAGCGAGGATGGGAATCCTCAAGAGCGCACCAACAATCACCATCAGGTTGCCCAGGTTCCAGCCGACCATCCGAACCCATGCCCGTTGCGCCGTCGGGGCGGAAGAATCGATTGTTGTGTGGCCGACTGCGAGTACGCATTGTGCGACACCACAAACCAGCACCAGATACGCCGCGAGCCAACTACCACGTTCGAGGTCGAGTGGGCCCGTCGCCGCAGCGACGAGCCCACCGGCGACAACCAAGCAAACACCCAGAACGTAGTTGACGCGTAGGGCGTCTACTTTCATCCGGCGTTCGGGCCGGTATTGGACAGCTGCAGCCGCCACGCTTGCGGACCACGCTCGAGGTAGCTCACCTCGAATCGACCAGGCGACCGCTGCTCGAGCTGAGCCAACAGCGGTAGTGGATCGTGGGGAGCAATCAGGATCATGCCGGACCCGGCATGAACGGCATCCAGGGCACCGAAAACGGTGGCGTGACGAATCGCATGCGGGACGGTACGCACATCCAACTCGGGTAGCTCAGGGGTGTCAACTACACCGCATTCGCAGACATGACCGGTTGCCGGATGAGTATCGCCCGCCGCCGCGGTGGGTGTCTTGGCGACGACGTTCGCCCACAACGTTGCCAGGGATGTATTCGTCGACTGCGCAAGAGCAGGCAACGAGCGATCCGCCTGCGTACGCAGATATTGACCCAAGTGCACGCGCAGAACGGTCACGGCGGACGCACCCTCGGCAGCAGTAGCTGCCTCGGCCACACGGAGCGTGGACGCGCTGACCAGGTCGCGTTCTCCTGACAATCGGTCTACCAATGCCGCGTCGATCTCGCGCAATGCTGGCTCGAATTCTGCTTCCTCAGCGTCGAGGAGAGCGGCGAGCGGACCGGTGCACCACGCCGACAGTTCCGTTCGCGCCTCCACAGCCCGAGAGTCCTCACCTGCAGTCGCGGCGTCGATTACGCGCGTCGCGTAGCCGGCTAGCGTGCCGGACAGCTCTGCGTGCCGATCGAGGATGGCTTCGACGGCTGACGAGTCAGTTTCGTTGGTGGCCAGTACTACCTTGGACATGGTCGGCTCCTGTGGGGTTTCTGGTGCTGTCTTCTTCTCGGACGGCGCCCGTTCGAGCAGGAACAGCAGTAGGTGTGCCGGGGTGAGCGCTTCTACAGCGTGGGGCACGTGTGCATCGACGTGCACTATTGCACCGGCAGGCATGTCGATGCGTTCACCATCGACATCGATGACGGCATTGCCTGAGATCGACTGCAACACAATGGGTGCCGACGCAGTGTGTTCAGAGAGTACAGCGCCGGAATCGATCGTCAGGCGGATCATCGTCACCCCCGGTCCCTTGAAGATGCGGCGTGTCTTCACTTTGCCCGTCTCGATCGGGCGCGCCTCCCGCACATGGTCGGTGTTTTCCGCAATCAGGGTGTGGCTCGCCGCGTTCATGATTAGAAAGTATCATGATCCTTTTTAATCACCTAAGGTAGAGGCTATGACGCGAGACGTGGCAGACAGGCAAGATATCGAGACCGTGGTCGATGGGTTCTACCGACGGGCGTTCGCCGATCCGTTGATCGGTCCGATCTTCACCGACATCGCAGTGATGGACCTTGACCACCATCTTCCGATCATGTGCGATTTCTGGGAGACGGTGCTGTTCCGCGCAGGCAAGTACCAACGCAACGCATTCAAACTCCATGTCGCGCTCCACGAGAAGTTCCCATTGGAGCAGGAACACTTCGACCGGTGGCTCGAAATTTGGATCGCTAACATCGACGAGAACTTCGCCGGCCAGAAGGTGGAGTTGGCCAAAACCCAAGCGCGTCGAATCGCGGCCTCGATTCATCGACGACTCAGCGGCCGCTCCGGTAGCGAGTTCGAGTCCGTGCGCACCCGCAGCGCGCAGGACGAGAAATGAAGCCTCCATTTAACGGACAATGATACTTTCAATAGATGGCTGATCGGAACGACAACGTCCATCACGCCGCGCTCGCATCGGATACGAGGCGGCGAATATTAGCTATGCTCGACGAGTCTCCAACCTCGCTCGACGCGCTGACCATAGCCACTCGGCTTGAACTACACGTCACCACAGTTCGGTTTCACCTTGATCACCTCGAAGGCTCTGGCCTGGTCCGACGCGAGGCAGTTGCAGAAAAACGTCGAGGGCGGCCACGGATTTTCTACGTTCTGGCGCCAGTCCTACCCATCGAGAGCCCGCGAGAACAACTCATCGACGTACTGGCAGAGGCGTTGGCTACCCGTGAGGACGGTGGCCGCGAGAGGGCAAGAGACGCCGGAAGGAAATGGGCGGATGACCTTGTTGCCCAGCGCATCGAGCCCGGGGCAAGCTACGCCGAACTACTGACCGTCCTCGAGCAACTCGGCTTCGATCCCCACGCCGACGCCAAGGGAACGATCGAATTACGAGCATGCCCCTTCCGTAACTCGGCCGCGGCGCACCCGCAAGTCGTTTGTTCGGTCCATCGCGGACTGATCGAGCGGCTGCTTGAAATCGACGAAGACGCCAGCCAAGACGTGCAACTACTCCCCTTCGTACAACCCGACCTGTGCATAATTACAGGGGCGAAGCCGACTCGGACCAATGCCGGCGGACAAGCCCAGGAACTCAAAAACCCCTGGTGAACGGGTGTCTCTATAGGGCCTATGGTGGGGCTATGTACATACCCAGCAATCTTCGATGCCATGACAGAGGCGCTGGCACATTATGTGCGCAGCGTGTCACTCACCGGTTCGCCGATCCGACCGATACGTCGGCCACCAAGTGGGTCCACTACCAGTGCAGCGCGGACAAACAGCACACCACCGGGTATATCGATCGCCCCGTCACCGACTGAGCACCTTCGACCATCCAATGGGCTCGGTTTTCACACTCCCCAGGTTCCACATTCAGTGAGAACCTGAAGGAATGAACACAGTGCACAGTTTCCCGCCGATCGCTGACGAATCGGTGCACACGCTTATCCTCGGATCGATGCCAGGAATCGCATCGCTGGAGGCGAACCAGTACTATGCGCATCCACGAAACGCGTTCTGGCCGATCATGGGTGCCCTGTTCGACGCCGGTCCCGAAGTCCCCTACTTGGAGCGGACCGCAGCCCTCCTACACAACGGGATCGCGGTGTGGGACGTGTTGAAACTGTGCACTCGGCACGGAAGCCTCGATTCGGCGATCGTCGAATCCTCCATCGAGCCCAACGACTTCACGGAATTCTTTCGAGATCACCGCGTTGTCGATCGAATTTTCTTCAACGGTGCTAAGGCCGAAAGCAGCTTCCTCCGGCACGTTGTACCGCTGCCCTCCGATATCGCCATGGTTCGCCTGCCCTCCTCGAGCCCTGCGCACGCGTCCCTGACGTCGAAGGCCAAACTCGACGCGTGGCGTGTGGTGCGATCCCGCGCCGATTGAACTTACCAACACGACGCTGATCACCGCGACGAACACCAACGGATATACCACTCTGGCCAGGGATTCCAACCAGCCGGCTCCGTCGAACATGAAAGTTCCGATCACTGCCACACCTTCAGGAGCGGTATAGAACCAAGCGACGAAAGGCGCCGTAGCTGCGATCGTGACCAGAGCTCCCCAGGGCTGCGTGGACCTTCTGGCGTAGTCGAGCGTCAGGACGACCAAAGGCACGCACCAGACCCAGTGATGACCCCACGAGAATGGCGACACCATCGGCGTTGTAAGTCCACAGATCGTCAGCGAAAGCAGCTGCGCACCGCGGCGATGAGCAACGACCGAGCTCCAGATACCTAGCGCGGCCACTAACCCCGAGCATGCAATCCACACAGCTGCTGGCGGGGCCCCAGATGGCCATGCCCGCGCAAGAATCCCGTGTACGGACTGATTGGCCGGCGACGCCAACATTCCGATGCGGTCGGACTGGAAGAGCGCGGACGTCCAGAACGTCCGCGCATCACCGAACACAAGAACAAAACCGACTGCGACGGTAGCCACGAAGGTTGCCGAAGCCACCGCCACCGTACGGAATTGCCGGAGCGAGAGCGCGTAGACAACGAAGAACGCAGGTGTCAGCTTGATACCCGCCGCGAGACCGACTCCGACACCTCTGAGACGACTCCCTTCGGGTCGACCGAGATCCCATAGAACGAGTACCAGCAGCAGGAGATTGATCTGACCGAGCCAGATGGTCATGCGGACCGGTTCGAGCCACGTGAACGCAAGGGCCATGCTGATACTGACTGCGTGAGTGCCCGCTCCGCGATATCCCAGCAGTCGCCAACTCAGGAGTACGGCGAAATACAGCAGTACGCCATTGAAGATGGTGACCATTGTTGTCGCCGCCGATACGGACAGCCCGGCAAGCACCACGAACATGACTGCCGCGAACGGCGGGTAGGTGAACGGTAGCGCTGTATCGAACAACGAAAATGTATACAGGTGTTCGGAATCGAGGATAGTTCCGCCGCCATACCGGTAGACGATCGCGTCGACACCGTTGCCGAACAATCCGTACAGGTCGAAGAAACCGAGAAATCGATCATGGGCTACCACGGCACACAACGCCGCGACCGCGGCGCAGAACACCCATGCCCGATTGTGTCGGATCGGCACGCATGGGCGTGTTGCTACATCGACAGAAGCCATGAAAAAGACGCTAAGCGGACCTGTCCCGGAGCCAGCGGCGACACGTAACGATCGTGCTGTTTCGCAATCAGATCGTTAGCATTGCCATCGAACCTTCTTCGCGCTGGCGGTCCCACTACTTATCGCCGGTCTGGGCCGCGGTCTTCTTTGGGAAGTGCCGAATCAGACCCTCTTGCACCACTGTCGCCAGTAGGAGCCCGTCCATGGAGAAAAAGCGTCCGGTCGCCAAACCGCGCGAGCCTGCCGCTACCGGAGACTCGGTGGCATACAACGCCCAGTCGTCGAACCGGAACGGGCGGTGGAACCAAATGGAATGGTTGACTGTCGCGGCCACGATCCGGTCGAAGCCCCACGAAAGCCCATGAGTGGTGATGATCGAATCGAGCACCGTGGTGTCCGAGGCGTACCCCATGGTTGCGGCGTGAAAGATCGCATCGTCAGGAAGGTCGCCGTCGGCCTTCATCCACACGCGGTTGTGATTGAGCTTCTCCCCCGAACCGTGGAGAATCCACGCCGGGTCGTTGGCGTAGCGCATGTCGATGGGCTTGAGAGCGTTCACAAACATCTGCAGACGATCTTCGAATCCAATGAAGTGATCGCCCAACGGCGGCAACGTATCTGGATACGGGACGTCGGGTACCGCGACACTGTGCTCCAGCCCACTACCGAAATCTTGGAAAGCTGCGAGCATCACGAAGAGCTCATTGCCATCCTGATGGGCGGTGACTTGACGGTTGGCAAAAGCACGTCCGTCCCGGTGCCTGTCTACGTGGTACTCGATGGGCTTGTTGACGTCGCCGCCGCGGATGAAGTGTGCGTTGATGGCATGAACGTCACGTGCCGTACCCGGCACCGTTCGCCCAGCTGCGATCAATGCCTGCGCCACCAATTGTCCACCGAACGTACGGCTGCCGACCTGACTGGGATGGACCCCCCGAAACTTGTCCTCGCCGATCTCCTCGAGGTCGAGCAACGCGAGGAGAGTCTGTAGATCCGTCTTCACCTTCGTGCTGCTCGACGCCTCTGTACTGCTGGACTCATCTTTATCACTGGACATTGTGTAAGCGCCCACTCCCCCCGCGTCGGTCACTTACCGGTCCTCTTCCCCTATTCGGTGCACATGGATCAGGTTTGTCGAGCCTACTGTGCCGGGAGGGGCACCGGCCACGATCACTATTTGGTCACCCTTTTTGTAGCGGCCGAGCGCCAGCACAGCCTTGTCGACCTCGAGGACCATCTCGTCGGTTGTCAGCACTTTCGGTACAAGGAACGTCTCGGTTCCCCAACTCAGCGACAACTGCGAGCGAACCTCAGGAATAGAAGTGAAGGCGAGCAACGGCAGGGACGTGTGCAAACGCGCGAGACGACGCACGGTGTCACCGGACTGGGTAAAGGCGACGAGCGCTTTCGCATTCAAGCGCTCGCCAATGTCCCGTGCTGCGTAGGAAATGACGCCGCGCTTGGTGCGCGGAACATGAGTAAGGGGCGGAACGGCGTCACCCTCGGTCTCGACGGTCTCGACGATGCGGGCCATCGTCCGGACTGTCTCCATCACGTACTTACCGATGGATGTTTCACCAGACAGCATCACGGCGTCGGTGCCGTCCAACACTGCGTTCGCCACGTCAGACGCCTCAGCCCGAGTCGGACGCGAGTTCTCGATCATAGATTCGAGCATCTGTGTCGCGACAATAACCGGTTTGGCATTAGCCCGAGCGATCTGAATCGCTCGTTTCTGTACCAGAGGAACCTTTTCCAGCGGAAGCTCCACGCCAAGGTCTCCACGAGCGACCATCACTGCATCGAACGCCAGCACAATAGCTTCGAGGTTGTCGACGGCTTCCGGCTTTTCCAATTTGGCGATGACCGGCACCCGGCGTCCGACGCGATCCATGATGGCGTGGACACGTTCGACGTCTGCCGGCGAACGGACAAAAGAGAGCGCGATGAAATCGACGCCGAGTGCAAGTGCGAATTCGAGATCCGCAATATCTTTCTCGGACAGAGCTGGAACGGATACGTCCATGCCCGGCAGCGAAACACCCTTGTTGTTGCTGACGGGTCCGCCTTCGGTGACCCGGCAGAGCACGTCGTTGCCCTCGATCCCGGTGACAATCAGACCGACTTTGCCGTCGTCGATGAGTAGGCGGTCACCGGCTTTCGCGTCCTGCGCGAGTTCCTTGTACGTCGTGGACACCCGATCGTGCGTGCCTTCGCACTCATCGACGGTAATACGCACAAGTTCGCCGTTGGCCCACGTTGTCTTGCCCTCGGCAAATCGACCGAGGCGGATCTTCGGGCCCTGCAAGTCGGCAAGGATGCCCACGGCTTTGCCGGTGGCATTCGAGGCTGCTCGGACCCACTCGTAGTTTGCTTGATGGTCGGGATGGTCGCCGTGGCTGAAGTTCAGTCTGGCGACATCCATGCCGCTCTCGACAAGCTCACGGATTCGTTCAGCGTTGGCGGTTGCAGGTCCAAGGGTGCAAACGATCTTCGTACGTCGACTCACGACAATGAGCGTAGTCGGTGTCGCGGGTCACCCGCATGGCAGAGGTGCCGAATCCATTGCCAGCAGCAGGAAACGCAGGTTCGATGCTGGTGGAGATGTCTGGATCGGTTCAGATTACAACGAGAAGAAGGGCCGTCGGCTGTGCTGAAGACATCTAGCCGACGGCCCATCGGGAACCGATTTACTTTGAGGATGGCAACCGTTCGCGGACCACGAACCCCTCAATCCCGCAATGGACGTCCCTGCTGGTCGCGGACACTGCCGGTCAGCATCATAATTCCGTCGATGAGCGGCCAAATGGCTCCGATACCGCACGTCAGCCACGACACTGCAAGTTGTGCAATCGCGATACCCGGCTCATTGAGATAGAACCGTCCGGCACCGAACGCCCCAAGCAATATCTGTAGGACCCCGGCGGTCACCTTCGACTTGTCCGAAAGCGGTTCGCCGGTGACGGGGTGACGTCCAAACGGCGCTGTCGGGTCGACTCCGTACTGGCCGCCCGGATACCCGCCGTATCCGGGCGGCGGAAAGCCCGACTGAGCAGGGTAGCCGCTTGGCGGGTAGTTCTGGTTCTGATAGTCGTAAGGCCCCTGCTGGCCGTAAGGACCCTGTTGGGTGTAAGAACCCTGCTGGGGATACTGCCCCATCTGCGGATAGCCGGAATCCGCCTGCGGATAGTTGGTGTCCGGAGACCCGTACACCGGTCCGGGGCCGTAACTGTCCCCTGCACTTCCCGATTGGTTCGGCGACTGACCGTGTGAACCAGCTGCGCTCGGCTTGTCGAAACTGACGGCCGACTTGTCATCGGTGCTGGGCGGAGGAGAACTTGGCGAGTTTCCCCAACCTGGACCATTCCCCACACCCGAGTGCACGTCCCACCCCGGGCCCGACCCCGATGCAGAACCTGTCGCACCAGTCACCAAGCCCGTTTCGGACGTGGCAGGCTGTTCCGACAATGACGCCTCAGCGGTGGCGTCGTAATCGAACGGCGCTCCAAATTCCGGACTCAATCCAGCGGTCTCCGGCGTAGCGCTATCCGCCGCGATACCGTCCGACGCAGGGCCACCAGACGGGGACGGATCTCCCGCAGACAAATCGGATCGGTCGTCGGCGTTCTTGTCTGGCTCGGTCACCGTGCACTCCTGAAATACCGTCGCGAATGAATGAGCAAAGTCTCCCACGGCGTCCCGTCAGTTCCGTGGTTCACGCTCAGCGCTGTCTTCGACTCACCGACGAGCAACTAGTTCTCGTCCGGTCTCAGTCAGGTTTTTTCTCGAGATCAACCGCTCGTGGAATTCTTGTTATCGAAAGATGACGCGGAATCGACGGCAGGCTCCTGGTCACCGTCAGGTGTACTTTTACCGTCCTGCGCACCGCTCTCCGACTGTGTCTGCGACGTCACTTCCCCCGGCGCATCCTGGCCGGACTCTGCATCGTTGGAAACCAGAGAAGCTGGATTTTCGCGCCCCTTCGTCGCAAGCACGACGTACAGCACCGCCAACACGAAGAGGATCGCCGAGGTGAAACTGTTGATGCGAATTCCGGCGATGTGTGTCGCGTAGTCATCACGCATCAACTCGACCCAGAATCGTCCGGCGCAGTAGCCCGCGACGTACAGCGCAAACAAGCGTCCGTGGCCGATGGCAAACCGCCGGTCGACCAGAACCAGAAGCACAACGATCAGAAGGCTCCACAGCAACTCGTACAGGAAGGTCGGATGCACCACCTTCTCGAGCACCCCGGTCGACACTCCACTCAGGGGATCGATTCGGCCGGCATCGTTGACCCGCTCGTAAATCTCCAAGCCCCACGGTTGGGTGGTTTCTCTGCCGTACAGCTCTTGGTTGAAGTAGTTGCCCATACGGCCGATCGCTTGCGCCAGCAGAATCGGTGGGCCGACCGCGTCACCGAAAGCCGGTAGCGGAATACCGCGTCGACGACACGCGATCCAGGCACCGACGCCGCCGAGGAGCACTGCCCCCCAGATGCCGAGTCCGCCCTCCCAGACTTTCAGCGCCCGGACTGGGTCCCCACCGGGACCAAAATACGTACTCCAGTCCGTCGCAACGTGATAGAGGCGTCCACCGAGCAGTCCGAAAGGTACAGCCCACACTGCAACGTCGAGAACAGTGCCCTTGGTTCCACCACGTGTAACCCACCGACGATCGCTCCACAAGATGGCTACGACGATTCCGATGATGATGAACAACGCATAAGCCCGTAGCGCGATGGGGCCCACATACCAAATTCCCTGCGGCGGGCTCGGTATGTATGCAAGAACTGTGGTCGAAGAGGAGAGTCCTGAAATCACGGTGCCACGCTAACCGACCGGACACCTTCGGCCAGTTCGGCGGTGAGCTTCGCGACAGCATCGAGGCCATCGTCCACGGCACTGACGAGGGCAGAACCGACAATGACAGCATCGGCGTACCGAGCGATCTCCGCGGCTTGAGCACCGGACCGCACACCCAGGCCGACGCCGACAGGTATGTCCGAGTGCCGACGAATACGAGCGGTCAGCTCAGGGGCAGCCGAAGACACTGCATCACGGGCACCGGTGACACCCATGGTCGAGGCCGCGTAGATGAAACCACTACTGGCTTCGACAGTGCTGGCGAGCCGCTCTTCGGTAGAAGAGGGTGCGACGAGAAAGATGCGATCGAGGTTGTGGGTTTTGGACGCTGCGATCCACTCGCCTGCTTCGTCGGGGATCAGATCCGGCGTGATGATCCCGAGGCCGCCGGCGCTCGCCAGGTCGCGGGCAAAAGCGTCGATACCGTAGCGCATCACCAGGTTCCAGTACGTCATGACGACAGCTTTTCCGCCCGCAGCGGAGACCTTCTCGACGATCTCGAACACGTCGCGCACCCGCGCACCTGCGCGCAAAGCTCGGTCAGCTGCAGCTTGAATCGTCGGGCCGTCCATCACCGGATCGGAGTACGGAACTCCGACCTCGACAATGTCGCAACCAGAGGCCACCATCGTCTCGAATACTTCGATCGATCCGGGAACCGTCGGAAATCCAGCGGGAAGATAGCCGATCAATGCGGCGCGATTCTCTGCGCGGCAAGCCTCGAACGTGGGTGCGAGTCGAGATGTCTGTGTCATGCGGGATCACCTTTCACGCCGTCTACCTTCGCGTCACCGTCGCCGTCGGTCAGGCCGAACCACTCTGCAGCAGTATCGACGTCTTTGTCTCCTCGTCCCGAAAGATTGACGAGCACGATGGCGTCCTTGCCGAGTTCCTGCCCAAGTATCAGAGCGCCGGCGATAGCGTGTGCGGACTCGATGGCCGGAATGATTCCTTCGGTTCGACTCAGCAGACGAAACGCGTCCATCGCCTGAGTGTCCGTGACGCCTCGGTACTCGGCACGACCTATGTCGTTGAGGTACGAATGTTCGGGTCCGACTCCCGGATAGTCCAATCCGGCTGAGATCGAATGTGAATCGATCGTCTGACCGTCCTCGTCCTGCAAAAGGTAGGAGTAGGCGCCGTGTAGTGAACCTGGGGTTCCACCACTGATAGTTGCTGCGTGCCTTCCAGTCTCGATTCCGTCTCCCGCGGCTTCGAAACCAACGAGGCGAACCGACGGATCATCGATGAAGGCGTGGAAGATGCCGATCGCGTTGGATCCGCCGCCGACGCAGGCAGCGATGGCATCGGGCATTCGACCTGTAGAACTCAAAACCTGCTGACGGGCTTCGAGTCCGATGATGCGCTGGAAGTCGCGAACCATCAATGGGAATGGATGCGGTCCGGCTACGGTACCGAAGCAGTAGTACGTGTCGTCGGCATGTGCGACCCAATCACGCAAGGCTTCGTTGATGGCGTCTTTCAGTGTGCGCGAACCGGACTTCACCGCCACCACCGAAGATCCGAGCAAGCGCATACGAGCAACGTTGAGCGCCTGACGTTCGGTGTCCACCTCACCCATGTAGACGACGCATTCCAGCCCCAGCAACGCACAGGCGGTCGCGGTGGCGACTCCATGCTGCCCGGCGCCGGTCTCGGCGATGACGCGGGTCTTGCCCATGCGTTTTGCCAGTAGAACTTGCCCGAGCACATTGTTGATCTTGTGAGAACCGGTGTGATTGAGGTCTTCTCGCTTCAACAGGATTCGCGCGCCACCCGCGTACTCGGACAACCGGGTCGCCTCGAATACCGGCGACGGACGTCCGGTGTAGTCCCGCTGGAGACGATCGAGCTCGTCGAGGAAGCCTCTGTCGCTGCGGACTTTGTCGTACTCGGCAGTGACTTCTTCGATGACGCCCATGAGCGCCTCCGGCACGAAGCGGCCGCCGTAGACCCCGAAATGTCCACCGGAATCCGGCTCATGATTGCTGCGGTCGGTCAACCCCGAGCTGCTCAGAGGTAGATCGCCGCCCTTGAAACTAGGGCTTGAAATGTCGCTGCTCACGCGTCTATTCTGCCCCAACCGCGATCGAGACCGGCGGTCGGGGCGGATTCGTTTCAGCCCCGCACCGCCGAGCTCAGCGCGAAGGTTTGGGGCAGGACGGATGTGTTCCGGCGGTGACGAGATCCGATACGGCGGTTCGCGGATCCCCGCTGGTCCCCAAACCTTCGCCCACCAGAACTGCGTCGGCGCCTGCGCCTGCATACGCCAGAAGGTCCGCGGTGCCACGTACACCGGACTCTGCGATCCGAATGACGTCACTAGGCAAGCCCGGGGCGATACGACTGAAGCTGTCGCGATCGATTTCGAGTGTCTTGAGATTTCGAGCGTTAATTCCGATGACGCTTGCACCTGCTTCGAGTGCACGGTCGGCCTCCGCTTCGCTGTGCACCTCCACCAGCGCGGTCATGCCAAGCGATTCGGTTCGATCGAGCAGCGAGGCAAGGGCGTCCTGTTCGAGTGCCGCGACGATCAGTAACACCACATCTGCACCGTGAGCTCGCGCTTCGTGTATCTGATACGGCCCAACGATGAAGTCCTTACGCAGGACGGGTATGCTGACGGCTCTCCGAACCGCGTCGAGATCAGCCAGCGAGCCGTTGAAGCGCCGCTCCTCGGTGAGGACACTGATGATCCTCGCTCCGCCCTGCTCGTAGGCCTGCGCCAACACGGCGGGATCTCCGATATCAGCGAATGCACCCTTTGACGGGCTCGCACGCTTCACCTCGGCGATAACGCCAATTCCGGCCTCGTGCAATGCAGCTGCTGCGTCGAGCGGTGACGGCGCCTTTGCTGCCGCGGCCTTCACCGCAGCAAAATCGACCACCGATTCGCGCGCGCCGACATCGGCCCGTACACCATCCAGAATCGAATCGAGAACAGTCATGGTGACTCGAATCCTTTCCATCGATGACCTGATGTGACAAAACTCATCAAGGTCTGCCCTAGCGTAGTGGGCGCTTTTAGTCTTCTGATTTCCGGGTGGCGGACTGGTCAGTAGGGTCCTCACCCGCGTCGAGTGCGTCCCACAGCATTCGCTCAGTCAAGTCCTCCCCCTCACCGTTTTCATCCGCCCGCTCCGAAGCCGACTTCACTCGTCGGGAAACGGCGTCCCGCCGAACAGCCGGGGCATCGTATTTGGACGACAGTACCTTCCGAGCGGTCGGTTTCCGCATCAACACGACGGAAGCAGCCAGAGCGAATACCGCGCCGAGCAGTCCAAGAGCGGGAGGTAAAGCGAACGCCTGAGCAGACACCACGTTGGCTCGTCCCGGGAGCTCGGCGAGATCAGCTGCCTTACCGTCCGAAATGTCACCGACAAGAGCCTGCAGAGCGGGAACCGCCGCTCCGACCGCAACCAGACCGACCAGAAGCGCCAGCGCTCGCGATGCCCATCCTTTTACCGCGAACGAGGCGGCAACCGCCGCCACCAAAGCCAACGCCAACGGTGTCGAGGCTGCGGCCCACGTGCTTCCCAGCAGGTCCGTCGAACGGTCTTCCCCGAGGCCGTCGGACGACGTCACGTGGACCCACGTCATCCGCGAGCTACCCCATAGACACGCCGCACCGATCAGCAAAAACACCACAGACATACCTGACAACCGGGATCTGGGCGGTGTTGCCGCAGTGACGACAGGATCTTCTTCGGCGCTCACTGCTCGCCACCACCCACCGTGCGCAAAGACTCCGCTGCTGCAACGGCACTGAGAACTGCCATCGCCTTGTTCCGCGCCTCGGCATCCTCGTACTCGGCGACCGAATCGGCGACAACGCCGGCGCCTGCCTGCACGTACGCGGTGCCGTCCTTGATCAACGCAGTACGGATCGCGATCGCCGTATCGGCATCACCGGCGAAATCGAGGTACCCGACGATTCCGCCGTAGACGCCGCGCCGGGTGGGTTCGAGTTGTTCGATCAGTTCCATCGCGCGAACTTTCGGTGCACCCGACAGGGTTCCGGCAGGAAAGCATGCCTTGACGGCATCGAGTGCCTGTTTGCCGTCGACCAGCTGTCCGGTCACCGTCGAGACGAGATGCATTACGTGGCTGTAGCGCTCGATATGTCGGTAGTCGCTCACTCGCACGGTGCCGGGAACGCATACGCGTCCGAGATCATTACGTCCGAGATCGACGAGCATCAAATGCTCTGCATTCTCCTTCTCATCGGCGAGCAGGTCCTTCTCGAGGAGCACGTCCTCTTCCTCGGACATCCCGCGCCACCGAGTACCGGCGATCGGGTGCGTGGTGGCGACTCCGTCCGCAACGGTGACCAGAGCTTCCGGGCTCGAACCGACGATCGAGAACGCCGTCTCGCCGTCTTCGCCTGGAACATGCAGCAGGTACATGTACGGACTTGGATTCGACGCACGCAACATGCGGTAAACATCGAGCGGCGACGCGTCGGTATCCATCTCGAAGCGTTGCGACAGCACGACCTGGAAGGCCTCCCCTGCTTCGATCTCCCCGACCAACTTTTCGACGTCGCGGCCGTAACCTTCGGACGTACGCTGACGCCGGTATTCGGGCGCAGGACGTGCCATCGACGACACAGTCGAACGCGCGGGAGCGGCAAGGTCTGCGCACATCTTGTCAAGTCTGCGAACCGCATCGTCATATGCCTCGTCGACACGATCGTCGGTACCGTCCCAATTGACCGCGTTCGCGATGAGCGTGATCGAGCCCTCGTGATGGTCGACCGCAGCGAGGTCAGTGGCGAGCAGCATCGACATCTCCGGAACCTGAAGGTCGTCTTCCGCATGGCTCGGCAACTTCTCGATACGGCGAACGGCGTCGTAGCCGAGGTATCCCACCATCCCACCGGTCAATGGAGGTAGCCCCGGAAGCCGTTCCGATCGGAGCAATTCAAGGGTGCGTCCCAGTACGTCGAGAGGATCTCCACCCGTGGGCACACCCGTGGGAACGTTCCCTCGCCAGACCGCCTGACCGTCGCAGGTCGTCAGAGCAGCCGGGGTTCCCGCGCCGATGAACGACCATCGCGACCACGAGCGCCCGTTCTCAGCAGACTCGAGGAGAAAGGTGCCGGGCCGATCGCCCCCGAGTTTCCGGTACGCGGACAAGGGCGTTTCCGAATCGGCGAGCACTTTCCTAACCACCGGAACAACCCGATGCTCGGCAGCCAGCGATCTGAAAGTCTCGCGACTGGTAGTCGATTCCGTCTCGCCGCCGTCGTGTGCACCGGACAGTGTCGTGATCTCGCCATGCATAGGCTCATCATCCCAGGTGCTGAGCACAGATGGTGCCGCGCGGTAGCCTCCACAGAATGAAACAAGGCGACAACGTCCCCAACTTCACACTGCCGGACCAGACTGGCACCCCTCGTTCTCTAGAATGCTTGCTGCAGAACGGTCCACTGGTTCTGTTCTTCTACCCGGGGGCACTCACTCCTGGCTGCACTGTCGAAGCGTGTCATTTCCGTGATCTTGCTGCCGAATTCGAGGCAGTGGGCGCCTCGCGCGCTGGAATCAGCGCCGATACCGTCGATAAACAGGCCGAATTCGCGAACGTGAAATCGTTCGACTACCCGCTGTTGTCGGACCCCGATGGCGGCGTTGCGGCGCAGTTCGGCGTCAAACGCGGACTGCTCGGCAAGCTGTCGCCCGTCAAACGCGCCACTTTCGTCATCGGTACCGATCGCACGATCCTCGACGTGTTCTCCAGCGAATTCCGATTCGAAGCTCACGCCGATCACGCGCTGGAATTTTTGCGGAGCCGCTCCAAGACTTAAATCGATGTGAGCTAGGTGGGTGTGCGGGTTCACTTTCGATGAAACCCCGCACCGACCCGCTCAGCCCAGCAGAAGACCCGAGTCGAAGCAGGTGTGATCGCCGGTGTGGCACGCCGCACCCGTCTGATCGACGAGAAGCAGGACTGTATCGCCGTCGCAGTCGAGGCGAACCTCGTGGACGTACTGAGTGTGTCCAGAGGTCTCGCCCTTCACCCAGTACTCCTGGCGTGAACGGGAGTAATAGGTACCCTTTTTGGTCTCGAGAGTGCGGGCGAGCGCCTCGTCGTCCATCCACGCCACCATCAACACATTGCCGGTGCCACGCTCTTGAGCGACCGCGCTGAACAAACCAGCCTCGTTTCGCTTGAGGCGGGCAGCAATCTCTGGGTCGAGATTCATAAGTCTGTTATACCTTCCGAACTCAGCGAACGACGATCCCGCTGGCGCGCATAGAATCCTTGACCTGCGCGATAGTGAGATCTCCGAAGTGGAAAACACTCGCAGCGAGCACAGCATCGGCGCCTGCCTCAACTGCAGGCGGGAAGTGATCCACTGTTCCTGCCCCGCCACTCGCGATCACCGGAACATGCACAGCCGCACGGACAGCCGCGATCATCTTCAGGTCGAAACCCGCCTTGGTTCCATCGGCGTCCATCGAATTGAGCAAAATCTCCCCGATCCCCAACTCGGCTCCGCGAGTCGCCCATTCGACTGCGTCGATGCCCGTGCCTCGCTTGCCGCCGTGTGTGGTGACCT
This sequence comes from Mycobacteriales bacterium, assembly GCA_038242295.1. Taxonomy (GTDB): domain Bacteria; phylum Actinomycetota; class Actinomycetes; order Mycobacteriales; family Mycobacteriaceae; genus Rhodococcoides. Next base: position 19,503 of record JBBSSG010000006.1, on the reverse strand, counting down.
CCCACCCCGAAGCCGTGTCCGGCTGGCCGGCCGGCACCGTTCTTGCATCCACCGACAGTACGATGCACTGCGACCCGAATCGCTCGCTGAGCTCACGCAGCAGTTCCGGCCGTGCAATGGCGGCGGTGTTGACACTGACTTTGTCTGCGCCCGCCCGCAGGAGTCGATCGACGTCCTCGACCGTCCGCACGCCGCCGCCGACGGTAAGCGGAATGAACACCTGCTCAGCTGTTCGACTGACCACGTCGAGCATTGTTCCTCGCTCCGCCGTGGATGCAGTGACGTCGAGGAAGGTGAGCTCGTCTGCGCCCTGCGCGTCATATGCAGCAGCTAACTCGACGGGATCGCCGGCGTCACGCAGATTCTCGAAATTGATCCCTTTGACGACCCGCCCGGCATCGACGTCCAAGCACGGAATCACGCGTACGGCGACCGTCATCGGGCGCGTCCTTCCACAAAGTCTGCGGGATCACCGAGCTCGGTGATCAATTGGAGTAATTCCTCGTGTGCTCCCGGCGATGCCGCGAGTACCGATGTGGAGTCGATCGTCCACGGCTCACCCGCCAGATCAGTGACGATTCCGCCGGCTGCCTGAACGAAAAGTGCACCCGCCGCATTGTCCCAGGCTCGATAACCGAACACGACACATCCCCCGAGCACCCCACTGGCGGTGTAGGCGAGATCCACCCCGGTGGACCCGTGCATCCGAAGTCGAGAACACACACGAGAGAGATCCTCGAGAATTCGAAAGCGGTAGGAGCCGGGAATACGACCCCGGCTTGCCACATTGAAGGCGCCGAAACCGATCATGGAATCAGCCAACGAACGCTTCGTCAGCGCAGGCAACGCTTCTCCGTTGAGGTACACCGGCCCGCCGACCGCGGCGGTGAATCGTTGCCGCACCAACGGTAGCCAGGTCAGTCCCAGTATTGGAACCCCGTCGTGGAGAAGAGTCAAGAGTGTTCCAGCTGAAGGAAGCCCGGCGGAATAGTTGAACGTTCCGTCGATGGGGTCGAGAACCCACACCGTCCCCGAGTCAAGCTCCGGTCCCCCGAACTCCTCGCCATGCACCGGAATCCCAGTCTGCTCGAACAGCTCTGACGACAAGCGTTTCTCCAGCTCGAGATCCACCGCCGTCGCGAAGTCGTTGGGCCCCTTCTGCACAGCGCTGGGAGCCCCGACGCCCGTGATGAACCGATCTTCGATTCCGTCGAGCAGGCGAGCGGCAATGCTCAGCAACTGTTGCGGATCCTCGGGCAGGCTCATCGGCGCTACCCGGACACAGCCGCGAGAGCGTCCGGAAGAGTGAATCGCCCGGCATACAGCGCTTTACCTATGATGGCCCCCTCGACTCCCGACGGGACAAGGGTCGCGATCGATCGCAAGTCGTCGATCGAAGACACTCCCCCCGAGGCGACCACAGGTGCATCGGTCTTGGCGCAGACCTGGCTCAGCAGATCGAGATTAGGGCCGGTGAGCGTGCCGTCCTTCGACACGTCGGTCACCACGTATCGCGAACATCCGTCACGCTCCAGGCGGTCGAGTACCTCCCAGAGGTCACCGCCATCGCTGACCCATCCGCGACCGCGAACTCGGATCTGGCCGTCGACGATCAACACATCCAAGCCGACTGCTATCCGGTCTCCGAACTCGCCGATGGCACGCGAGCACCACTCGGGGTTTTCGAGAGCAGCGGTGCCTAGGTTGACGCGCGCACAACCGGTGGCCAGTGCGGCCCGAAGCGAGTCGTCGTCCCTGATGCCACCGGACAATTCCACCTTCACATCCAGTTCACCGATCACATCGACGAGAAGTTCACGATTGGACCCGCGCCCGAACGCGGCGTCGAGATCGACGAGATGCACCCACTCGGCGCCGTCGCTCTGCCAGGACAATGCGGCATCCCGGGGGGATCCGTACTTCGTTTCACTTCCCGCCTCACCCTGAACGAGACGGACAGCTTCGCCACCTGCGACATCTACAGCAGGCAATAAGACCAGGCTCACGTGCGCTTATGCTACTGCTATCGAGGGTGGAAAGATCGGTCAGGGTCAGCTGCCGATATCGTCGCGCTCGTCTCGAACGTCGCCGGGTTGATCACGGGTCATTCGAGTCGACACGATTCCCATCGCGGAAATCGCCGCCGCGACACCGACGGCCACGATGAGCAGTCCCCATCCTGGACCGGGCCGAACGAGCGCCACGACGATGGTCGTCACCGTGAGTACGAGCGTTGCGCTCCCCAGCGCGGCCAGTGCGAGGCGTCCGTACGAGAACTCCTGGTTGCTCATCTGCTCAGCCGTTGGTTCGAGGATTTCTTCATCACGGCTTTTTCACAACGGCTTCTTCATCGGGCCATCTTCATAACGAATCGACCCAGTTCTTCAGCAGTTCCGCACCTACGTCTCCGGACTTCTCCGGATGGAACTGGGTTGCCGACAGCGGGCCGTTCTCAACGGCGGCGATGAAGTCGCCTCCGTGATTCGCCCACGTCAACAACGGTGCCGCGATCGTGTCGGAGACTTCCATCTCCCACCGCTGCGTCGCGTACGAGTGGACGAAATAGAATCGGGAGTCGGTGTCGATGCCGTCGAACAGCACGCTCTTCTCCGGGGCTCGAACGGTGTTCCAGCCCATATGCGGCAGAACCTCGGCGCGCAGACGTTCGACCGTGCCCGGCCACTCGCCGCAACCATTCGCTTCGACGCCGAACTCGACTCCCCGGTCGAACATGATCTGCATGCCGACGCATATACCCAGTACGGGACGCCCGCCGGCCAGACGTTGGCCGATGATGCGGTCCCCCTTGGCGGCGAGCAACCCCTCCATACATGCGGCGAACGCGCCGACTCCGGGAACGAGAAGACCGTCCGCAGCGAGCGCGATCTTGGCGTCGGACGTGACGGTTACGTCGGCGCCGACACGGTCGAGGGCCCGCTTCGCGGAGTGCAGATTGCCTGAGCCGTAGTCGAGCAACGCCACCGATTTCATGCCCGGAGTGTATCCGGCCGTCGGCGACTCGAGATCGCCACCACCGCTGCCATCGCGCCGGCAACAGCTGCACCCATACCGAATCCTGTGCTGTAACCCACGGTTCCAACCAGCACGCCGAGCGCCATCGCACCCGCTCCGGTACCCGCGTCGAACCCGATGTTCCAGGCGGCACTTGCTTGGCTGTACCGCTCGGGCCCGGCCGCTCGAAAGGTCATCACCAGCGAGTCGTTCTGTGTTGCGCCGAACCCCAACCCGAACATGACAGCAGCGAGCTGGAACACGAACGCGGAGCTGGTACCCGAGACGGCGAATGCGAACATCGCCACTCCCCCGGACGCGAGAAGCAACCCAGGCATAAGTGCACGACCGATCCCGAAACGGTCGGCAACAGCACCCGCCCCGTAGCGACCGACGAGCATCGACCCACTGATGACAGCCAACGCAATTCCGGTCATCGTTTCACGACCAGGTTCGGCGATCGGAAGCAACGAGGACAACCCACCGAACGACGCTGCGGCGGCAGCGATGGCCAAACACGGGACCAGGAACTGCCGCATCGTCGAACCGATCTCGGCCGATTCTCGTCGAGGCGGAGTTACCGGATGAGTGGAAGGCAAATAGACGATCGCGATCAACCCCAGCAACGGGACAGCCGCACCCAGGACGAAGACGGCCTCTGGCGACACGGCGAACACTGCGAGGCCGACCGGGAGGGTCAGCATCTGGGAAAGTGCGATAGCTATGCCTTGAGCTCCCGTTGCTCGCCCCAGTTGAGCAGCAGGTGCGAGCTCGGCAACGAGCGCCGCACCCGCCACGGTGAGCATTCCGAAGCCGATGCCGCGCACCGCCGACACCGACAGAGCCGGCACCACGTCGACCGACCATACGAACAGCACTGCAGGCAGTCCGAGAAAGAGGCATCCGGCGGCCAGAACCAGCCGGTGCCCGAACCGAATCAGCAGTCGCGGGACGAACAGCTGCGTCAGGACCGTCGTGGCCATGAAGATCGCCGTACTCGCGCCTGCGATGGCGTCCGAACCGCCTTCGATGGAGATCGCCAGCGGTACGACCGGGAGTAACAAACCGAAACCGCCGAATGCTGCTGCTCCCATGGCCATCGCCACGGGTAGCCCGCGAATAGACAGTAATGAACTCAAGCGCGCATCACAGCGAGCCCTTTGTCGACGGCACGCCTGTCATCCGTGGGTCGTACTCGACAGCCTGACGCAGCGCCCGCGCTACGGCCTTGAACTCGGCCTCGGTGATGTGATGCTGGTCGCGTCCGTACAGAACCCGCACGTGCAGGGCGATGCGCGCGTTCATGGCAAGTGACTCGAAGACATGCTTGTTGATCACCGTTGCGTATGGAACGCCCGGGTAGCCGCCGATGATCGAGTGCACCATGTAGTCCGGCTCGCCAGTGTGTACTCAGTACGGACGACCCGACACATCAACCGAAGCGTGCACCTGCGTCTCGTCCATCGGAATGAACGCATCACCGAACCGGGTGATGCCTGATTTGTCCCCGAGCGCCTGACCGAGCGCCTGGCCGAGAACGATCGCGGTGTCCTCGATGGTGTGGTGTGCATCGATCTCGATGTCGCCCTTGGCATGAACGGTGAGATCGAATCGCGAATGCGTTCCGAGCGCGGTGAGCATGTGATCGTAGAACGGGATACCGGTGGAGATATCTACGATGCCGGTGCCGTCGAGATTGAGCTCCACGGTGATGTCGGATTCTTTGGTCGTCCGCTCGATGCGCGCAATTCTGGGTGTCGTAGTCATCGGTTGGCCTTCGTTTGTCCAGTAGTGGCGAGGTCGTCACGCACGAGTAATGCGCTTACCTCGAGGAATCTATCGTTCTCGGACACGAGGCCGATCGTGGTCCGAAGGTAGCCGGTGATGCCGACATCTCTGATGAGCACTCCGTGGTCGAGATAGTGCTTCCACGTCGTTGCCGCATCCGAGAATCTGCCGAAAAGAACGAAATTTGCATCGCTGGGGATCACGTCGTACCCCTGCGCGGCGAGGGCAGCCGAAACCCGATCACGCTCAGACGCCAACTGCGCGACACTTCCCAGAGTGTCGGATGCATGCCGCAGCGCTGCCAGTGCGGCGGCCTGAGTGAGCACCGACAAGTGATACGGCAAGCGCACCAACAACATTGCTTCGACCACAGCAGGAGCTGCGACGAGGTATCCGAGGCGTCCCCCGGCGAAGGCGAACGCTTTGCTCATCGTCCGGCTCACCACCAACTTGTTCGGATAATTCGCCAGCAGGCCGATCGCGCTCGGAAGTGACGAGAACTCCGAATATGCCTCGTCCAAGATGACAATTCCGTTGGCAGCATCCAGTATTCGACGTAGGTCATCGGCGGGGATGCTGTGACCAGTGGGATTGTTCGGACTGGTCACGAATACGACATCTGGGTTCCGATCTGCGATGACCTGGACTGCATAATCGATGTCGAGCGAGAAGTCTGCGGACCTCGTGGCGTCGATCCACTCCGTTTGCGTCCCCGAAGCGATGATCGGGTGCATCGAGTACGACGGCACGAACCCGAGAGACGTCCGACCTGGTCCACCGAAAGCTTGCAACAGTTGCTGGAGAACTTCGTTGGATCCGTTGGCAGCCCACACGTTGGAGGTATCGACGTCGAACCCGGTCTGGCCGGTGAGGTACTTCGCGAGCGCGGTCCGCAATTCCGTTGCGTCGCGGTCCGGGTAACGATGCAACCGGCCCGCCGCGAGCCGGACGGACTCGGCGACATCGTCGATGAGTGCCTGCGTCGGTGGATGCGGGTTTTCGTTGGTGTTCAGCTGCACCGGCACCGTGAGCTGCGGAGCCCCGTAGGCCGACTTTCCCCGTAGGTCATTTCGTAGCGGCAGCTCATCCAGTGAAAGATCCTGCCCAGCAATGCCACTCACGATGAGAGCCCCTCGAACCGAAGACGGACGGCTTCGCCGTGGGCGGGCAGGTCCTCGGCATCGGCGAGGGCGATCACGTGGCGTGCGACATCCTTCAATGCAGCCTCCGAGTAGTCGACCACATGGATCCCGCGCAGGAACGTCTGGACACTCAGTCCCGACGAATGACGTGCGCATCCGGCTGTGGGGAGCACGTGGTTGGACCCGGCGCAATAATCGCCCAAGCTGACCGGCGACCATGCACCGACAAATATTGCGCCGGCGCTCCGCACCCGAGCAGCGACTTCGGCAGCGTTCTCGGTCTGAATTTCCAGGTGTTCGGCGGCGTAGGCATTCACGACGGCGAGGCCCTGATCGATGCCGTCGACCAGGATGATGCCCGACTGCTTACCCGAGAGCGCGGCCATGACGCGTTCGGCATGCTTGGTGAAGGTCAACTGCGCAGAAAGCGCGGTGTCGACGGCGTCAGCGAGCTCGACATCGGTGGTGACGAGGACACTCGCGGCCATGACGTCGTGCTCGGCCTGGCTGATCATGTCGGCTGCCACGTGCACCGGGTCGGCGGAGCTGTCCGCCAGAATTGCAATCTCGGTCGGGCCTGCCTCGGAGTCGATGCCGATGAGTGACCGACAAAGCCTCTTTGCTGCGGTGACATAGATATTTCCGGGACCGGTGATCAGGTCGACCGGATTCAACTCGGTGCCGTCGGTATCGGTGCCGCCGTAGGTCAGCAGCGCAATACCCTGACCGCCGCCGACGGCCCAGACCTCCTCGACACCGAGAAGCTGCGCCGCTGCCAGAATCGTCGGGTGCGGTAGGCCTCCGAACCCTGCCTGCGGCGGGGACGCGACCACGAGCGAGTCGACACCCGCGATCTGCGCCGGTACGACGTTCATTACCACAGACGAGGGGTAGACAGCGTTGCCGCCGGGCACGTAGAGCCCGACGCGTTCGACCGGCACCCAACGCTCGGTGACGGTTCCACCAGCGACCACCTCTGTGGTGGTATCCGTTCGTCGTTGGGCTGTGTGCACGATGCGGGTTCGTTCGATTGCCACCTCGAGCGCTTCTCGTACCGCAGGATCGAGCCCGTCGAGCGCCTCGGCCAGCGCGGCGGCGGGTACCCGAACTCGCTCGGGCCGGACACCGTCGAACTTGTCACAGAACTCGAGCGCCGCGTCGACGCCGCGGTCACGCACTGCCTCCACGACTGGCCGAACCTGATGCAATACCGCATCGACATCCACTCCACCTCGGGGAAGAGCGCCGCGGAGTTCGGCGGTGGATGGAGTTCGGCCACGTAGATCCACGCGGGCGAGCTCGATACGGGCAGGCATAGTTTTCCCTTCGACGAAACAAAGCACAATGCTTGTGTTGAACTACCAGGATAGTTGGGACGCGAACCGGCTAACGCCGCACGTCCAGAAGAAGATGAATCGGGTCGTGCACGTAGTAACGCGCGAGGCTCTCGACAATGCGCCTCTGTTCCAAGACCCAGATCCAGTTCTTGGAGTCGGGAATGATCGCCATAGACGAGATTTTACGGCGCCGATCAGGTCTCGCGCGAGCGAGTTTCCCGGACTCAGATTCCCAGCGAACGCGCAAGCATCGGCCAGGAATTGTGCAGGTCGTCCTGCCAGTAACCCCACGAGTGCGTTCCGACCGGCCGAAAGTCCACCTGCGCCGGGATTCCCAGCCGGTACAACTCTTTGGCCATGTTGGAGGTGCAGAAGTTCACGACCGCTTCGATACCACCTCCGACCAGGATTTGGTCTGGGAACAGTCTCGCTTTGCCCTCCTCGAAGCGAGGGTTCAACGGTGTGTCGTGCGGAATTCCGGGCAGTCCAGTTCCGGTGCTCATGTAAATCTCGGTGCCGCGCAACTTCTCGGCGTTGAGCAGTGGGTCGTTCTCGCGCCACACCGGACCGTCGAGGGGCCCCCACATGTTCTCGACGTTGCCGCCGCCGTAGGTCTCGACGACCAATTTGACGAACTGCTGAGAGAGCGGGTCGGAGGTCTGCGCGCAACCGCTGTAAGCCGCGACGCCCTTGTAGAGGCCGGGGTATGCGATTGCGAGGTTCAACACCGAGGTGCCCGACATCGACAACGCAGCGATCGATTGGGTTCGGTTCGTGTCGAACTGCGCATCGATCAACGGTGGCATTTCCTCACCGATGAATGTCTGCCACTTGTTGCGTCCGAGGACGGGATCGTCACTGATCCAGTCCGTGTAGTAGGACCACTTGCCTTCCTGCGGTGTCACTACGAAGGCGTTCTTGTCGAGGAAGAACTGCACGGCGTCTGTCTGCGACTGCCACGAAGCTGAGTCCTCGCCGCCGCCTGCGCCGTTGAGTAGATAAAGAACAGGACGCGCTACCGAACCGTCTGCCGGAGTCATCACCTGAACTGGGATGTTCCGGTCCATCGCCGCCGAGTAGATCTCCAGCTTCACCTGACGGTCGTCGATTCGAGTGACCGATTCGATTCGCGATCCGTCGGCAGATTGGGCGGATGCGACAGGCAGTTCTTGCGCCGAGGCCGCACCTGACGTCATCATCGACGGGGTCAGCACGCAGAGTAGCGCGGCAGTGGCGGTTGCGATGGCTCGTTTGGGGTCCACGTCGTCCTTCCGACACGTGCGGCGCTACTTAGTTCGGCGAAGAGTAGCACTCGATCCACCAAAATGTGACGAAGGACTCACAATTTGGTGGATCGAGTGCCAGTAGCTCACTGGACGGACCACCCGCGAGCAGGGTCAGGAATACTTCGCGGAGAGCTTCGCCAATGTCGAACTGATCCCCTTCGCGTTCTGCTCAGGCATCTTCATCAACTCGAGCAGCTTGGGCGCCTTCGCCGTGCCGTAACGAAACGCTTCGGTCACCGTGGTGATCCCGGGCTGGTTCTCCTCGAACTCCCACCGCCAGGTGTGACCCATCGGATGCCGCCACTCGATGACCTTGGTTTTTTCGCCGTCGACGAAGTCCGTCACCGTACTTGTGATCCGGTAAGGCACGCCGTACTGCTTCATTCCGACCGAGAATTTCGCCCCCTTCTCGAGCCGCTGCGGACCTTTCACCGTGTCCTTGACGGTGCCGGATCCGTCGAGTTCCCCGTGGCGATGCGGATCGGAGACGATGGCAAACAGATCTGTCGCCGAGGCCTTCACCTCGGTCTGTCGTGCAACGACTCGTTCGCCTTGGTCGATCGTTCGTATGGAAGCCATCCCACCTCTATACCCGCGATCTTGTCGTTCAATTCGGGAGATTGCTCGGTGGCGATGTTCAATGACTCCGTCGGCGCATCATTGCTGCCACATCTCAGGAGGACAGACAATGACCAAGCGTGAATTCGAAATGTACGACGTCGAGGTCGTGCACGAGTGATCGCAGTACGAGGTCGGTGCCCTTGCCTGCGCGGCGAGAAATTCGACGTGTGCTGCGGGCCCTTTTTGCGGGGTGACGCACTACCCCCCACCGCCGAACATCTGATGAGGTCACGGTTCAGTGCGTTCAGCGTCGGGGACGCGGACTATCTTCTGTGGACCTGGCATGCCGCGAATGCGCCCGCAACGCTCGAACTCGATCCACTACAGCGTTGGTATCGCCTCGACATCCACAGCACTCGCGCAGGAGCGCTGATGGACTCGGAGGGGACGGTCGAGTTCAGTGCGTTCTACAAGCATCCTGACGGCAACGGTGTGTTCCGCGAAGCCAGTCGATTCGTTCGCGAGAGCGGACGATGGCTTTACCTCGACGGCGTAATCGCCGGCTGAATTACTTCCGGTGCTTCTGAGGACGGTTCGTTGCCGCGCGGCGAGCCTCGTCCTTGGCTTTGACTCGCTCGGCCTCGGCGCGAACCTCTGCTTGCGTCTTGCGCTCACGCACCAGCCACTCGGGCGGGTTCTCCTCGAGCGCAGCGACGGCCTCAGCTGTCAACGCCTCGGTAACTTCGGCGCGGGCCAGTCCCGCGATCGATATACCCAACTTGCGAGCGATGACGTCCTTGGGGAATGGACCGTTTTCCTGCAGATCGGTAAGCCACTGCGGCGGATTCTTTCGCAACTCGTCCAGTTCGGACCGAGACACAGATGTGTTTTGAAACTCCTCCGGTGCTGCTTGGAGGTAGATACCGAGCTTGTTCGCCGCGGTCAGGGGCTTCATGTGCTGCTGCTTCGTCTCCGGGCTCACCACCTAAGCCTATCTGCCCGCAGGCGGCTTCGACTGCCACGGTCGTTTGCGGCACAGTCTCTCGCCTAGGCTCGGGCAGTGAACTTCGAGGCGCAGACACTCCGCTGGTACATCGCCGTTGCAGAAGAACTGCATTTCGCGCGTGCTGCGAAGGCACTCAACATCGCCCGGACAAAGCTGAGCAAGGCGGTCAACGAACTCGAAACCGAACTTGGGTACCCGCTGTTCGTACCTGACGAGTCGCCGACCCGGTTAACGGACCGCGGCGCGGAATTCCTGGAAACAGCGCGAATCGCCGTAGCCAAGGACGCCGAGCGTCGCCGCGAGGAGGCGGCGCAGAGACACTTGGCGGCGCACACTCTGACCGTCGGATACGCCGAGGGGGTCACGCCCGCGAAGTGGGTGCGAATCTGGAACGAGAGATTTCCCGACACCGAACTACGCCTCGTCCCGACCACACTCGATTCTCAAGTGCGCATGCTGCACGACGGCTCGATCGACGTCGGATTTGTACGGCTGCCGATCGACCGCGACGAGCTCAGCGTGATCGGACTGTACGAAGAAGTGCCGGTCGTGGTCGTCTCGAAGGACCATCCTATTGCTGCGTTCGACCGCATCGCGGTGTCCGACCTCGCAGACGAACACCTCCTGCACGAAGCGGACGAATTTCCGGAATGGGCCGCGCTCGCGACCGAGATAGAGGCGGGCACACGCGCACCGCTCCCACCGATCGAGTCGAATGCCGAGCTGATCGAATATGTGGCCGCCGGCCTCGGCGTCGCTGTCGTTCCCCAGTCCATTGCGCGTCTACATGCCCGCAAAGACCTCGTCTATCGCCCGGTCGACGGCCTCGCCGGATCGCCGATCGCAATCGCGTGGCCATCCGCGAAGACCACGGACAATGTTGAGCAGTTTCACGGCATCGTGCGCGGACGATCGGTACGAAGCTCGAGAGGTACCTCGCCCGAAGCAAACGGGGCCGCTTCTAGAAAATCGGCCGGAGCAGGTAAGTCGAGTGGACCGAGTACGAAAAAGAAGAAGCATCAGTCCGCGCCGACGAAAAATCAGCGAAAGGCTCCCGCGAGAGGTAACCGCCCAAAGCGCGGTTAGAGCTCCATTCCGCGGAGCTTGTCGAGGTCTCGTCGATCCCGTTTGGTCGGGCGGCCGGCCCCTCGGTCCCGACGAGGCTGCGAAGCCATCGCCTCCTTCGACGGCGGCGGCGGACTGCGGTCAATCATGCATTCGGCCGCAACGGGTGCCCCGACTCGCTTGGCGACCAGGCGGGTGACGATGACGATCTTCTCCAGACCGTCGATCCGAAGTCTGATCTCGTCGTCCGGGCCGATACGCTGGCCCGCTTTGGCAGGCGTGCCGTTGACCCGTACGTGCCCCGACCGACATGCGGCAGCCGCCGCGGACCGTGTCTTGAACATTCGAACCGCCCAGATCCAGCTGTCGAGGCGGACACTCTGCATTTCGGACATTGGTGCTTCAACCTACAAGATCGGGGGGAACTCACATATCCAGGCCGAGATCCAACACGGTCACCGAGTGAGTGAGCCCACCGACAGCGAGAAGGTCGACGCCCGTCTTCGCGTAGTCGTGGGCCACATCCAGAGTCAGCCCGCCGGAGGATTCGAGTCGAGTTTTCGGCGATATCTTCTCGCGACGCTGCACGGCCATCTGGGTTTGCCAGAGTGCAAAATTATCCAGCAACACCAATTCGGCGCTTTCGGCCAGCACCTCGTCCAATTGTTCGAGACTGTCGACCTCGACTTCGCACTCGATGTCCGGCGCGGCGAGCCGCACCGCCCTCAACGCAGCGACCACCGAGCCTGCAGCGGCGACGTGATTGTCCTTGATCAGAGCAGCGTCGCCGAGCCCCATCCGATGATTTACCCCGCCGCCGGCTCTGACTGCGTATTTCTGCAGAGACCTCAAGCCTGGCAGGGTCTTGCGGCTGTCGCGGATCTTCGTATCGGTATCGGCGACCTCGGCAACCCACGCGGCAGTGGTCGTGGCGATACCGGAAAGGTGGCACAGCAAGTTCAGCATTGTGCGTTCGGCGGTCAACAAGCCGCGAGTCGATGCGGTCACCGTCAACACAGATTGGCCCGGAACCACACTCGCACCATCGTCGACCCGGCTTGTCACCTCGTACGCATCTGCCCCGAGTACCTCGTCGAGGACGATCAGCCCTACATCGAGTCCAGCGATGGTCCCGTACTGACGCGTCACGACGGACGCCGTCGCCACCGCATCGGGCTGAACAGTCGCCATCGTGGTCACGTCCGGTCCGTAACGGAGGTCCTCGGCGAGCGCGGTGCGAATGAGCCCGCGTACCTCCTCAGGGGCGAGCCCCTGTGCCTCTAAGGCGTTCACGTTCAACTCACTCCTGTCATTGTTTGCGGACGCACCGGACCAATCGATGCCGAGGCTACGAGTTCTCCGTCCGGAGTCTGTCGAATTCCTATGCTGCGCGGCGCGTCTTGTGACATCTGTGGGTAGTCGCTGCGTGTGTGGCATCCGCGACTCTCCCTGCGTTTTGAGGCTGCGAGAACCAGTGCCGACGCCGCTGTAGTGAGCGCGGCGTCCTCCCACCTCGCCGCTCCTACACAATCACGGGTCGACGACATCAGAGTCGAGGCAGCGAGGTCGAGTCCCGAACCATCACGAACCACCCCGGCGTATTCGGTCATCAGGTTCTGCAGATCCGGACGCGGGACGTACCGAGTCGACGGCAATGCCAGATCCGACTGCGCAATCCAACGACCTCGCCGCTCCTGCGCCGCGGCACCTGCCCGCTCGCCCACGACGAGTCCTTCCAGAAGACTGTTGGACGCAAGGCGATTTGCACCGTTCAGTCCTGTACGAGCGACCTCACCTGCTGCGAACAGTCCCGGTACCGATGTGCGTCCCAACACGTCCGTCACCACCCCTCCGCACGAATAGTGCGCAGCAGGAGCCACCGGTATCAGCTGATCGAGTGGATCTATCCCTACCGCCAGGCAGGATGCCGTCACTGTGGGAAATCTGGTGTGGAAGCTGCGGATCGAGCGCGCATCCAGCATCACGTGGTCGGTCCCCGAGGAATGCAGCCGCTCGGCGATCGCGCGCGAGACCACGTCACGCGGAGCGAGATCCCCGAGCGAGTGAACACCTGTCATGAACCGCACGCCGTCGAGGTCGACGAGATGGGCTCCCTCTCCGCGTACCGCTTCGCTCACCAATGGGCGACGACCCGCCGAACCCGCTGCGAACAAGACCGTCGGGTGAAATTGGACGAACTCGAGGTCCGCAATCTCAGCTCCGGCGCCGAGTGCCAGCGCAATACCGTCGGCCGTTGCCCCCGGAGGATTGGTACTACATGAGTAGAGCTGGCCCAAACCACCCGTCGCCAGAAGCACTGCGGGCGCATGGATAACGCCATACCCCTCGGCGGACAACGCCAAAATCCCGGTTGCCTCTCCCCTCGAGGTAAGAACTCGAACGGCAGAGGTGTCGAACATCACGACAAGACTCGACTTCTCCCCACCCTCCGCATTCAGTGCCCGTTGCACTTCGGCGCCAGTCGCGTCTCCACCTGCGTGGACGATCCGCCGAGAAGAATGCCCGCCCTCACGAGTGCGCGCGAGCCCACCGCCTGGTCCTCGATCGAAGACTGCTCCGAAAGCTTCGAGAGCGGCAAGCGCGTCAGGGCCACCGGACACGATCGACCGCACCGCCTCCTCGGCGCACAAGCCGGCACCAGCCGCGCAGGTGTCCCGCACATGGGAGTCGATCGAGTCACTCGGCACCGAACCTGGCCCCGAAGAATGGTCGGTCATTCCCGAGACAGCAATACCGCCTTGCGCGTATTGCGTGGCCGTATCCGTTGAGCCGCCCTCGAGCACCATCACAACCCGAAGGCCGCGGCGGCTCGCCGAGAGGGCTGCGCTACGTCCGGCGACGCCACCTCCGACGACGACAAGATCGGCGGATGCCTCCCAGGTCAGCGACGGCTCAGAAAAGTTGCTCCTCCCCGGCGGCCGATCGGGGTTCTTCACTCGCCGCCGCCGGGATTGCCGATCTCGATCATGCGCTGCACTGATTTGCTAGCGGCGTGGGCGGTCACCGGATCGACGTGTACCTCGTCTTTACCTTCGACGAGGCAGCGGAGCAGCGCGGCAGGCGTGATCATCTTCATGTATCCGCAGGATGCGCGATCGTTGACGGCTTGGAAATCGACATCCGGTGCCGCTCGCCGAAGCTGGTGAAGCATGCCGATCTCGGTTGCAACCAGCACCTGCTTCGCCCCGGTGGTACGTGCGGCGTCGAGCATGCCACCCGTCGAGAGGATCTTCACCTTGTCGGGAGCGACGAAGCCTTCGCCGGCGAGATACAGAGCTGATGTCGCACAACCACATTCAGGGTGGACGTACAGTTCGGCGTCAGGATGACTACGCGACTTCTCGGCCAATTCGTCACCGTTGATACCGGCGTGGACGTGGCACTCCCCTGCCCAGATGTGCAGGTTCTCACGCTTGGTGATGCGCTTGACGTGGGCGCCGAGGAATTGGTCGGGGAGGAAGAGGATGTCGCGGCTGGGGTCGATGGACTGAACGACTTCGGCGGCGTTCGATGATGTGCAGCAGATGTCGGTGAGCGCCTTGACCTCAGCGGTCGTGTTGACGTATGACACGACAACTGCCTGTGGGTAGTCCGCTTTCCACTCCCGCAACTGTTCCGCAGTGATCGAGTCGGCCAGGGAGCATCCCGCTCGCTGGTCCGGGATCAGCACCGTCTTCGACGGGCTGAGGATCTTGGCAGTTTCGGCCATGAAATGCACTCCACAGAAGACGATCTCGTCCTCAGGAACTTCCGCGGCGAGGCGCGAGAGAGCCAGTGAATCTCCCACGTGATCGGCAACATCCTGAATGGCAGGCAGCTGGTAATTGTGCGCCAGCAACGTTGCGCCTCGCTTGCGTGCCAAACGTTTGATCTCCGCGGCCCACTCTTCGGTCGGCTCGACGCCTGTGAAACCTCCGGGACCGTCGACGATGTTCGCGACGCCCTCCCACACCGATTCAGCTACTGCCGAACCACTGCCTCGGAGCCGGGTTGCATTGCTCGCCATGGCGGTACTCCTTCACCGATCCTCCGGCCCGGTACGTCCGGATTTCCTTCGTTGGGGTTTTCGACTTACAATCGAAAACATGCTTGATCGTAGCACTGTGCATGAAGTACTCATCGCGGTATTCCAGGCTAGAACCTTCTCCGCAGGTCAAGGTCCTGAACTGGCAGTGCTGCTCTGGCAGCGAGCACTCGAACCAGAGTCTGGATCTTGGTCGCTGCCCGGCGGGGTGCTCGAAGACGACGAGGACCTTCCCACCTCCGCTCGCCGCCAACTTGCCGAGAAGGTAGATGTATGCAAAGTTGCACACTTGGAGCAGCTGTCGATCTTCAGCAACCCGGACCGAGTCCCCGGAGATAGACGAATCGCCTCGAACTTCTTGGGACTCGTCCCCATTTCGACGGATCCTCAGTTGCCGACGGACACCGCTTGGCATCCCGTTGCCCGGCTACCCGAGACATCCTTCGACCATGGCACCGTCGTCCTTCACGCACACACACGATTGATCGCGAAACTGTCCTATACGAACATCGGATTCGCGTTGGCACCCGTGGAGTTCGCAATGTCGACGCTCCGTGAGATCTACACGGCAGCGCTCGGGTACCCCGTAGACGCGACCAACTTGCAGCGAGTCCTCGGACGCCGAAAGGTCATCGAACCGACGGGCCGGACCTCCCCGTCGGGAAGGTCCGGAGGCAGGCCACCCGCACTGTTTCGATTCGCTGACTCGTCGCTGCGCGTGACGGACGAATTCGCGGCCCTACGGCCACCCAGCTGACCCGTCGCTCAGCTGGCCCGGTCGGATTCGAGCGGCCAGCCGGCTGCGTCCGTCTCGTCGGATTCGTCGTCATGCGGGGTGGACCTGAGATCGTCGTGTGGGTTCATCGCGGCAAGCAACAACAGCACGAGCGAAGTCGTCAGCGCTTGAACGAGAAGCACCAGTGGGGTTTCGAAGCCGGGTGCGACGGCGACCACGGCGCCCACCGCGGGGTCGTCCGGTCTCGGATGAACCAGCTGAGCGACCCAGATTCCGATGCCGAGCGTCGCCGCCGAACCTGCTGCTGCGCCGACCAGAAGCCCCAGGCACAGAAGCGGACCTCGTATGCTTCTGTGCATCCAGAACATCACGGGCACTACGACTCCAACACTGAACGCGATGCACACAAAGAGTGCGATCGAGTCGAATCGGTGCAGACTTTCGCCGGTGAGTGCTGCTCCCCGGCCCGCTGATACGACGACGAACTGCTCGGGTGGGGCGAGCAACGCCCACACGAAACCGCCCACCACTCCGAGGACAACCGATACGGCAATAGCCGATGCGATCATCTTCCACGGCGGGGTCGCCGATTGTTGCTCGTCCGGGTTGGTCGTCATCGCTGACCGAGGGCCGACGAGTCATAAGCGCCGTGGCGCGAGCAGAGGGACGTCCAACCGTTCGGCAGAACCTGCACCACCATTCTTCGCCCACACTCGGCGCAGTACCGCGGTGGTTCCAGCCCGAGACGAACGGCGTCCTGCACCGAGTCGGTTTCTCCAGGCGTCACCGCTGTGCCCGTATAGGGGTTGTAGCGCAGCTCGCTCGTCACGCCATCCACCTTAGATGGTCGAATTCAGTGCTTTGATCGGCATCCGCAGCGAATCGAGTAGTTCGAGATCGTTCTCCGCCGGGCGTCCGAGGGTGGTGAGATAGTTCCCGACGATGACGGCGTTGATGCCTCCCAGGATTCCCTGTTGCGCGCCGAGATCACCGAGGGTGATCTCGCGACCGCCTCCGAAACGCAGGATCGTGCGCGGTAGCGCCAACCGAAAGGCCGCCACCGCTCGCAACGCTTCCGATGCTGGAAGTACGTCGAGATTGCCGAAGGGCGTTCCTGGCCGAGGGTTCAGAAAGTTGAGCGGCACTTCGTCCGGCTCCAGACCGGCGAGGTCGAAAGCGAACTCTGCGCGCTGCTCAAGCGTCTCCCCCATCCCCAGAATCCCGCCGCAGCACACTTCCATTCCAGCGGCACGAACCATGCGGAGTGTCTCCCGTCGTTCCTCCCACGTATGCGTGGTGACGACCTTCGGGAAGTGAGAACGCGCCGTCTCCAGATTGTGGTTGTACCGGTGCACGCCCATCGCGGCGAGTTGATCGACCTGCTCCTGAGTGAGCATCCCGAGCGAGCAGGCGATATCGATCTCGACCTCGTTGCGGATCGCTTCGATCCCAGCAGACACCTGGGCAAGCAGGCGTGCGTCGGGCCCACGAACGGCAGCGACGATGCAGAACTCGGTTGCCCCTGACTTCGCGGTCTGCTTCGCAGCCTCTACCAGGCTCGGAATGTCGAGTTGTGCTGCCCGAACCGGTGATTGAAACAGTCCCGACTGGGAGCAGAAGTGACAATCCTCCGGACAACCGCCGGTCTTGAGACTGATGATCCCTTCGACCTCGATCTCCGGTCCGCACCACGCCATACGAACGTCGTGGGCAAGTGCCAGTGATTCTTCCAGTCGATCGTCGGGTAGCCGCAGTACGTCGAGTATCTGTGCCTGGGTCAGGCCCACCCCGAGAGAGAGGACCTGCTCTCGCGCGATATCGAGAATGTCGGTTGCTACTGATCCTTGCGTCACGAACAGCTCCTGCACTGGATTTCTAGGATACTTGAACACCGTTCAAGTTGAACGGCGTTCAGGTTATGCTTGGCGTCGATTACTGTCAAAGCCGACACACGAACAGGAGTGCGGAGTGCAACTGCGCAGAGCAGACGTTCTCGATGGAGCAATCTCGATCCTCGACGAGTACGGCCTGGGAGATCTGACGATGCGTCGCCTCGCCACCGCCCTTCATGTACAGCCCGGAGCGCTGTATTGGCATTTCCCCAACAAACAATCGCTGTTGGGAGCTATTGCCGACAGCATCCTCGATAGCGTCGACGCCGCCCCGGATCAGTCCGAGTGGGACAGCCAACTCGACGAATTGGCGCATCGCCTCCGGAACGCACTGCTCTCCCGTCGCGACGGCGCCGAACTTGTGGCAGCCACCTACGCTTCACGACTGGTCACCAACCGCATCCGGGAACGAATCGCCGCAGTGTGCATTCGAGCAGGTCTACCGCGCGATCAATCGGAGCTGACGGCAGAGACATTGCTGTATTACATCCTGGGCCAGACCGTCGACGAACAGTCACGAATGCAGATGGACTCCGTCGGTGCCCTTGCCGAGGGGGCATCCCCACTGTTCGAAAGACCCGATCCGACAAGTCGATTCGACTTCGGCCTCGGACTGTTCGTCGACGGCGTCCGACACAAGTTGGGCGCGCGCGCCAGAGCGTAGGCCAGCTCAGCCTCCGAAGATTGCGCCCAATCCAGCGTTGTTCGCCGTGCTGTTCGCGAACGGATTGTCGTGCACCATGTACGTCCAGGTCGATGTCGGCCGATGCAGCCCGGCTTCGTCGAGATCGACTCCTTCTGCGGAGATCGTCGCGGACTCGAACGTCGCGGTGGCCTGCTCGATCGCCTTGTCGGCCACGGTCTTGAACGCGTCGACGGCGATTCGGTGGTATTCGTCGAGCGGGTTCTCGCGACCCAGCGCCCGGAGGTGAATGCTTTCACGCACATCCGCCAAGTGAGCCAGATATTCCGACCATGACCGGTCGAGATGGTGCAGCACTATTCGACGCGCCGCGACGACGAGGGTTTCCTCGGGGACTGTCTTTCGTAGTTCCGTAGCTCGATCGGGTGCCGCTGATTCGAGTAGTTCCAGCGCCTCCGAAGTCTCGAGCAGCGAGGTGCGGCGACGGTCGAGGATGTCTCGATGCTGCGCCGTCAACTGGTTGTATCGCCAGGTGCGCGAATGGACTTCGAGCATCGCGCCTTCGGCGATCCGCTGCGCATGATCGATCTTGGCCGCTACGCCCCGCGAGGTGACAAGCCCGGATTCATCGTGCTTTTTCGGTAGTTCCTTGGTTCCCAGATGTGCCGTCACCACGTCGTCTTCCCAGCTGGAGAAGAAGACGGACCGCCCCGGGTCTCCTTGTCTGCCCGCGCGTCCGCGCAGTTGATTGTCGAGCCTCTCGGTAGCGTGTCGGCCGGTACCCACGACCATTAGACCGCCGAGATCGACGACCGCGTCTTTGAGCGAACTGTCCGCGGCGCTCGGGCCGCCGAGCTTGATGTCGGTGCCGCGTCCGGCGATCTGAGTGGAGACGGTGACGGCATCCCGCATGCCGGCACGGGCGATGACGTCGGCCTCCTCCGCGTCGTTCTTGGCATTGAGGACGACGGCAGGCACGCCCGCCTTGTC